>DASRDE010000070.1:0-11353 GCA_035652755.1 Vulcanimicrobiaceae bacterium | reverse complement strand
GGCGCACGAAAAATCTAGGGTCCCAAGACCCCGATTGCTGACGATAGCACAAAGGGCGCCCCTTCACAACCCCTCGGCGACCCGCGGGCCCGTCCTTCGACTGCGTGCGCTACGCGCCGCTCCGCTCGTCCTTCGACTGCGTAGGCCGCGCATGGCGCGGCGTAGCTCCGCTCAGGATGACATGAAATCGTCCAGTATTGCCAGCGCCTCGGGCATATCCGCGCGGCCGTAGCCGATGCGAAAATGCTGGAGCGGTACGTTCCCCACATGCGAAGCGAAGATCGAGCCGGGCAATAACGCCACGCCGCGCGACTCCACCAGGTTGCGACAGAACGCGTCGACCCCGTCGGCGCCGAGATAAGCGGGATACGCGACACAGCTTCCTTCGGGGCGATACCACCGGAACCGTTCGGCGTGCCGCGCAAAGAACGCGTCGAGCAGTGCGAGGTTCTGCGCCGTGAGCGAGCGGTTTCGCTCGAGCAGCACGCGCGCTGCGCTCAAGGCGATTCGCGCGAGGATCTCGCTCGGACCGGGGTTACAAATCGAAAGGTAGTGTTTGAGTTGCTCGAGCCGGTCGAGCAGCGCGGAATCGCGGCACACAATCCAGCCGACGCGCAGTCCGGGCAATCCGTACGCTTTCGAGAGTACGTTGAGCGAGAGCGCCCTTTCGTACAGATCGCATGCCTGCGGCAGCGTGTCTTTGGGATCTCGCTCGATGCCTCGGTAGACTTCGTCGCTGAACAGCCACAGATTCCGATCCCTGCAGAGCTGCACAAGCGCCAGGAAATCCGCGCGGCCGATGACCTTTCCGGTAGGATTGTTCGGAAAATTTACCGCTACGACGCGCGTGTTGGGCCGAATCGCGGCAGCGACCTCGTCCAGATTCAAGCGCCAGCCGTCGCCGGAATCGAGCACGACGCCGCTGACCTCGCAAATCGAGCGCGGCACGATCTCCATCGACTGATAATTCGGAAGGAGCACCACAGCGTGGTCGCCCGCGTCCAGCAGGGCGTGCATCGCGCAGTAGAGCCCTTCTTGCGCTCCGGCAAAGACGATGACGTCTCCAGGCGTGACCCGATCGTACGTTTGTGCGATCGCTGCACGCAGCTCGTGCGTTCCGCGGCTTGGAATATACCCGAGCGTCTGCAACTGCCAAGCTTCGCGCTCGGGATCGCGGGCAAGCGCGAGCAATTCCGCCAGCGGCATCGTTTGGGCGTCGGACGCCATCAGATTATAGCGCGCAGCGAACTCCCATTTCGAAAAGTACACTTCCAGCGGGAATGCCGGTAACGCCATCACGGAATCTCCTTTAGCGGCCACCACCTGCGGTGACCGCCGCGGACGGCGGTTCGTTGCGCGAAGAGAGCCTCTTTTGGAGGCTCTCTTCTTGGCATGGTCCGGTACGAAAACGGGTTACTGCACGCAGCCGTTTGCGGCGTTACTCCAAAGCGGCTGCGTGGGGAAGGTTCCGGTCGAGAAGGCGGTGTCGCGCAAGGCCGTCCACGCGCACTTGTCGCCGATCTCGCCGTTGCTGCTGTCGATCCAGCCGCTGTTGGGCTGAGGATCGGTTTCGGCTTCGGCTTGTTCGTGGCCGCCGACGATGCTGACCCCGTCGAGCGTGCCCGGTGCGTTCACCGAACCCGCGCCGCAACTATATCCGGCGTCGGAGATGTACGGGAAGTTGGTAAACGCGATCGTGTGCCCCGCAGCCGA
Organism: Vulcanimicrobiaceae bacterium; assembly: GCA_035652755.1. GTDB lineage: Bacteria > Vulcanimicrobiota > Vulcanimicrobiia > Vulcanimicrobiales > Vulcanimicrobiaceae > DASRDE01. The sequence continues at coordinate 9,640 of DASRDE010000070.1, read as the reverse complement.
CGTGCTGCTATGCCAGGCGCAGTAGGCGCTCGGCGAAGACGAGTTGCCGGCGAACTGGTAGACCTTTACGCCGTGCGCGAGCAGGATGACGTAGTCCGCGCTCGCCCCGTAATCGCCGAAATGAGCCGCGGCACGCGCGGCTTCTTGACCGAGCGAGACGTCGTACGAAGAGACGTTCAATCCCGGCACTTTATTGGTCGTGTCGGTCCAGGTGCCGGCATAAACGGTTCCGGCGTTGCCAACGTGCTGACCGTTGCTTTGCGTGTATTGCGTGACCGTCGACAGCCACGAGCTGCCGCCGATGCCGCGCACGAAATTCGTGTAGTACGCCTTTTCGTGGTTCGGGTCGCCGGTCGAACTCCAGGCGCCGCCCCAGAAGACCAAGTACATTTTGGGCCCCGTTTGCACCGGGCCGCCGTTATACAGCACCGGTTGAGTGCCCGACGCCGGCGCCGTACCCGTGTACAGTTCGTTTCCGACCTTGCCGCTCGTTTCGGTGAATTTGTTGTAGAACATCACGACGGGGTGGCCGTCGCTGCTCATGATCGTGCGCGGCAGCAGCGGCGTGCCGTGCGCGGCGCCGGGCCCGGTGCCCGCGGAGGAAGGGGTCGTTGGAAGAGACGATGTCGACCCGCCGCCGCATGCGGCAAGCATCGACGCTGCTATCGCTAAGGCCGAAAGTTTCGCAGCTCCGTGCATCTGTTCTGAATGGCCCTCCATTGCTGTCTCCAGCAGAAAATGCGCCCCGACTAAAGTCGCGGCAAGGCCATTATGCAAGAATGTGTTTTCCGTTGATAGACTTTGTGTAAGGGTGCGACCCAATCTTAACGGCAGCTTTACGCTTGCTTACAAGCTAAGCAAGCGATCAACCGGGCGGCCACGCCATTGTGCGGCCCGCCAGGACGTGCACGTGCAGGTGGCCGACCGTCTGCCCCCCATCTTCGCCGGTATTGACGACGAGGCGGTAGCCGCCGGCCTCACGCGCTCCAATCTCGCTCGCGACCTGCATGAGCTCCCTTACCGCCGAACCTTGCGCCTGGCGGGCGTAGTCGGCGATGTTTGCATAATGCGCGACCGGCATCACCAGCACGTGCCGCGGGGCTTGCGGATTGACGTCTTCTATTGCGATGACGTCTTGGCCGCGGTGAACGAACCGCGCAGGGATCTCACCCGCTGCGATCTTGCAGAAAATGCATTCGTGCGCGTTCATCTTCGCCTGCTCACCTCTTGATGTAGAACGTCCAGCTCTTCGAGGTTTGATTTCCGGCGCCGTCCGCCACGCTGACCGTTACGTGCATGGGCCCGGGCGGGTAGTCGACACCCGGCGCATAATCGATGAAGCGCGCCGTCCGATTTGCACTGGACGTGACGTCGTGCCCGTTGATCTCCAGCCGCTCGCTGGAAGGATTGACCGGGACGGTGCCCGCGCTAAACGTGGCATAGATGCTCGGCCGCGAATTGTTGACCGTTGCGCCGTTGTCCGGAGCGAAATCGGTGATCCCAGGCGCTTCACTCGAAACCGAGAGCGTCGTTTGCGACTCGGCCGGCGGCGCGTCGGTGCCGCGAACGTTCAAGCGCCCGAAGATGGGTGCGTTGGCGAAGTTTTGGCCGCGGCGTATTTGGTACGAACCGGAGTACGTGCCGGCTTGGGATTCGGTCAGCGTCAGGTTCGTGATATATGGACCGATGTCGTAGCCTGCAAGCCCTCCGGGCGTCCCGTGCATCGTCACCGTCACCGTTTCGCCGGCGCGCAGCGGCCGATCCGGTTCGACGTCGATGGCGGTGATGGAAACGGAGCCGTGCGGATCCGGCGGCGCGGCTGCTTTGCGCGTGGCCACGATCTGACGAACTTCCGAACTGTCGATGTTGTAGCGCACCATGACGTCGTCGCCGACGTGCAGCGCGTCGATACCCACCGGCGAGCCGTTGAGGGTAATACCGGTGTCGCGGCTGGGCACGATCACGTGGCCGTCCTGCAGCACGAATTGCCCCGAACCGGCTGCGGCGATGCTTCCGTTGCGCGAACCGTACGCGTCGACGATCCGCTTGATGCTGCCGCGCCGATCGAGGGAGACCTGCGCGTAGTCGCCGACGTGGAGTTGATCGAGATCGCCCGGGTTGCTGGTACCGGTATTTACGTCTTGGACGATGACGGTTGCGTCCGCCAGTACGGGCAGCGTGCGGGCCGATGCGTTAAACGTGAGCGTTACCGTCATCGGTTCGGAGTTGAGGTCGATCGCGGCGATCGTTCCCATTTCCTCGACGCCGCCGCCGACGTTCAGGATCCCGTTGCCGCTGCGCCCCACGAGCGTCGAGATGATCTCCACGCTGTTGGTCTGACGATTGAAGACGGCCTGAGCGCCGAGCGCGTCCGTAAAGAAGCGCAGCGGCGCGTACAGCGTGTTCTTGATCTCGACGGGCTCGCTGTCGAGTTCCACCGGCTGCCCGTTGACGCGCGCGATGCGGCTGCCGATCTCCAGCGCGATCGTTTGCGCGCCGGCGTACGTCCGAACGGCGCGGCCTTCTTTATCGAACGCCAAACCCAGCGCGCTGAGCACGCGCCGCACGGGGACGAGCAAGTGGTACCGGTAGAAGACCGGCGCGGGATTGACGGCCATCCGCGTTCCGTTCAGGACCAGCGCGATTGGAAGCACTTGCTTGCCCGCCTTGTGCGCCGCCGGCTTGGGCGCCGCGGCCGTCAATGCGATGCACAGCAGCGCAATCGCTCGTTTCACTCGCCTTCCAAGACCTCTCGATAGACCTCCGCCGTAGCCGCCGCGCAACGATCCCAGGTGAGCGTTCGCGCCAACGCACGCCCTTCATTGACGAGCCGCGCGCGCAGACCCTCGTCGGATAGAACGCGCAGCATCTGCGAGCGGGCGCCTTCCGCGTCGTGCGGGGCAAACGTCAGGGCCGCGTCGCGCAAAACCGCCGGGATCGCATCCTCGCACGCGACCACGGGCGCGCCGCACGCCATCGCCTCGAGCATCGGCAAGCCGAATCCCTCGCACAGGGCAGGATGCACCAATGCACGCGCGCCTGCGTAATACGCGGCAAGCCGATCGACCCCGACGTCGCCGAGCGGAACGATTCGGCCCAGCGAACGCTGCGGCAGTGCCTGGGCGAAATCGTCGTCGCCGGTGACGTACAAGTCGAGTTCGAGGTCCTGCGGCAGCGCCGCCCAGGCGCGGAACAGCGTCGGAAGATCTTTGTGCGCGCGATGATTGCCCGCGTAGAACACGTACGGGCGCGGCGCGGCGAAAACGTGGGCATTACGCAGGAACGCATCGTCGACGCCGAGCGGGATGACGCGCACGCGGGCCGGATCGACGCCCAGAAAGCGCTGCAAGTCTTGCACCGTTCTCGGGTCGTCCGTGATCACGCGCGCCGCGCGCCGCGCCGCGAAACGCACCACCGTCCGGTAATAGGGTCCGACTTTCGATTTAAAATACTGCGGAAAGCGCAAATGGATCAGATCGTGAATCGTGACGACGTATGGGCGGGGCGGCATCAACGGAACGTAGAGCGAAAGAAAATGCGCGAGATCGACCTTCGCGCGGCGCATCGCCCGCGGCAGCTCGACTTGTTCCTGCCAGCTGAAGTTTCTTCCATGCTCGAAGATCGAGAAGCGAAGATCGGGGGCTGCCTGCGGAAGCCGGCCTGCGAGCTCGCGCGCATAGGCCTTCATCCCAACGGACATCTGCCGCGTCAGGCGGGCGTCCAGGCCGACGTGCTTCACTTGAGCGCGCGAGCCCGCACGACTGCCGGATAGAGCGCCGAAAACCACGCGACGGTCAAGCCGCGGCCGCCGTCCAGGGCCGCCTTTCGCGCGACGGCATACCACAGAAACCGCGGCAGCACGAGCGATGCCTCGCGCAGCGCCGCGGCGCGCGACGGATGCACGCCCTGCGACTCGAGCTGCGTGTAGCGATCGAACTTCTCGCGATACGATTGGGCAGTCGGGTAGGAAAAATGCAAAAGCGTCCCGGGCAGCTCGCCCGCCGGCCCTTCGCAGACCCAACGCTCGTGCAGCTCGGCGTTGCCGCCGCCGGCAGGCTCGGCGCGCAGCCGTACCCGATCGGTGCGAAACAGCCGCAGCACGCGTTCGCCCGTCCACATCCGCAACGGTTTTCCGCAATAGTACGTCGTGCGCGAAAGCCAATAGCCGTCCACGTCCGGCGGCGCGGCCGCGATCGCATCGCGCAGCTGCGCGTCGAGTGCTTCGTCGGCATCGAGCATCAGCGTCCACGGCGTCTGCACGCCCGCGAGCGCCAACAGCCGGCTCCTTACAAACCCTTCCCACCGGCGAACGACGACCTGTGCACCGTGAGCGGATGCGACGGCGACCGTTCCGTCGGTCGACTGCGCATCGACGACCAGAACCGGCATCCCGTCAGGCAGCGATTCGAGCGCGCGTCCGAGGTTGCGCTCCTCGTTGCGCGTCAGGACAACCGCGGTGACGTCGTTCGCGTTAATTGCTCTTCCCGCAGGTGCTCTTCGCGCGCCAGCGCCGCACCGACGAAGTCGCGATAGAGCGGCGATGGGCGATCGGGCCGGGATTTGAACTCCGGGTGGGCTTGCGTGCCGACGAACCAGGGGTGCATGTCCGCCGGAAGCTCGATCATTTCCACCAGCGTCGTCTTTCCGACTAGGTGGTGACCCGAAAAGCGCATGCCGTGCTCTTCGAATAGCGGCCGGTAGCGGTTGTTGAATTCGTAGCGGTGGCGATGGCGTTCGGTAATTGCCTCTTCCCCGTACGCCTTGAAGGCGAGCGTGCCCGGCTCCAAGCGGCAGGCATAGGCTCCCAAACGCATCGTCCCGCCGTAGACCTCGAGATTGCGCTGGTCGGGCATGAAGTCGATCACGGGATCGCTTGCCGTTTCGTCGACTTCGCGCGTCATTGATTCGGGCAGGCCGCAGACGTTTCGCGCAAACTCCACGCACGCCAGCTGCATGCCGTAGCAGATGCCCAGGAACGGCACGCGGTTCTCGCGGGCGTAGCGGATCGCTTTGAGCTTGCCTTTAATGCCGCGCGCGCCGAAGCCGGGCGCCACGAGAATGCCGTGCGCGCCGCGCAGAACGCTGATGCCTTCGTTCTCGACCAGTTCCGAATCGATCCGCGAGATATCCACGGCAGCCGAATGATGAATGCCCGCATGGTAGAGGGCTTCGTTGATCGAGATGTAGGCGTCTTTGAGTTCGACGTACTTACCGACCAAGGCGATCGAGACGCGGCGTTCGGGATGCGTGATCCGTTCGACGATGTTCGCCCACTCTTCCAGCTGCGGTGCATTCGTCGGCAGGCGGAGCTTGCGCACGGCCGCGTCGGCCAGACCTTCGGCTTCCAGGTTGAGCGGGACTTGATAGATCGTGGCAGCGTCGGCGTTTTGCACCACGGCGTTGGACGGCACGTCGCAAAAGAGCGCGATCTTGTCCTTGAGCTCGACCGGCATTGGCGAAGACGTTCCGGTGCGGCAGATGATCGCGTCGGGCATAATGCCGATGCCGCGCAGCTCCCGCACGGAGTGCTGCGTGGGCTTGGTTTTCAGCTCGTCCGCCGCGCCCAGATGGGGCATCAGCGTGAGATGGCAGAACATCACGTTTTCATCGCCGACGTCGTAGCGGATCTGCCGGATAGCTTCCAGGAACGGCAGCGATTCGATGTCGCCCACCGTTCCGCCGACTTCCACGATGCAGACGTCGGCTTGGCTTTCCTCGGCGACGTGCTTAATATGCGCTTTAATTTCGTTGGTAATGTGCGGGATGACTTGCACGGTCGCACCCAAATAATCGCCGCGCCGTTCCTTGTCGATCACCGAGTTGTAAATTTGTCCGGTCGTGACGTTGTTGGCGCGCGAGAGATTCTCGTCGATGAATCGCTCGTAGTGGCCGAGATCCAAATCGGTTTCCGCGCCGTCTTCGGTCACGAAGACCTCGCCGTGCTGATAGGGGTTCATGGTGCCGGCGTCGACGTTGATGTAGGGGTCGAGCTTCTGAATCGAAACGCTCAGACCGCGCGCTTTCAACAATCGCCCGAGTGAAGCCGCCGTGATCCCCTTGCCGAGCGAACTCACAACGCCGCCGGTAAAGAAGATATACTTTGCCATCTCGGGATGACTCAATTCAGCGCGGGCCGCTCGGGCTCATGCCGCCGGTGGCGCAACGGCAGCGACGTAGCGCTCGAGGCCTGCGTAATCGTGGCGGATCTCGACGGCCGCGCCGGGCAGGGCCGCTCGCGTGAGCGTAGCCAACGTCCCAATCGTCGGCGGCGCTGCCTCGAGCAGCACCAGGGTGCCTGCCCGAACCATGTGCGGCAAGCGGCCGAGCAGTTTGCGGTACTGCTGCAGGCCGTCCAGGCCGCCGTCGAGCGCGGCGCGCGGCTCGAATCCGGCCGGGTCCGGCTTCTGCGGAAGCGCCACCGTCGGAATGTACGGCAAGTTCGCGACGACGACGTGATACCGGCGCGGCGGATAGGCTTTGACCACGTCGGCGATCGCGAAAGTGCAGCGCGACTGCACGTTCAGGCGCCGCGCGTTGTATTTTGCAATCTCCAGGGCCGAAGCGCTCACGTCCGTCGCATCCAGCGCTGCATGCGGAATCTCCGCGGCGATCGTGCAGGCGATCGCGCCGCTGCCGACCCCCGCCTCGAATACGGTAAGCACGGGCGCCGGCACGACGCTGTTGGCGATTGCCTCCCGCAGGTGGGTAAGCGCATCCTCGACCAGCAGTTCGGTTTCGGGGCGCGGAATGAGCACGTGTTCGTTGACGGCAAACTCGCGGCCGTAGAAACCGGCAAAGCCGGTGATATAAGCAACCGGCACGCCCGCGGCGCGTTTTTCGCAATGCTCGAAAAATTTGTCCGCTTGTGCGCGGCTCAAGAACGCGTCGCCGTGACCGGCCAGCCAGGCGCGTTCGCGCCCTAGTTCGAAAGCCAGCAGAATCTGCGCGTCGGCCCGAGCCGATTGGCCGTAGCCCGCGGCAATACGCGCGATCCCTTCGGCGAGCGTCTCGGAAACCGTCAGCGGCTTGCGGCCGGAAATCATGCCTTAGGCGGCAGTATTCTCGCCGGCCAAGCGGCGCGCGCGCTCGTCCTTGAGCAACTCGTCCACGATGTCCCCCATATCGCCGTCCATAATGGCGCGGATGTTGCCGAAGTTCTGGTTGATGCGGTGGTCCGTGATGCGATCCTGCGGGAAGTTGTAGGTGCGGATCTTCTCGGATCGATCGCCCGTCCCGACTTGGCTGCGCCGCATGCTGCCCATCGCTTCTTCAGCTTCCCGCCGCTTGCGATCGTAGAGCATCGCGCGCAGCATCTCCATCGCCTTTGCGCGGTTCTGGATCTGCGAACGCTCCTGCTGCGAAGCGACGACGATGCCGGTCGGCACGTGCGTGATGCGTATGGCCGATTCCGTCTTGTTGACGTACTGCCCGCCCGCGCCGCTCGACTTGTAGGTATCGATCTGCAGATCCGAGGGATTGATCTCCACGTCGATGTCTTCATCGACCTGCGGGAGCACGGCGACGGTCGCGGTACTGGTATGCACGCGCCCCTGCGATTCGGTGACCGGAACGCGCTGCACGCGGTGAACGCCCGACTCGTGTTTGAAATACTTGTACGGCTCGTTGCCCGTGACGGCAAACACGATTTCCTTGTAACCGCCGGCCTCGCTCTCACTCTCCGAAACGAGCTCGACCTTCATCTTTTGCTGTTCGGCAAAGCGCATGTACATGCGCGCGAGATCTCCTGCGAAGATCGCGGCCTCGTCGCCGCCGGCGCCGCCGCGGATCTCGATGAACACGTCCTTGTCGTCGTCGGGGTCCTTCGGGATCATGAGCGCCTGCAGCCGTTCTTCCAGCTCCGATCTGCGCCGGCGCAGGTCCGCGGCTTCTTCTTCGGCGAGCTCGTGCAGCTCGGGGTCGCTGCGGTCCTTGAGCAGCTCGTCGTTGGCGGCTGAGGCTTCGAGCACTTTCTTGTACTCGCGGTACGTTTCGACCGTCTCGGCGATCGCAGCGCGCTCTTTGACCAGTGCGGTAAACCGCGCTTGATCGAAGCCGCCCGCAGGGTGCGCGAGCTCGGCTTCGATTTGGTCGAAGCGTTTTACGATGCTTTCGAGGCGCTCGGTGAACGTGCTCATGATTCGGTCATTAAAAAATGAAAGACGAGCCCCGATGCGGAGCCCGCCTTTCGAACACCTGCAGCGTTACGCTTCGGCTTTTGCCGCGTCCCGCTTGGCTTTGCGAACCGCAGCCTCTTGCTGCTTCTGCTTGGCGATCTCCTCACGCTGGCGGAATTTGTCGACGCGCCCTGCCGTATCGACGAACTTCTGCTGCCCGGTGAACAGCGGGTGGCAAGCGGAGCAAATCTCGACCGCGATCTCCGGCATGGTCGATCCGGTCGTAAAGGTGTTGCCGCACGCGCAGTGGACGCGCGCCTCGGCGAACCATTTCGGGTGAATCTTCTCTTTCACAGCCCCACCATTATAACAACCGTGGCAAGCGGCGGCGGGCCGGCCGGGTTCGGCCGGAAACGAACGCGCGGGAATGCGCGTTCTGCCGGTATGGGCAGAACACTCGCGGCTCTTGCAATGCTATCGCTCGGCTGCTTTGCTTTCGGACTGGCGGCAGCCGGACGCGACGGCGCGGTCATAGTCAATTCGGGCTCGACGAACTTCTCGGGCTACACCATTAAGGTCTGGTCCGACGGCTCGGCGCAGTGGTATCACTCCCGCGTGGGGGCCCCGCCGCTGGACAAGCCGGTAGCAGGCCGCGTGCCGCCGTCCTTGGCTCAGAAGCTGCTGGCGGACCTTAAGACCGCCAAGCACGCCGGCCGGCTGATCCCGCGGCCCTGCATGAAGACGCCCTCGTTTTCGGTGACGATGGTTGCCGTCTATCACGGCTGGACTACCCCGGATCTGATCTGCGGCGGAGACGCTCTGGTCAATGCCGTCGGCTCGGATGCGAACAAGGTCGTCGCTGCCCTGGGCATAAAACCGCTCGGCTCGCATCGCGTGCCTCTGCTCCCCAACGAGAAACGCCGTCTGCCGCCCGAGGCCTCGCCGCAGCCCCAAGCGAGCGCCTCGCCGGAACCTGCCCCTTCCGCATCGTAACCTTCAGGAACCATGAAGCGCCTCTTTGTCATCGCCGCCGCGACCGCAATCGCCCTTGCCGGATTTCAAGCCGGAGCCCGCACCGCGTACGCGCAGGCGGCTCCCACCGCTCCGCCTCCGCCGCCCGCACCGGGTGCCACGGCCATGCCGTTGCCGCCCGCTCCCCTTCCGACGGCTCAGGGAAGTACCGCAACGATCGCGATTCCTCAAAAGAAGTCCAAGGCGACGCCGGCACCGCCTAAAGAGGAGCCCAATCGCGTCGGTCTCTCGGGCGTATGGGAAGTGGCGCTGCAGCAGCCCTCGGGCGTCGTCTATGCGCACTTCAAGTTGACGCAAACGGGCAGCATTTTGACCGGCACGTACATGGACGACAAGAATCACCGCTTCCCGGTCTCCGGATCGCTCGACGGCAAAGACGTGCGCCTTGTCGTCTCCTTGCCGAACGGGAACGATCTCGTGTTCAAGGGCACCGAGGACGCGAACACCGACATGGTCGGAACGCTCGACATCTCCTCGGCCGTCATCGGCTTTAC
>DASRDE010000069.1:0-3990 GCA_035652755.1 Vulcanimicrobiaceae bacterium | reverse complement strand
ACGATGTCGACCATCGTCCATCGCAACGGATTGACGCTTCACCTCTTTCCGGTACGCGGCTCGGCGCTCGCACAGCGCGCGGCTGCCGGCACGAACAACAACTTGATCTACAACGGCGGCCCGATTCAAACGGCTCCAAAGATGTATCTCGTAGAGTGGGGGACCTGGACGGCCGGCTCGGGCGATCCGGACGGTGCGGGGCCGGTGCTGCAGAAATTTTTGCAAGGCGTCGGCGGCTCGAGTTGGATTAATACGGTCACGCAGTACACGCAGGGTAACGGTCTGCACGTAGGCAATCCGAGCGGCAATTTGGCCGGCGTCTGGAACGACACGAGCGCGCCGCCGCTGGTCGTGCAGGATAGCGACATCGCGGCCGAAGCGCTTAAAGCGGCTGCGCACTTCAACGATTACACGACCAGCGCATCGTACGTCATCGCGACGCCGCATCTACACAACGACATCGGTTTCGGCGTCGAATACTGCGCCTGGCACAGCAGTGAAGCTGCGCCGAACGGACAAACGATCGCCTTTACGAACTTGCCGTACATTCCGGATGCCGGCTCGTCTTGCGGTCAGGGTTCGGTCAATACGCCGGGAACGCTCGACGGCGTGAGCATCGTCGAAGGGCACGAGCAGGGCGAGACCGAGACGGATCCGCAGCCCTCGAGCGGCTGGGTCGACACCAGCGGGAACGAGATCGGCGACAAATGCGCCTGGACGGGTTTGCAAAACACTGCGTTCTCGACAGGCACGTTCCCGACGCAGCCGCTTTGGAGCAACGCCTCCGCGTCATGCGTGCAACGCTATTAACCATGCCCTCCTAAGGAAGCAAGCCCCGGCGCGCTCATGCCCGGGGCTTGCTTTTTTCTAACGCGCGGCCATTGGTGCAGTCGGCCTAACCGTTTCCGGGCTATCTTACCAGCCCGGTGCCCGAGCCGGTTCACGCTTCCATGCGGCGTTCGCGGATACGATGAGGACGGATTTGTTTGCCCGCTTGAGGATGGTAAAGGAATGAGATTTCTCCGGTACTCCGCTCCGCTCTTCATACTCTGCGCCGTCTTAGCCGCATGCGGAGGCGGCGGTGGTGGCGGCGGCGTCACCCCGCCGGGCGGCGGAGGCGGTGGCGGTGGCGGCGGCGGCAGCACGCCGAGCCCGAGCCCCGCGCACAGCAGCTCACCCAGCCCGACCCCCACCGTGACGCCCACGGCGACGCCGAGCGGCGGCGTTCCGGTCGACAAGTATTTCGCCTTAAACGCAGGTGTAGGGCCGCAAGCGAACCCACCGCCGCAGAACAACCAGATCTGGTACAACGTCGGCACCACTGCGCACTGGACCACTCCGCCGAATAACCCGAGCGTGACAGCGTTTGGAGACACGTCGGCGACCAATGCGAACGACGCAAACGGTTTCACGAGCGTGGATGGCCAATTGTGTACGGCCCAGAACGATAACGCCGGCGGCTATGCAGTGCATTCGTTCGTGGCGATTTACTATAACAACAATGGAAACTGGCAAGAGCTGCAGCTGCCGTCCGGCATAGGAATGCAAAACCCGCAAGAGCCGATTGCGTATCCTACGAGCCCGCCGCAGACGAGCGACTACTTCCAGATTCAGAACTGGCAATGCGAGTATCCGGTCCACACGCACGATTTCTCGGGTCTCGTACACATCGTCAGAAACGACAAGCCGCAAGACCAGCCGCTGAGCCCGCTGTCTGACTTTGGTTACAATCTGCAGAACCTGTTCGACATTTGGGGAATCACCTATGACGCCGCAAACGGGCTAACTATCCCCGCAGGGGACGGGAATCCCGCGATCACTCTGGCTGGTCCGGTCTCGATCTACTATGGTACGCAAGGCAACGACAAAGACCAGAAAAACAACTACCTTACTGACTCATATCAATTGCTGAGCGGACCGTTGGCCCCGTCGAATGTTCCGTTGGCATGGCACGACACGGCCATCATCGTGATAGGTAACGGCTACCCGCTGCTGCCGAATGGGCCCGGCGGAAAACCGATGAACGGAATACCTATGGTTAGCTGGGGTGTTGAAATCTAGGGAGTCTGCGGGCGATCAATGGACGCCCAATCCTTCGGATGAACACGGATAGCAAAATCGCCGGCAAAATGCCGGCGATTTTCTTTTAACTTTCCAGGTCTGGGCGGCGCCGCGGTGTGCGCCGGGGCGTGTGCTTACGATGAGGCGGCAGCTGCTGCGGGTTGTACGTTGTTGTAGCGGATGACGCGCGCGGGGACGCCTGCGACCAAAGCGTAGGGTGGAATGTCTTGCGTGACGACCGCGCCGGCGGCGACCATGACGTGGTGACCGATGGTGACGCCGGGCACGACGACCGCGTTGGAGCAGATGAGGACGTGGTCGCCGATGACGACGGATTTGCGCTCGATGCCGAGCGGCTTATGCACGTCGAAGTTGTCGGCCGGAACCTGCTCGCCTTCCATCGAGGTGATGTGCACGTGGCAGCCCAGGTGCACGTCGCTGCCGATCGTCACGCCTCCGCCGCCCCAAATGGCGCTGTAGGGCCCAATCTCGACGTTGTCGCCGATCTTGATAAAGCCCGGCTGGCCGTTGACGTTGTTGACTTGCAAATACGCGCGGTGGTCGAAGAAGACGTCCTTGCCGACCGTGATGTATTTGGCGCCGCGCACGATCACGCCGGTGGCGTACAGGACCCCGGGCAAACGCCGGCGCTCGACCTCGTCCTGGATGAGATCGTTGAAGTGGCGGGACAGGGCTGCCGGGATCGCCCGGAATTTCTCTAATCTGGACACGTCTTCAGCGTAACCGAAGGGGGCCTTCGGCGCCCTGGGCCAAGCGTCCGTGCTCCTCTAGCCAAATTGGGGCCTTCGCCTCAACTTCGGGGCCGTCGGCAGCCTGCGCCCCGTTCCTGGGCCGCGATACAATCCTGTCAGGACGTATGAAAATCTCGCCCGCGCTCGACCCCATGCTTCGCGGCATCCGGCCGGAACTTCGGTTCGGTCTGATCGTCGCCGATTTCGTCTTGCTCCTCTTGGCGGTCAACCTGGCCACCCTGGTCGGCGACATCCATTCGGAGCACCCGCTCCAGCTGCTGATGCTCACGGCCATGCTGTTCGTGGCCGGCGCCTACATTCAATGGCGGTACGAGAGCGCGCGAACCTTCGATTTCCACGACGTGCTCCGGCTGCTCTACGGAGCCGTGGGCGGGACCCTGCTCGCGCTGGCCATGGTCTGGCTCATCCCCGGTCCGCTCTATCATTCGTCGGGCCGGCTGGTCGTGATCGCCGCCATGCTGGGCTTCGTTCTGCGGATGTTCCTGCGTATCGCGCTCGTGCTGTTGCGTACGTTCATTCTCACGCGGCGGCCGAATGCGCAGCGCGTCGTCATCGTCGGCCTGGGCATGCCGGCGGTCAATCTCATTCGCGCCATCCAGGAAGACCGCACGCTGCCAATGCGCATCATCGGCTGCATCGACGACGGGGTCGCGATCAAGCGCGTCGACGGAACGAAGATCCTGGGGACCATCGAAGACCTGCCCGAGGTCATTTCGCGCCATCAGGTCGACTCGGTCATCGTCGCGGTTCCGGCGGCGCCGCTCTCAGTCATCAACCGCATCAAAGATCTCTGCAGCCGCGCGGACCACGCGCCCACGGTGAAGGTGCTCCCCGACGCGGTCGACATCCTGAACGATAAGGTCACGATCTCGCGCATCCGCGACATTCGGCTCGAAGACGTGCTCGCGCGCGAACCGGTCGTCGTCGACACGGCGTCGCTGCGTCCGCACTTGGAAGACCAAGTCGTGCTGGTCACGGGCGCGGGCGGATCGATCGGCAGCGAGCTCTGCCGCCAGATCGCCACGTTCGAGCCGCGCCTGCTGCTCCTGCTCGGTCATGGCGAAAACAGTCTCTTTGCGATCGAACAGGAATTACGCACGAAGTACGCGTTCACGCGCACGAAGATGATTTTGGGCGACGTCGCCGACGCGCCCGC
>DASRDE010000068.1:0-10297 GCA_035652755.1 Vulcanimicrobiaceae bacterium | reverse complement strand
GCCACGCCTCGACCACCGCGCGCGTTCCCGGCACGTGCCCTTCGAGCGCGTTTTCCAGTTCTTCGATCGTATGGAGGCGGGACCGCGCCGCGGCAACGTCGCTGGAATACTCGCGGTGCGCGGTCAGCGCACGCGAGAGATCGCTCTGCGCATCGGCAACCGCGCGTTCGGCGTCTTCCAGGCGCGCGCGCGCGTCCTGCAGCTGCGTCTCCAGGTGAACCAGCTGCGCCTCGCGCTCGCGATACTTGTGCGCCGCCGCTCCCGATGCAATCTCCAGCTGTTCGGAGAGCAGGCGCGCCGTCGCAGCCTCCTGTTCGAGGCGATCCGCTTCTCCGCGGGCGCTCTGCGCCAACACGCGCCGTTCGGCTTTGCGCGCAGCACGTTCGGACGCATCGGATTCGACGGCGCGCAGGCGCGTGAAAATTTCGTCCAACTGCCCGCGCGCGGCTGCCAGGGCCGCTTGCGCTTCCGACTCGGCAGCGCGGGCTGCATCCAGGTCCTCGCGGAGCGGAGCGATCCGCGCGTCCAGGGCTGCAATCGTGCCTTCCAGCTGCTCGCGTTCGTGCGCGACGCGCGCGGCGTCTTCGGACGTCTGCGTGCTCTGCGCTTCGAGCGCCTCCCGCCGCGCGACGGCGGCAGCGTAATCGGCTTCGACGCCGGCGAGCTGCGCGCGAGCGTCCTGTCCCTGCGTGCGCAACTCCTCGAGCGCCAGCTCGTGCTGATAGGCGCGCGTGCGCGCCTGCGCGAGTTGCGCGCCCAGCGAAGCCGCTTTGGCGGCCGCACCGCCCCGCAGCTCTTCGTTGCGCGCGATCGCTTCGCGCAGCTCGTCCTTTTCGGCCCGGCGCGAGGCACTGGCGCGAATGTACGAGAGGATCTCCAAATCGCGCACGCGCGCGCTGACCTTGCGGTAGCGCTTGGCGCGGCGAACCTGCGTGTCGAGCTCGGGCGCGCGGCGCTCCAACTCCGCGATCAAATCGTTGATACGGATCGCGTTCTGCTCGGTCTGCTCCAGACGGCGCATCGACTCGTTCTTGCGCGCGAGGAACTTGTTGATGCCCGCGGTTTCCTCAAAGAGCGCGCGGCGATCGGCGGGCTTGCTGGTGAGAATCGCGTCGATCTGTCCCTGCGACACGATCGAATACGATCCCGGCCCCAGGCCCGTCCCCATCAACAGATCGAGAATGTCGCGCAGGCGGCATTGATTGCGGTTGATGTAGTATTCGATTTCGCCCGCGCGGTAGGCGCGCCGCGTCAGTTCGACTTCGCTGAATTCGATCGGCAGGCGCCGATCGCTGTTGTCGAACGTGACCGAGACTTCCGCCAGGCCGAGCGGTTTGCGCTTCTCGTTGCCGGCGAAGATGACGTCTTCCATCTTCCCCGAGCGCAGGCTCTTGCTGCTCTGCTCACCCAGGACCCAGCGGAACGCGTCGATCAAATTGGATTTGCCCGAACCGTTCGGCCCGACGATCGCCGTGATGCCGCCGCCGAACGAGAGCGTCGTCGGTTCGGCAAAGGTCTTAAAGCCGAAGCACTTGATCTGTTTGAGTTTCATCCGGCAGCCGCTCCCAGGCGCGCGCGAAGCGCTTGCAGTGCCTGAATTGCAGCCTGCTGCTGCGCGGCCTTCTTCGAAGATCCGCTTCCGGTGCCTACCGCCTCGCCGTTCACCGTGACGACCGAGGTGAACGTTCGCTGGTGCGCGGGGCCCTGACCGCGTTCCTCATAGACCGGCGTGCACGCCAGATGCGCCTGCGTGAGTTCCTGCAGCTGCGTCTTCGGATCGGCGATGGCGGCGATCTCGTGGTCGAAGTTGGCGATGTGCTCGCGCTCGACGAACGCGCGCGCCGCTTCGAATCCGTAGTGCAGATAGAGGGCGGCGATAAATGCCTCGAAGGCGTCGGCGAGTATGGAGGTGCGAAAGACGCCGCCGTGCGCGCGTTCGCCCGCGCCCACGCGCAGCAGCTGCGGAAACCCCAGGCGGCGCGCGGTCTGCGCGATGGCGTAATCGCTCACGATCGCAGCCTTTCGTTTTGCGAGCGTTCCTTCTTTTTCATCTTTATACGTCGCATACAGCCAACGCGCGGTCGCCAGCCCCAGGACGGCGTCGCCCAAGAACTCCAAACGCTCGTTGGAGAGCAGTAATTCCTCTTTGGCCGCGCTCTCGTGGATAAAGGCTGCTTCGACCGCATCCAGCGCGTCCTCGGACACCCGAGCGAGCTCGAGCAGCGCGCGCAGCCGGCGGCGGCGAGACTCGCCTGCCACGCTTACCGCAGTTTTCCGAAAACCAGAACGCTGTTGTGCCCGCCGAAACCGAAGGAATTCGAGAGCGCCACGTTCACGGGCGCCTTGCGGGCGACGTTCGGAACGTAGTCGAGCGTGCAGTCCGGGTCCGGAATCTCGTAGTTGATCGTTGGGGGCATCACGTCGGATTCGACGGCGAGCACGGTGGCAACGCCTTCAATGCCGCCGGCGGCGCCCAGGGCATGTCCGTGCATCGATTTGGTGGAGCTCACCGCGACGTTCGTGCCGGCGCCCAATACGCGCTCGATCGCCTGCGACTCCGCGACGTCCCCTTGCGGCGTCGACGTGCCGTGCGCGTTGATGTACTGGATCTCGTCCGTCCGTACGCGCGCGTGCTTGACCGCGCGCTGCAGCGCCAGTTCCACGCCTTTGCTCTCGGGGTCGGGAGCGACCAGATTATACGCATCCGCGGATTGGCCGTATCCGTACATCTCGCAATAGATGTGCGCGCCGCGAGCCTTGGCGTGCTCGAGATCCTCCAGGATCAGGATGCCGGCGCCTTCGCCCAGCACGAAGCCGTCGCGCTCTTTGTCGAACGGCCGGCTCGCGCGCTGAGGATCGTCGTTGCGCGTGGACATCGCCTTCATCGAACAGAAGCCGCCGACCGCCAACGGCGAGATCGTCGCCTCGCTGCCCCCGGCGACCATGACCGGCGCCTCGCCGCCCGCTACATAATTGTAGGCGGTGATGATCGCGTCGTTTCCGCTCGCGCAGGCGCTCGAGACGGCGAAGATCGGACCGCGAAAGCCGAACTGCATCGAAATTTGCGCCGAGGCCGCGTTGGCCATCAGCATCGGGATGAAGAACGGCGTGACCTTGGACCAGGTGCCGTCTTTCTTGGCCTTCTCGGCGCTGTGCCAGAACGTCAGGATGCCGCCGATGCCGGTCGCGATGATCACGCCGGAGGTCTCGAGCAGGCCGGGTTCGGCCAGATCGAGCTTCGAGTCGGCAACCGCCTCTTTTGCGGCCGCCAGCGCGAAATGCGAGTAGCGATCCATGCGCTTGGCTTCACGCTTGCCGAGCAGCGCCTCGGCGTCGAAGTCCTTTACTTCGGCCGCAAAGCGCGTGGCGAAGTCCGCGGTGTCGAAGACGGTGATCGGACCGACGCCGCTCTCCCCGGCGACCAGCCGCTGCCAGAACTCGTCCTTGGTGTTCCCGATCGGGGTGACGGCGCCCAAACCCGTGACGACCACACGTCGCTTGTTCAAAACGTCCCTTGGTTACGGCGGGTCACGGCGGGTCCCTCTTGCGAAAGTTGCGCTCGATGCCGCTCCCCGCGCTCGTGCTCGCGGCGCTTACCGCAGTGTTGCCGGCGGCCTTTGTGCCGCCGCCTATTCTGATGTATCACCGCGTCGACCCCGTCTTGCCCGCCGACCCGACGGGCCGGTCCCTTACGGTATCGCCGCAGAAGTTTGCGGCGCAGCTGGCCGCGCTGCATCGCGACGGGGTCGCCGTCATCAGCGTGCACCAGCTTTATCTGCGGTTGTGTCAAGGCCGCGCGCTCGACCGCGTCGTCGTCGCCACGTTCGACGACGGCTACGCCGATCAAGCGGCATACGCAGTACCGCTGCTTCGCCGCTTCCATGCGTCCGCGACCTTTTACATCGTCACGGGCTCGGTCGGGCGGCGAGGACACGTCACGTGGCCTGAGCTGGCCCAGATGGCGCGCGACGGGATGGACATCGCCGCGCACGGCGTCGAGCACGACGACCTCTCGCAGATGAGCGCGGCGCGTCAGCGCTATCAAATCCGGACCTCGATCCGGCTGCTGCGCGATCGTTTGCACGTGCCCGTCGATTCCTACGCGTACCCGTCGGGCCGCTTGAACCGTACGACGCTGCTGCTGCTGCGCGACGCGCGGATGCCGCTGGCGCTCACCACGGACCGGACGTACGTCATTCCGCCCCAAACCGCGCTCGAGCTCACCCGAGTCCGCGTCCGCGGGGAGTGGACGCTGCCGCAGTTCCGGCAAGCCGTTGCAGCCGCTCGGCGGGCCGGCGCCGCCGTGCTAAGCGAGGCGGCCGAGGGGACGTTTCCCTGAGGCCCGCCCGATCCGGCACTGCCCGGTTTGACGCAGAGCGCGCGCCTCTGCTATTGTATGGCGGCTATGTTCCTTTTCGACCTCCAGCTCTTTGCGTCCAAGAAGGGCGCGGGCTCCACGCGCAACGGCCGCGATTCCAATGCGCAGCGCCTGGGCGTCAAGAAGTTCGGCGGCCAGCGGGTCCTGGCGGGCAACATCTTGATCCGTCAGCGCGGCACGCGGTTCTACCCCGGCCAGAACGTCGGTATCGGCAAGGACCACACGCTCTTCGCGCTCGCGGACGGCGTCGTCGAATTCGCCACGCACCGCAATCGCCAGCACGTGCACGTGCGCCCGGCTGCCTGAGCGCCGCCCGCAGGCAAGGCTCATGAGGACCTCCGGGTCCTCTTTCATTTTGCAAGAATATTCGAGCTGAAGTGCAGTTCATCGACGAAGCCGCGATCAGTGCTGCGGCGGGAAACGGCGGCGACGGCCTGGTCGCGTGGCGGCGCGAGAAGTACATTCCGAAGGGCGGTCCGGCCGGCGGGGACGGCGGACACGGCGGCAGCGTCTATTTGGAGGCGACGGCCGAACTCTCGACGCTCGTCGAATTCCGTTACAAACGCACCTTTGCCGCCGAATCGGGCAAGGCGGGGGGCACCTCCAACAAGTCGGGGCGCAGCGGCGCGGATCTGGTGATTCCGGTGCCCGCGGGCACGCTCGTCTATCGCACCGTCGAAGGCGACGAGGAAGCGTTTCTGGCCGACCTGCAGACGGCCGGAGAGCGCGTGCTCGTGGCCAAAGGCGGACGCGGCGGTTTGGGCAACCAGCATTTTGCGACCAGCACCCGGCAGGCGCCGCGCTTTGCCGAAAAGGGCGAGCCGGGCGAACGCTGCACGCTGCGTTTGGAGCTGCGGTTGCTCGCGGACTGCGGCATCGTCGGACTGCCCAACGCCGGAAAGTCGACGCTGCTCTCCGTGGTTTCCGCGGCGCGCCCGAAGATCGCCGACTATCCGTTCACCACGCTCGAGCCGCAGCTCGGCGTGGTGCGCATCTCCGACGACGAATCGTTCGTGATGGTCGACGTGCCCGGATTGATCGAAGGCGCGCATCAGGGCGCCGGATTGGGCGACCAGTTTCTGCGCCACGTCGAGCGCACGCGCGTGCTGATCCATCTGCTCGACGGCGCCAAACCGTTCGACGAGATCGTGCACGACAAGGCGATCATCGAGGCGGAGCTGGCTGCCTGGAACGCCGACCTTCCGAAGAAGCCGACGCTGCCCGTGGTTTCCAAGCTCGATCTCCCGGACGCGCGCGAACGGCTGGCCGAGCTGCGCGAGCGTTTCCCGGAGATTCGCGGCGTGAGTTCGGCGACGGGTGAAGGCGTTCGCGAACTGCTGTACGCGGCGTGGCAACAAATTCAAGCCACGCCCGTGCCGCAAGTCGCGCCGCCTGCGCCGGCACGCATTCATCTGCGGCCCAGCGAAGCATTCACGATCGCCAAGGAGGGCGATGCGTTCGTCATCGCGGGCGAACGCGTCGAGCGGCTCGCCTCGATGACCAACTTCGACTCCGACGAGGGGCTCGCGCGCTTCGAGCAGATCCTGGCCAAGATGGGGGTCGAGAAGAAGCTGCGCGAACTGGGCGCGGTCGAAGGCGACACGGTCCGCATCGGTCCGTACGAGTTCACGTACAGTTAAAGGGAGGCAATGCGTCTAGGAATCTTCGGGGGCACGTTCGACCCGATCCACAACGTGCATCTCTTCGTGGCCGAATCCGCGCGCATCATGGAGGATCTCGACCGCGTGCTCTTCGTGCCCACCAATAACGTGCACTACCGCAACAAACCTCACGCCAGCGCGCAGCAGCGCTGCGCCATGGTGCTCGCGGCGATCGAAAACAATCCGGCCTTCGCGCTGGACGAAACCGACGTGCACGACGACGCGACCGGCTATACGGCCGATCTGCTGCCGAAGATCCACGCCAAATATCCGGACTCCTCGCTCGTCTTTATCACCGGCGCGGATTCGCTCGCGAGCAATGCCTGGGTACGTTTCGAAGAAGTGCTGGCAGCGCTGGATTCTTTCGTGATCGCGCCGCGCGCCGGAATCCGCGGCGAGGCGGTCTCGCGCGTGCTTGCCGCAGTCCCCGGGCCGATGCGATCGCGCGTGAAGACGCTGAATCTCCCGGAAATGCCCGAGAGCGCGACGCTGATTCGCACGCTGCTGGCACAGGGCCGTTCGGTGCGCTATCTGGTGCCCGAACCGGTCTGGGCCTACATCGCCGAACGCCGCTTGTACGGTTTGGAAGCTGCGGTCTGAGCTCGTGCGCCTGCTGCGGATCGCCGCGTGCGCAGCGGTGTGGAGCGCGTGTTCGCCGCCGCCGGTCGACAGCGTAGCGCGCGGATTGCAGGCGTGCAGCAGCGGCGCCCGGCACGACGAAGTGCGCGACCGGGCGCGCGTGGTTCGCGTGCTCGGCGTTCGCGGCGCGCACGAGGGCTTCATCATCGCGGCCGCGGGCCGAACGCTGCTGGTCGAGGACAACGTCGATCTGACCGGCGTGATCCCGTTGCGTGCCGGCAGCGCGATCGCATTTCAAGGACAGCTCGAGTGCAACGACGGCGTGATCCATTGGACGCACCGCGATCCGGCGGGAAGACACGTCGACGGATACATCGTGCTCGATGGCAGAACGTATCGTTAGCGTGGTGCTCGCATCGGCGTCGCCGCGGCGGCTGCAGCTGCTGCGGTCGCTCGGCCTGCACGTGCGCGTCGTTCCCAGCGCGTACGGCGAACCCGATCGTCCCGACCTTGCGCCGCGAGAACTTGCCATAGAACACGCGCGCCGGAAATGCCGCGACGTAGCGGCTCGCGAACGGGGCCTAGTCGTCGCTGCCGACACCGTCGTCGACGTCGACGGCGTCGCGTACAATAAGCCGCAGGATCGCAACGACGCCGCGCGCATGCTGCGCGAACTCTCCGGCCGCGCGCATCTGGTTCATACCGCCTTCGCGCTGGCGATCGACGGCCGCGAACGAGCCGAGCATTGCGAGAGCACGCGCGTGACGTTCTACCGCCTGACCGAAGACGAAATCGACGAATACGTCTCGTCGGGCGAGCCGATGGACAAGGCCGGCGCATACGGCATTCAAGGCTACGGCGCGACCCTGGTCGAGCGCGTCGACGGAGATTTTTACACCGTCATGGGCTTCCCGCTCGCGGTTTTCGTTCGAACGCTGCGCCGGTTGGGATTTGTGCTGCCGATAACGAAAGCAGACGCCGGCACCGCATAAAAACGACGGGACAGACGCATTTTCACATATCGGGACGAACGACGCCTCTTCGCGATGATCGCGGTCATCATCGTGACGGCGCTCGTTGCGCTCGTGCAAGTAAGCGCCGCCCGTTCGGGCGCGCCCAGCCCCATCACCACGGCGATGACGAGCGGCGCGCTGATGTTCGAAGAGCTGTTTTCGGCCGCGGCGGCGTCGGTGCGCGGCGGCGCATCGGCCGTTGCGGCGCTGCCGTCTCTGCAAAGCGCCAACGCGCGGCTGCGCGCGCGGACAATCGAACTCGAGCAAGAAAACGCTCGCCTGCACGAGCTGGTCGCCGCGTACCAACAGGAGACAGCGATCGCCCCGCGCGTCGCCGAGTACCCGCGCGCGGTCGAAGCCCGCGTCATCGGCTACCCGCCCGAAGGCGCCGTGCAGAGCGTGACGATCGACAAGGGCACGCGCAGCGGGATCGGGCGCGACGACGGCGTGCTCGCGGCGGAAGGCGTCGTAGGCCGGGTGGTCGAGGCCGGGCCGTTCGCCAGTAAAGTCGCGCTCATCACCGATTTCACCAGCACGATTCCGGCGATCGTGCAGCGCGGGCGCTACTGGGGCGTCGCCAAAGGCAATCAAACGTCCGTGCGTTTGGACTACGTCTCGCAAGATGCTCCTCTTCGAATCGGCGATCGCGTCGTGACGGGGGAAGCGCGGTCGTTTCATTCCGGAGCACTGATCGGAACCATCGAAAAGATCGAGCGCAGCGACTCCAACCTGTACCAAACGGCCGTGGTCAAGCCCGCCGTCGACTTCTCCCGCCTCGATCGCCTTGTCGTCGTACCGAAGTAACGAACCCACCGGCGTGCGCATCAACACGCGCACGGGTCCGGTCACCGACACGCCGATCGCCGCGCCCGCGTGGTGGGTCGCCGGCGTCTACCTGCTCGTGGCGCTGATGGCGCAGATGGAACTGCTGCACGCGATTCCGCTGCGCGGCGCACAGCTGAGCGCGGTCTTGGTCGTCGTCGTCTGGTACGCGCTGCACAGCGATCTGCGCGGCGCGGCGATCTACGGACTGATCGCGGGATTGTGCGAAGACGCGCTCGGCACGCAAACCGGCGCTGCGTGGACGCTTTCGACGGCTTCGATCGCGATCGTCGCCAATTACTTGACGCGCTGGTTCTTCGCCGATTCGATTCCGGCAGTCGCCTTCGTCGTGCTTCTGGCGACCCTGCTGCGCCGGCTGATATTCTGGATCGTCATGGCGCTGCAAGGCTACCCGCCCGGCTATGCCGGGCTGCACCTGCATCAGGCGCTGTGGGAGGCCGCGCTCAACGCCGCGTTTGCCGTCGCGGCCCTGCTGCTGATTCGCCGGTATGAAGAGCGGCGCGTGCAGTGAACGTTTACACCCGGCGCGATAGAAACTGGCAGTATCCGCTCTGGCGCGTGCTCGTCTTTGCCTTTTTTATCGTTTGCGCCCTCACGCTGGTGATCGCGCGCTTGGTGCAGGTGCAGCTGGTGCACGGACAAGAGTACCGCGCGGCGGCTCAGGCCAATCAAATCCGGCTCATTCCGGTCGACGCTCCGCGCGGGCTGATCTACGATCGCAGCGGCAAGGTGATCGTCCGCAGCCGCCCGTCGTTTTTCGTGGCGCTCGTGCCCTCGGCCGTAAAAGACATCGACGGCGAGCTCGCGACCGTCGCGCAGACGATCAACGTTCCGGCCGGCAAGCTGCGCGAACGGCTGCTGCATCACCACGGCGTGAACTACAAGAACTTCGACGAAGTCAGCACGTACGAACCCTACGGCCCGGTCATCCTGGCCAACGATCTCTCCGTCGCCAAGGTCAGCCGCCTCTCGGAGATCCTGGACGATCTCCCTGGAGTCGACGTGGAGGCGCAGGCGGTGCGCAACTACCCGTACGGCGGTTGGGGCTCGGCCATCTTCGGATACGTCGGGCAAATTACGCCCGACGAATACAGCCGGCTGCGTTCGCAAGGCTATTCGATGAACGACGTGGTCGGCAAGGACGGCATCGAGTCCGAGTACGATCGCTACCTGCGCGGCGAGCCGGGCGGTCAGCGCATCGTCGTCGACGCGCAGAGCCAAGTCGTTCCCAGCATCAAGCTTCCGCCCAAACCGCCGGTGGCCGGAAACAGCTTGGTGCTCAACATCGATTGGCGTCTCCAGGAGATCGCCGAACAAGCGCTCGCGAACGGCATCCACAGCTGGACCGGCGGACGGCGAAAGCTCAGCGGCGCCGTGGCAATTCTCGATCCGTGGACCGGCGCCGTACGCGCGCTGGCCAGTTATCCCGACTACGATCCGAACGCCTTTGCCTCCGACGACAACAAGAAGGTCGCGTATTATCTCCTCGACGCGTCGCAGCCGCTCTTCAACCGCGCGATTCAAGCTGCCACGCCGACGGGATCGACGTTCAAAATGATCACCGGTTCGGCGGCGCTGTCGTCGGGCGTGGTCAAGGTGAACGAAACCGTGTACGACAGCGGCGCGTGGAACTGCTACGGCGCGGAATTCGTCGACATGGCCGCCGGCGGTTTGGGCCCGACTCAATTCGTGCACGCGCTTGCGGCGTCGTCGGACGGCTATTTCTACCAGATGGGGTGGCGTCTGGGCAATGCGCGTCTGCGTTACTATGCCGACAAATACGGGATCGGGCACAAGACCGGAATCGATCTGCCCGGCGAATT
>DASRDE010000067.1:0-9132 GCA_035652755.1 Vulcanimicrobiaceae bacterium | reverse complement strand
GAAACGCCATTCGCGCTGTCGCCGCTTCCCATCGCGATCCCGATATGCGCCCGCTGGTGTCGGCTTTCGTCGGCACCCGAACGATGCAGCCGGACGCCGAGATGCAGCTCATTCGGCGCTTGAGCACCGGTGCGCCTATTCTGCGCGAACATTTGGACGTGCAGCGCCTCAAGAAGCGCGGATGGCCGTATCTTTCCACCGGAATCGACGCGCTGCGGCCGACGTCCGCGATCGTCGTGCCGCTGCACACGCGCGCTGCGACCTACGGCGCGATTTTCGTGTACTACACCGACTCGGGGCGCTTCTACACACAAGACGATCTACCGGCACTGCAAGAGATCGCCGCGCGCGCTTCGGTCGCCGTCGAAAATGCTCAGACCCTCGAACGCGAACGCCACATCGCGCGCACGCTTCAGGAGGCGTCGCTTCCCGCCATCATCGCGCAACCGCCCGGCCTGCACTTCGACGCGGTGTACTTACCCGCAGGCGAAGAGGGAGAGGTCGGCGGCGACTGGTACGACGCGGTGGATTTGGACGACGGTTCGGTCGTCATCAGCGTCGGCGACGTGACCGGACAGGGTCTCAAAGCCGCTGCCATTATGAGCAAAGTCCGGCACGCGATCGGCGCGGTGCCCCGGCACGAGCGCGATCCGGCGCGAATTCTCGACTCCGCGGGCTGGTTCTTGCGCAAGCGGTATCCCGATGCCATCGTTACCGCCTTCGTGGGCGTCATCGAGCCCGACCGGCGTTCCATGCGATACGCGAACGCGGGACATCCCTACCCGTTGCTGCGGCGGGACGGAAAATTGACCGAGGTCGTTGCGCACGGCTTGCCGCTGGGCCTTCGCGTCATGGCCGAACCTGCGACGACCGAAACGATAGATCTGCACGACGGCGATCTTCTCGTGCTGTATACCGACGGCCTCATTGAAAGCGAGCGGGACTGGGCCAAAGGCGAAGCGCGCCTGCGGGAAGTCGTGCTGACGGAAGGCATACTGCACTCGACCGAGCCCGCGAAGATTATCGAACGCGCGTGCACGTCCCGCCAAACGCACGACGACGTCGCCATTCTCACTGTGAACGTCGGTACGCCCGAACGCTGGTCGTTCAAGCTCGAGGATGCTCGCGCGGCCGAGAATGCCCGCAGCGAACTGGTGCAGTACCTGCAATCGCGGTCCAACGACCGGACGCTGGCCGAAAATGCCGAGCTGGTCTTCGGCGAACTGATCAGCAACGTCGTCCGTCACGCCCCCGGGCCCGTCGAAGTCGCGCTGGAGTGGAGCAACGGCCAGGCCGTGCTGCACGTCATCGATACCGGACGCCCGTTTACTCCGCCCGAACATCTCCCTGACGACTTGAGCGAATCAGGGCGAGGGCTGTACATCGTGCGGGCGATGAGCCGGGACGTGCGCGTCATGCGCATACCGCACTACGGCAACCACATCCGCGTGGTCCTATAGGACCGGACAATACGGCATGTCGACCTGGGGAGCGCCTCCGGGGTAAGATAGGGGTGTGCTGCTCCTTGCCGCTGCGCCGGCGCTCGTAGGGACTGCCGCCTCGGCGGACCCCTATCAGATTTTTGCGCGCGCGCGGCAGGTCTGGACCGCTCAGCGCTATCCCGACTACATGACCTACACGGTCGCCGTCGACGTCATCGAAAAGGGCGTCGAAAAGACGCGCCACTATCACTTGGCGTTCGATTCGGTCAGCGGCAAGATCGCGGTCAACCCGGTGAGCGACGAGGAGGTTGCCACCCCCGCGGACCCGACGGGCATCAACTTTCATCTCCAGCCCAAGCGCGCGTTTCACACGCTGTACGACAAGCGCGTGGGCAATCCGGGCGAAGCCGTCGACTATTTGGGCGTGCCGATGATCGCTCCGACGTACTCCTTCGGGATGGCCAGCCCGGGAACCGACAGCGAGCCGCCGGGCAGCGACGCGCTCGTCGCGCAGATTCGCAAGGAATTCAACGATCCGACACCTGCTGCCAAGACGCAGGCCGCGGTCACCGACCCGCACGTGCGCACGATCGCGTCGGTCACCTCCTACGTGCGGCGCTACACGATCACGCTCGCGGGAATCGACAGCGTGCAGGGCTCGGACTGCTACCATCTTTTGCTGCAACCCAACCGCGATCCTCAGAAACTGCGGCTGCGCGAGGTGTGGGTAGACACCCAAACCTTTGAAACGCGTCAGCTCGTGAGCGCCGGGAACTTCACCGGATCCCGCGTGCCGTGGCGAATTACGTTCGGAGATTTGAACGGCGAGCAGTACATAACGTCTGAAACGGCCCTTGCTACCGTCGGTGTGGGCGATCATCATTACGAGCGCGCGACGATCTCGTTCGAGGCGATCGCCGAAGCTCCGCGCCCGACGCGTCCGCTGAGCTTCTTCGTCACCAAAGAGGCGATGCTGGCCGAACCCGACGCCGACACCCCGTCCAAGCAGTAAATTAGCCGCGCCCGCGCAAACGGCGTGGACATGGCAGTTGGGTCGCAGCGGCGCCGCGGCGGCAGACGTTCGGGCATGGACTTCGTGCCGCTCGGCGCGATAGCGGTCGTAGCGCTCGGCCTGCTGTATTTGCTGTTTCTAGCGTTCTCGCGGATGCAAACCGCGGGCGGATACAGGATGGGCGTGCGCTTTGCCAACGCGTCCGGGTTGGCTGCGGGTGCGCCGGTCTATCTGAGCGGCGTCTCTATTGGGGCGGTCCAGAGTGTAGGGCTGCTGCCCGACAA
Organism: Vulcanimicrobiaceae bacterium; assembly: GCA_035652755.1. Taxonomy (GTDB): domain Bacteria; phylum Vulcanimicrobiota; class Vulcanimicrobiia; order Vulcanimicrobiales; family Vulcanimicrobiaceae; genus DASRDE01. The sequence continues at coordinate 6,394 of DASRDE010000067.1, read as the reverse complement.
CACGGTCGAGGTGATCTTGGCGATTACCAAGGACACGGACATCCCGGCGGAATCGCGCATCGTCATTCACTCCGCGCTCGCGGGCTCGCCCGACGTGACGATCGTTCCGCCATTCCGCCGTCTGACTCCCGGCAAACAACCGACGCCGCTTCCGCCCAGCGCAATTCTCCCCAAACGCATTCTGCCGATTGCCCAGCAGCCCGTCGGACGGCCGCCGTTCAGCACCGAAGAACTGCTGGCTCAGTCGCAATCGCTGATCCGCCGGTCGGGACAAATCATCTCGACGCTTCACGGCGCCCAACACCGATTGGTCGCGACATTGGGGCAAACGCGGGCTAATCTATCGGGCACCGTCACGCAGATGCGCGCGCTTCCGGCCGGGCTGCGATCCCAGCTCGGCAGCGAAATGGAGGCCGCCAAGGCGCAAGTTCAAAGTGCCGCCGCTGCACTTAAGGCACGAGACGAACGACGGGTGGGCGCACTCTCGGCGTCGATGAACGCGACGTCGCGCGCGATGTCGAATTCAGTCCAGGCGCTGACTGCGATTCGTACCGATCCCGCGGCACGTGCGAACCTGCGGGCAACCATGCAAAACGCACACAGCGCTATGCAGACGCTTGCATCGGCGACCGACGACTTGCGCACCATTGCATCCAACGAACAGACCAAAGCTCAGTTAAAGGACGCGGGCCTCCGGCTTCGGGCAGCGATGCAACGGCTGCAATCGCTTCTGCACTTCTGAATCTCGCAGCAGCAGCCCGATCCTATTGCCGGGCGGCCAGGCGGGCACGTCTCTCAGAATTTCCTTACCCCCAGCCGATATCCTGAAATCGAGGGCGGAACGCTCCGTCCTCTCTCCTGGAAAAGAGGCGAGTGAAGCCGGCGCGCACGGACGCGACCGGCTTCTTCGCATTCCGTAGTCCCCTTCAGGGGATTGCTAGGCGCAAAGTACTAGAACCGCCTTAAGATGCTCCATTGACCCCCTCTCAGCCGCGTCCCTATACTCGATTTCATGGAATCGATTGCCCGCACATTGGCTGCGTCAGCCTTGCTTTCTCTTTTGCTGGCGGGATGCCGAGGTGCCGGCTCGTCCGGCGGCGTCGTTCCCTCGAGCGTCCAGCAGCAACTTGGAAAAACCGCATCCTTCACCGTTTACGTTCCTGCGCGCGCTCCCGGCGTGACCGTCCCGGCCTCGCTGGCCGTCGCGCTGCTTCAGGTCAACGGCGCGCCGTATCTCACGAAAGCCGCGCCGTTCACGATGAACCTTACGCCGTCGACCAAAGGCTGCACTACGGTAGCCGGCGGCGCGCTGTCGTGCACGGCGACCGTTCCGGCACCGGGCGGTAACGACACGTTTACTCTTACGACATACACGGGCCTGAACGGCACCGGCAAGCAGGTCGCGACGTCGCAAGCCCGCGCGATGGTGACCGCGTCGCTGGGAACCAAATGCACGCCCGCACCCAACGCGCCCGGCGCGAGCGGAGCGGCTCGATGAATCGTGCACGCAAAGCGTTCGAGAGGTACTCCGTCGCCGCGTTCGCGATAACCATCGCCGCCTCGTTGGCCGTGCCCGCGCAGGCCGCTCCGGAAATGCAGTGGTCCCAGTTCCTGGGCAACCCGCAGCACACGTCGTATCAGCCGGATCCGTCAATCACCAAAGCGACCGCGAATAAGATGGGCGTGAAGTGGATGACGAACATCCGCGCGTCCGAACTTTCGTCCGTCGTCGCCGCATTCAACAAGACGTTGAACAAAGAGCTCGTCTACGCGGGCGACGAGCACGGCGACGTCTTCGCGCTCGACGCGGGCACGGGCCGCATCGTCTGGAGCACCAACGTGAGCCAGGGCGATCCGATTCGTGCGACGCCCGCCGTCGGACCCGACGGCAGCGTTTGGACGGGCACGACCTACAATCCGTACCTCTACAAGCTCGACGGCGCGACCGGTGCGGTGATCTGTTCGATCAAGAGTACCGACGACAAGCCGATCTGGGGCAGCCCGCTCTTGGCGGCACCTTCCGCGGGAAACATGTCCGTCTTTTGGGATTCGCTCGACAGCGGCGGCAGCAATCCGATCGGCCCCGTCGTAGGGACCAAAGCTTCGAGCTGCGCGCAGAGCTGGAACCAGTCGATCAATTCCGGCTCCTGGGTAACGCCGTCATTCGGCGTGACCACCAGCGGCGAACCGCTCACGTTCATCGGAACGGCGGATCCGGAAAACGCCGAGTATGCCATCGACGCGGTCACCGGCGCGGTGAAATGGGAGTACAGGACCGACACGGGCGGACAGCCCGCATACGACATCGGCACCGCTTCGACCGTCACGCCGCCGGGAACGAACGGCTTTGCCGACGGCGTCGTGTATACGGCCAATGAGTTCGGGAACGAATACGCGCTCGATATGTCGACGGGCAATCCGATTTGGGTGTATCAAGTCTATCCGAAAGGCTACCACAGCAAGCGCTACATCATCTCCAGCGCAGCGATTGACGGTTCGCAGATGGTGTTCGGGTACTTCAACGGAATGATCTCGTTGAATGCCAAGACCGGCACGCCGATTTGGAACGACGCGCTGCCGTACGGTATCGACGTTTCGCCCGCCATCGTCGGCCCCAGCGGTCAAGAAGTGGTCGCCTTCGGCGACCTAGGCGGCGCGTTCCACCTGTTCGATTTCAGCAACGGCACGTCGCTCTACACATATCAAACGGGTTCGTATATCGTCGGTTCTCCGGCGGTGTACAACGGCGTCGTGTTCGAACCGTCCACCGACAACTACATCTACGCGTTCACGGTCGGCGGCGGCAACGGCAGTCCGCCGAGCGAAGGCATCACGTCTCCGTCAAACAATTCGACCATCCCTAATCCTGACGGCTCGCTGCAGCTCGCCGGTACGGCGACCGATGCCGCCAGCGTGCAGGGCGTGCAGATTGCCATTCAGGCCGGCGGGCAGTACGGCCAATGGTGGAACGGCACGACCAACACGTGGCAAAACGCACCGTACAACAACTCGGCGACGCTGACCAACCCAGGCCAGTCGAGCACGCAATGGTCCTACTCCCTGCCCGTGCCCGCTGCCGGCGGAACCTACGAACTCTTTGCCAACGCGGTCAACGGCGGGAACATCAGCGACAAGGGTTCCACGTCGTACTTCACCGTGTTGCCCAGCAAGAACGAACCGGTCGTAAAGGTCTCCACGACCGACGTTCCGCCGGGAACGAGCCTCACGGCCAGCGCGAATGCTTTCCGTCCGGGTGAGACGGTAGACTTCACGCTGCTCGGAAACGTCGTCGCGACGGCAAAAGCCGACAGCAAAGGCGACGTGCCCAAGACGCCGGTTGCGATGCCGGCGACCGCACCGTTCGGACCGACGTCGCTCACGCTGACAGGCAAGACGTCGAACAAGTCGGCAGCTGCCACGCTGTTCGTTACCAATGAATGGCGTCAGTACGGCTACACGTCCATGCATCCGGCCCAGGAGCCGAACGACTCGGTGATCGCCAAGGTCATCTTCGTCGGACAATCGATCCTGAACACGTACTGGATGTATAGCTCCGGAGCACCCGTCGAAACGTCGCCGGCAGTCGTAAACAACGTCGCGTACTTCGGCAACGACGGCGGCACTATTAGTGCGTTGTACGTTCCGTCGGGTTCGCCGCGCTGGACGTACACGATACCCTCGAAGGCCGCAATACACTCTTCACCGCTGGTCGATCCGAGCGGACAGGTGATTTTCGGCGCCGATGACGGCAATTTGTACGTCCTGGATGCCAACGGCAACCTGGTCACGAGTAAATCGCTGGGCGGCAAGTTGCTCTCACCGGCATACGACAACGGCAACATCGTCATCGCCAACCTGGGCGGCACAATCACGTCGCTGAGCGATCCGGGCTTCAACGTCAATTGGACCGCGACGACCGGCTCGGGCGTGACGGCTTCGCCGGCGTACGACGCCGCGAACAACACCGTCGTCGTCGGGACACCTGGATTCAAGGTGATCGCGTACGACGCGACGACCGGAGCGGTCAAGTGGACTGCGACGACCGGCGGCACGATCAGCGGCGTCGAGATCTCCGGCAACCAGGTGTTTGCGGGTTCCGGCGACGGCAAATTGTACGCCTTCGATGAAAAGACCGGCGCTCAAAATTGGGCGACGAAGGGAGATGGCACTGCCGTCACCGCGGTGGCGATGCAAGGCAACGGGCCCGGCTTCGGCACGGCCGGCGGGTCGCTGTACGACGTCACTAAGAACGGCACCATCATCCACACCCGCATCTATCCCGGATCGAAACCGATCTCCGGCCTCTCGAGCGCGGACATCGATCTCTTCGCTACGACGGGAACGGGCGATCTGGAGCTGCTTCGCACGAACGACGGAGGCTGGCACTTCGCGGCAGGAACGGCGTTCAGCGCGGCACCAGTCGTGCTCGACGGCATCCTGTTCGCCGGCGCTAAGGACGGCAATCTCTACGCGCTCGCACCCGACGACTACACGCCGCCGCCGCAGCAATCCGTCAAAGTCGGAAGCGTCATGGTCACCGTGAACGGAAGCTGCGCGCCTCAGTAACTCTCTCTCACCGGAAACCCTAGGGCTAGGCCTCGCTTCTCGCGAGGCCTTTTTTTTTGCGGTTGTTTTCGTCTTATCGCGGGCGACTCGCGGTCGATTGACCATCGAGCAAGCGAGCGTCTTGAGGCGCTCTGGTTTCGTTTTGGACGCTGGCGGGACGCCGGGTTGCTATCCTCCCCACATCAACCAAACTTACAGGGGAGAAACACATGAAACCACGTTTACTTGCAGCGGGAATGACGGTGCCGATCTTGGCGCTGAGCATGCTCGCAGCGTTCGACGGCAAAGCCGCGGCCGCGATGTTCTCGATCGTCACCTGCGGAACGGCGACGGCGTGCGCGGGCGGAAACAACACCGGAAGCGGCCCCGGTGTTTCCGCATCGTCGAAGTCGGGATACGGCCTCAAGGCGACCACCAACAAGGGCCCCGCCGCCATTCTGGCGTCGAATGCGACTAATCTGGCTTCGAACGCCGCCATTTCCGCGCAATCGTCCGATTGGGCTTACGGCGTCGTCGGCAATTCTTTGAACAACACCGGCGTGTTGGGCGAGTCCACAAACGGCACGGGCGTCGATGGTATCGGCGGTCCGACCGGCGTGTACGGCCAGGGCAGTTCCTTCGGCTTGTACGCCTCCACGCCACTCGGCGGCGTTTCGGCAATTTACGCGCTCGGCGCAAGCGTCGACGGCGCACAGATCTTCTCCGACTCCGGGCGCGGCCTTCTTGCGCAGAACGGGTGCGGCGGGGCATGCGGCAACAGCAACCCCGCGATTGAAGCCGTCTCCAACCTTGCCGGCGAAGGCGTCGACGCGTTCACCACCGGCCAACTCGCGGGACGCTTCGAAAATAACGGCGGCAGCCCGCAGGGCGACGGCATGGAAACCTACGGCCAGTACATCGGCCTGATCGCACGCGCTCCGGCCTCGGGAGGCTACCCGTTCGTCGCCACCGATTTGAGCAGCAACGATCTGTTCTTTATCGACGGCGGCGGCAACGTGTACTACCATGGCTCGCTGATCAACTTCTTGCACACGCGCGACGGCAATATGGCAAAGAGCTATGCCCCGTCTTCCACGACGCCGAGTATCGAAGACAACGGATCCGCGCGCCTGGTGGCCGGTGTTGCTCAGATCGCACTCAACCCCGCGTTTGCACGATCGATCGACGGACAGCGGCCCTACCAGGTCATGCTGACGCCCGACGGCGACACGCGCGGCCTGTACATCGCGCAAAAAACGCCCACGTCCTTCACCGTGCGCGAAGTACAGGGCGGCCACAGCTCGATCGCGTTCGACTATCACGTCTACGCGACCAAACTGGGCTATGCGAGCGAGCACATGATCGAGATGACGCCTTCGTTCCTGCACGCGGTCGAACCGCGCGCGCAGACCAAGAAAGTCACGCCGGTCATCACGCATCCCATCAAACTGCACGTGCACAAATAACCTGCAATGAAGTGGCTGAATTCGAGCGCGTTCCTAGTCTTCTGCCTGTTGGCAGGAACCGCGAACGCGCTCGCGGCCTCTCAGCTGACGAGCGTGCGCGTGCAGCCATCCTCCGGCGGCAACACGATCGTCATGCTGGGATTCGCCGGCGGAATTCCGGCCGGATGGCACATCAACGGCATCGGAACGCAGGACGTCACCGTCGTGCTTCCGATGTCGACCGTGTCGCCACTTGTAAGCCGGCTCTCATACACGGGCACGAACGCCCTTCAATCGCTTCGGGTGAGCACCGTACCGGGCGAAGTGGATCTCAATCTGACGCTATCGTCTCCGGTACCGATCTTCAGCGCGACGAGCGGAGGCGCGATCTCGCTGGTTATCGG
>DASRDE010000066.1:0-4170 GCA_035652755.1 Vulcanimicrobiaceae bacterium | reverse complement strand
CACGGGGTCGACGTCGACGTCGAAGAGTTGCCGGGCGAACAGCGCGATCGTCAACCCCGCCGGAAAGAACAGTACGGTCAGCGCGTCCGCATAGATGAACGACGCTTGAACACCGCCTGCCGCGGGAGTAAACCGCGCCGTAAAGTCGAGCACGGTTCCCAAAGCGAGCAAGATGCAGGTGAGGGCTACGAGCGTCAGCTGCAGGCGCATCTTCTTGGCGGAGCAGAACACGCCGATGGCGGCCGCGGCGATACAGGCCAACCGCAGCGCCACGTCGCCGGCGATATACGCGTTATACGTTCTTACTACCAGCGGGCCGTTTTGAAGGCAGACCCACCCGTTGTGGTACATCTCGCAGTTCTGGATATGCGAGATGCCCCGGCTCAAACCAATTGCCGACAAGACGGCCGCGGCGTAGGGTGCAGCGTTATAGATGGTCGTGCGCGCCGCGCGCAGGTCGCCTTCGCCGAAGTTCGCGCAGAACCGCATCAGGCACATCAAGCCCGCGGGCACGCCCGTGTATTTCACCGCCATCGCCGCCCACTCGACGCCGCCGTGACCGTACGACGTCTGCCAGAAGACGTCGAACGAGGAGAGCACCAGCGCCCACATCAGCAGACGCGTATCGCGGCTGCCGCGCGTCACGGCCGCGCAGAAGACCGCCAATCCCACCATCAGCAGGCGCGCAAGTAATTCGACCGGCAGATCCCATCGCAGCGCGCCCAGCGTTTCGTCATACAGCCCCACGCGGGTCATGCCGGCCAGGTCGGCGGCGGTAAAAGCGATCGAGATCGCTCCGAGCGTGGCAATCGCCAACCGGTGCGCGCGTACGAGCCGCGGCGTACGGAGCGCGGCAAGGACGCTGACGGCTTGAACGGTCACCCGCTTATGGTCTTTGGGACTTGACCAAGTGCTCGAACTCGTCGAGCGACGCGTTGCAGGCGTAGACGTGATAGACCGCGCTGCGATACTGCGCACTGGACGGGTCGGAGTCCGCCGACAAACAGCTGCCGCTGCGTTTGACCGTGTATTTTCCGGTATAGCGGTTGTCGATGACCAGCCCGGTGCTCTGCGACTGGTCCTCTTCGCCCGCTGTGCCTTGCTGCGAGATCCCGTTCGACGATGAGGGCCGATGATGGAAGAGGCCGCCGATGAACGCCGTCAATCCCTTCGGCTTAGGGGTCGGCGTGGCGGCTGCACGCCCCGAACCCGCCTGTCCGCCGGTCAAGCGCACGAACGCGCCGTCCGACTTGCGCTCGTACTGGATCATGTAACCGCGGCTGTCGGCCGAAACTTTCGTGACGCGAAAGCCGGAGAGCAGCGGCTGCGGCGACACCTGGTACCGGAAGCGCTTGAGGAGCGCTTGTTCCTGCGGCGTCAGACCGTTGGGCAGCGTGCCCGCGGACAACCCGGAGCAGCACAATGCCAGCGCCGCCGCGGCGCCGGCGGAAAAGCGAAGAGCTTGCCTGATGATAAGCATGAGAGCTGCCCCTCCGCAGTGAGTATAGCAAATGGACGCCGCGCGTCGAAGCGGGCAAGCATGAACGTGCTGGTTACCGGAGGGTCGCGCGGCATCGGCGCGGCAATCGTACGCGCGCTCCACGCCTCGGGCAGCCGCGTCTTCTTCACCTACAATAATAACGCGGCGGCGGCGAACCGTCTGCGCTCCGAGCTCGGCGAAGCCGTAACGGCAGCGCAGTGCGATCTGCAGGACCCCGACGCGCTTCCGGCCCTCGTAGCCGCCTGCATCGAACGGCTCGGCTCCATCGACGTGCTGGTCAATAATGCCGGCATCTTCGAGTGGAACCCCTTTTTCGAGAACACGTACGAACGCTGGCAGCGCGGCTGGGCGCGGACCTTCGCCGTCAACGTCTTCGGCAGCGTGAATTTAACGTACTTGGTGCTGCAGCACATGCGCGAACGCGGAAGCGGGCGCATCCTCAACATCGTCTCGCGCTCGTCGCACCGCGGCGAGCTCAGTTTCGCGGACTACGGGGCCAGTAAGGCGGCGCTGAACAACTTCACCAAGTCGATCGCGCGCTCGTGCGCCAAGGACGGCATCGTCTCGATCGCGATCGCACCCGGGTTTATCGAAACGGAGATGGCCGCCGGCGAGCTGGAAGAACGCCGGGCGGAAGTCGAGGCCGAGATCCCGGCGGGCCGCGTGGGCACGCCCGAAGAGGTCGCCGCGATTGCTGCGTTCTTCTGCAGCGGTGCGGGCGACTACGCGAACGGCACGACGATCGACGTCAACGGCGGCAGCTACGTGCGTTAAGCAGCTAGGTCCAAAGACCCCAAGGAAAGCCCGCACACGCGAGAAAAAGTCATCGCGGTTAGTTCTTTTCCTTTGTAAATTAATGAAGTCGGAGGTTCCTATGCGCCGCTACTTCATTCCGCTGCTGGCCTCGATCGCGGCTGCCGCGCTGCTGCCTTCCTGCGGAGAACGCTCTACGCCCGCTCCACCGGCGGAGATGCCCGCTTTCCAAAAGCTCGCGCCTCCGCCGTGTTACTCCGGCGACAACGGCACGCCGTACACCGCGAGCGCAACGGTCACGTTTTACGGCTGGCCCGACAACTCGCCGCCCGGAAATCAGATCGCGCATCCGGTCATCCATAACGTCGCCTCGGGTGACGGATCGTACTGCAATCCGACGACGTTCGCGACCGAACCAACCTCATCCGAGAACAAGAAGATTCCGTACGGCACGCGCATCTACGTGCCGCTGGTCCAGAAGTATTTCATCCGGGAGGACGACTGCACGACGTCGGGCCCGCAGGGTCTGGGCTGTTCGGGTCTGTGGTTCGATCTCTGGATCGGCGGCGACGCCAGCTCCAACCCGAACACGGTGATCAACTGCGAGAACTCCCTCACGCCGAGCGGCAGCGTTTCGGTCGTGATTCATCCGCCGAACAACGAACCGGTCGCGTGGACCGGCGCGATCTTCAACGATCCGAACCTGTGCAACAAGAATCCGAATCCGTCGCCTTCGCCGAGTCCGACGCATTCACCGAGCCCCTCGCCCAGCCCGAGCCGCTCGCCCAGCCCGACGCCGTCTCCCACGTCGACGCCCGGCGGCGGCATTACCGCGAACGTCGAATGGTACGATTACTTCGACAACGGGAACAGCTGCGCGATCGCGCATCCCGTCATTCACTCCTGCGCCGGCGGGAGCGGGACTTGGAGCGATCCGATCACGTTCGCCACGTCCACGTCGAACAATTCGATCTATCCGTACGGCTCGGTCATCTATATGGCGGCGCTGCAGCGGTACTTCATCCGCGAAGACGACTGCGGCAGCGGCCAGTGCACCGGAAACACGTTCAACATCTGGATTGGCGGCAACAGCTCGGATAACCAGACCGACATGGCCGCTTGCGAAACGTATCTGACGAACACGTATCTTTCCAACGGCCAAACGACGATCGTCGTCAATCCGCCCTCGAACGAACCCGTCAGTCCTCTAGGTCAAATCTGGAACGAGAGCAACGGGGAGTGTAACGGCTCTTACAATTACTCCAAAGCGCACCTGCCTTAACCCAAACGCATGCAGGCACCGGCCGGGCGCACACCACGCCCGGCCTTTTTTTGCTCGTTCGCCGTAACGTTTCGCCGGCAGGCGAACGAACCGCATGCTATAACGGCGGCATGATCGTCTGCGCCATTCGTTACCGCATCGACCCGTTTCAACTCGACGCGTTCGAGGAGTACGCCAAGGCCTGGGAAAGCATCATTCCCCGCTGCGGCGGCGACCTGCTCGGATATTTCCTGCCGCACGAGGGAAGCATCGACGTCGCGCTCGCGCTCATCGGCTTTGAGTCGCTGGCCGCGTACGAAGCGTACCGCGCGAAGCTGCGGCAGGATCCGCAGGGCCGGGCGAACTTCTCGCGCGCTCGCGAGCTGCGCTTTATCCTGCGCGAGGAGCGCTCGTTCTTGCGGCGCGCGTAGGATCGGAATGGCTTGAGGCCGCGCCCAAAGAAACGCTGAGTGAGGAGGCGCTATGACTGCTTTCCGCGCGTTCTTTGCAGTGGGTTTGGCCGGCCTCTGGCTGCTCGTGGTCGTGCCGCCCATCTTCCACCGTGGGCCGAGCGTAGACTCCGGCGTGCACGCGGTCCTGACGGGCGCTCCGGTGCGGCCGAACCTCGTTCGCGTCGATCCGGCCTCACCTGCGT
>DASRDE010000065.1:0-10721 GCA_035652755.1 Vulcanimicrobiaceae bacterium | reverse complement strand
GGGAACCGGCGGCTCTTAGGAGAGCTGCTTTGCGATCGCGTTCCGGCTATCGGATATCGAATGCCGGAGGCGACGTACCTGGCGTGGCTCGATTGCCGAACGCTGCAGGCCGGCGATGCCGCCGCCCGTTTCCTCGAGCGCGGCCGCGTAGCGCTCGAACGCGGATCGAAATTCGGCGCCGCGGGTGAAGGCTTCGTACGCCTGAACTTCGGCACGTCGCGCGCGATTCTGAGCGAAATCGTCAATCGGATGGCCGCGGCGTTAGAATAGCAGCGTCTTGAATTCGCCGACTTGGATGAAGCCCAGACGCCGATAGAGCGCCAGCGCGGGCTCGTTGAAACCGTTGACGTACAGCGACAGCGACGGCACTTCGCCCAGCAACTCTTCGCAAACGCCGTAGAGCGCGCAGGATGCAAGGCCCTTGCCTCGCAATGGCGGCGGCGTCCAGATGCCCTGCAATTGCAGCGTCTGCGGGCTGTGCGGGCCGGCGTTGCAGAAGAAGCAGAGTTCTCCGTCCTTTTCGCCGACCCACCATAAGCCGCGATCGATCATCATCCGAACGTTCGCATTGAACTCGGCCGAAAAGCTGCGCGGGTCGTATTCGAGTTCGTGCTCGATCATCTTGGCAGAGTTGTATGCGACGCTTTGCCACTCTGACGGACGCGCGCGCCGCACGATCACCTCACCGCGGCTGCCGCGCAGGGACCGGCGATCAACCGCGAGCACCGGCTGACTTTCACGCTCGATGCGCGCCGCGGCGTGCCACGGCGCGACCCGTGCCCAGAAGGCGTCCACGACCGGTTTGGGACCGACGATCATGCGCTCGGCGCGGTACCCGGGGGCGACGCTCGCGAACGCTTCGATCGCCTCGTCGTCCGACGCCGCCAACACGACTTGGCGCCCGAAGAACGCGACGCCGCAGACGCCGCCTCCTCGATCGAAGCAGACGAAGAGCGCCGAACGCGTCGCGTTGGAACGGTCGGATGCGATGAGCCAGGAGAGAAAGACGTTGTCGTACGGCGCGCGAGCCAAATACGCCAGCGTTGCGCGCTCGTGCGCGCGCACGAGCCGCTGCGCGCGGGTATGCATTCCGCTTCCTAGGTGAATTTGAGCACGAACGTCGGTTTGCTCGTCGGCTGTTTACTCCCGCCGTCCGGCTCGACGCTCACTGCTACGGCCACGACGTTGGAGCCGTTGCCGGGCAACGGGACGACTGCGACGCCGCCCGCGTTCGGCACGAACGTGACCGACGGCGACATCGTCGAAGCGCCCGCGTGGAGCGTCCACGCTTGGTACACCTTGCCCTTGGGCGGAGCCGGCAGCGCATCCATCGCGATGTAGATGCGTGAGCCGTGTTTGACGACCTCGCCGTTGGAGACGGCGTAGCGCGACGAGTCGGGTGCGATGAGATCGGCCAATGCAGTCCGCTGAAACGCGAGCTCGCGCATGAGCGCGGACGAATGCCGGTTCATTGCGGCGACCTGGGCTTCGGAGTTTCGGACTTCTTCGTTGAGCGAGATGTTCACGATCGACGTCACCAAAGCGACGGCAAGGCACGCGGCAGCGACGGCATACGCCGGCCAAACGATGGGGCGGACCGCGCGCATCTCGGCGACGTTCGGGCGAACCTGTGCCATGATGCGCTTTTTGAGCAGCGGTCCGGGCGGCGCAATCGCTCCGGTCGCCGGGTCGGTGCATGCTTCCGCCGCATATCCCAGTGCCTGCGCGGCGGGCGCCAGTTGCTCGTACTCGCTGCGGCACTCCGGACACGTCTGGAGGTGCGAGCGCACTTCGGGTACCTCGGACGGCGGAAGCGCGCCGAGCGCATAGACGGCAACGTTCTCCAGCATCGCCTCGTGCGAATTCATACCGTTACCGTGCCCTCGAGGCTGGAGCGCAAGCGGCGCAATCCGGTTCGAATGCGCGTTTTGATCGTTCCGAGCGGGACCCCGCAGCGCTGCGCAATCTCTTGATGCGTGATGCCTCCGAAGAAGCCCAATTCGATCGGTTCGCGCTGATCGGCGGGCAGCGCCGCCAACGCCGTGCGGACGCGTGCGGCGTCGAGCGTTGCGAATGCGCGATCCTCGAGGGCTTCGCCGTCCGGCATCGTTTCGGGCAGTTCCTCGAACGAACGTGCTTTGCTGCGCAGCAAGTCCAGCGCGCGGTTGCGCGTGATGCGCACGATCCATCCCGCGAAGTTGCCCCCCGCGAAGAGTTCCGGCGAACTCCAAACTTTCAAGAACACCGCCTGCGTTACGTCCTCTGCGGTTGCCGCGTCACCGAGCATGCGAAAGGCTACGCCGTACACCAGCCGGTGATAGGCGTCGTACAGTGCCTCGAAGGCCGCGGTATCGCGCTTTCGCACGCGCGCCATGAGTCCGGTCGCATCGTCCACTGCCACGTCTTTCGCTTCGTCGGGAGCGTCCCCCGGCCGGATAACGAACCAACAGGCGCGATGGATGCGCTCGTCGATGCACTCGCCGCGGCCGGCAGCGTTTTCGTGCTCACCGGAGCGGGAATCTCCGCGGAAAGCGGCCTGCCGACCTTTCGCGGCGCCGGCGGCTATTGGGAATCCCACCGCGCCGAGGACTTGGCCTCCCCGGAGGGTTTCGAACGCGACCCCGCACTGGTTTGGCGGTGGTATAACATGCGCATTCGGGTGTATGCGAATGCAAAGCCGAATGCGGGACACCTCGCGCTCGCGCAACTGGAGACGCTGGTGCCGGCGTTCGCGCTTGCGACGCAAAACGTGGATTCGCTTCACGCGGCTGCCGGTTCGAAGAACGTGCTCGAACTGCACGGACACCTGCGTGAAGCCCGGTGTACGAGGTGCGGCGCGACCGTTGCGCTTTCGTCCGGGCTGCCCGAGAACCGCATCGAGCACGGATGCGGCGGCCGTTTTCGGCCGCAGGTCGTGTGGTTCGGCGAGGCGTTGCCCGCGGACGTCTGGGAGCGCGCCGCCGGCGCTGCGCAGGCGGCGGACGTCATCCTCGTCGTCGGAACGTCGGCGAACGTGTATCCCGCGGCCGCACTGGCAATGCAAAACGAGCGCGCCTTTGTTGCCGAGATCAATCCGGACCGGACGGGGTTGAGCGCCCGCTGCGATGCGGTCGTGCGCGAAAGCGCTGCGGCCGCACTGCCGCACATCGTACAGCAGCTGGCGTCACGCGGTCTGCCCCGTTAGGCGAACCGGTCGGCGCCGCGTTGCGAATCCGGTAAATACTCGTACGGCGCCTCGTACTCGCCGGTCAAGTATTGCGGTTCCAGCGCCGTGTGCAGCGCCGGAATAATTGCAGGCAACTGCAGCGGCTCTTCTTTCTTCTTGACCGCGCCGCGCACCATGTACGCGCGATGCAGCCGTTTGAGGCCCGGCAGCGGTACCGTTTCGAGCGCAACGGCGACGAACTCATCGCGCACCGGTTCGAGCGTCGACGCGGACGCAAGGATCGGCGCGTTCATCTCCTCGGCCGCTTGCTGCAGCCGCGAAGCCACATTTGCCGGATTTCCGACGACGGCAAACTCGCGGCGCTGCGCGAAGCCGACTTCGCCCGCGACCACGTTTCCGCTGTTCACGCCGGCGTAGACCTCGAAAGGCCGGCGCCCTTCCGATTGCCAGCGATCGTTCATCGCGTTGGCCAGCCGAACGATTCGCAGTGCGGCCAGCAGCGCGCGTTGTTCTTGAAACGCATCGTGCGTGAGGACTCCGAACACGGCCGTGATGCCGTCGCCGTGCAGGCGCTCGATGATGCCGCCGTGCCTTCCAATTGCGCGTCCGGAAACGGCATAAAACTCGTTGAGATGGCGCAGCGTCTCTTCGGCGGTCAGTTCCTCGGCAAAAAACTCGAAGTTCCGGATCCGTACGCAGAGCACCGTCGCGTAGTGGCGCTGTGCCCACAGCAGGTGCAGGTTCCGCCGCGCCGCCAGTTCGCCGGCGACCTCCGGAGGTACGTAACGCGCAAAGAGGGCACGCAGCCGGCGCAGCTCCGCGCGATCCGTGACAAAGCGCCATACCAGCACGCCCGCCGCCACAGCCAAGGCTGCGGCGGCGAAGCCGCCGGCAAAGGAGAGACCCATGCCATCTGGTTATCGGCCGCGCAGACCCTCCCGAGGAGTGCGAACGGCCGGCTCTAGTAATCGATGGGCTTGGTATCGGGCTTGAGCGATTTGAAGAAGCCGGCTCCGACGCGCGTCGGAATGACCTTGTACGGCGTTACAGTCTGCGAAAAATCGAAGCAGTCGGCCAAATCGTCCGCTCGAGCGTCGGTCGTTCCCAGCGAACCCAGCCCGAACGCCTCTTCGATGAAATGCAGAATGCTGCCCGGTTCGTGCTGGACGTGCGAAACGTAGCCGTGCTGCGCAAAGGGTGAAACGACGACCAGCGGGACGCGGAAGCTCAATCCCATGCGATCCAGCTGCGGCGGCGCGACGTGATCGTACCAGCCGCCCCAATCGTCCCACGTGACGAAGACCGCCGTGTCCTTCCAGTACGAGCTCAAGCCCACCGCATTGACGATCGTGGCGACCCAATCGGGGCCGTAGTTGGTCGACTGCTGCGCATGATCGGAGGTAAGAAGCATCGCGTTGACCCAGCTGACCGGAGCGAGCGTACCCGAAGCCAGGTCGGCGAAGATTTGTACCTGCGGCGCGACGACCTTCGACCAATCTTTTCCTTTATAGACATGCTTGATGGCGCCGTACGGCTGAACGCCGACGCCGAAATACTTCTCTTCGAGCTCGGTGTAGTAGCGCCAATTCACGCCTTTGGCATCGAGCAGATCGCCCAGCGTTTGGTAGTCGTAGCAGGGGAACGGCCCGTTGACGACGTGTCCTTGCGCGTCGAGCGTCGGCGTCGTCGTGCCGGGAGCGGCCTGACAATCCCAGCGGAAGAAGGGATCGTTCGGATCGCCTATCGCGTATTGCGACTCTCCCGCGATTAAGTATTGGTGCCCGGGATAGCTCGGTCCGGATTCGGCCGAGAAATTCCGATCCGCAAACGTATAACGTTCGGCGAGCTGGAAGTACGGGCCGGTCTCGTTTTGCGGAACGTAGCTGTAATTGAAGTCGGCCGGCCCTTTCGGCGTCGTCTGCGGCAGATCGAAGCCGTCCATCTTCCCGTTGTCGTAATCGGTCACCCACGCTTGATGCGTGTGATCGGGATCGTAGAGTTCTTCGAAGGGTACGGGTTTGAGCGCAACCTGTTTCCCGGTGTGGTCCAGCCCGCTGGTCACGGTGTCGGCCCCCGGAAGCCCATTGAAGAGATTGTCGACCGTGCGGTTTTCCTGCACTATGACGATGACGTGCTTTATGCGCCCGGCGGGCGTGAACAGGATCTCGGACGGATCGCGATACTGCGCATACTGCGTTAGCGAGCTCGGCGCTACCGGTACCGCCCGGCCGCCGCAGGCGCAAAGCAGCACAACCCCCATTAACACCGCAAAGAACCGCATCTGCATCCTCCTCGTTCCAGCGAGCGTACCCGGTTCGGATTAAGTCCGCGTTATCCGCGTTCGTACGGGGCGAGGCTTCGGCGGCAAAGCCGTCGTAGGTCGCGCTATGGAAGCCGATGAGTTCCTGCGTGCGCGAATCCCGCACTACGCCGGGCTGAGCGATGCCCAAGCGCGGCGCCTGGCGGACGAGCAAGTCCGGGCGTATGCGGGCGAACGGCTTGCCGCCATGCGGGACGCAGATTCGCTGAGCGGCGGCGATCGCGAGCGGCTCGAGCGCCTGCTGATGCGCGCCGAGTTCGCCAACCAGCGTGCCTTCCGCGGATTCGACGAACTGGCCACGCCGTCGCAAATTGATGCGGTCTGCCAAGCCGATGCCGATCTGGTCAAAGCCGTCGAAGAAGGCGACTTCTCCGCGTTGGAAGCGGCATTCGACCGGCGCGACGAGGCGATGCTGCGCCCATGATCGCCGCTGCGGCCGCACTCGCCGCACTGCATGTGCTTCCGCGGCCGCAAAACGTTCTCCGGGGTACTTGTCCGCCGCTGCCGATGCGACGGGCGCTCACGTTCGGGCGCGGCTTCGATGCCGCCGCATTCGAAGAGATCGCGCAGCGATGGAAGGCCCTGGGCATTCCGCCGCCCCGGCGCACCTGGGCCGCCGCAGACGTCAGCGTCGTGCACGCGCCGCTCCCGCCGCAGAGCTATCGTTTGACGACGCGCGGCGCGAGCTCGGTCCTCATCGCTGCAGGCAACGCCGACGGCGTTTTCTATGCGGCAATGACCCTCGCGCAGCTGCCGCAGCGGGCGAACGGCGCGTGGGTGCTGCCCTGCGTATCCATACAGGACGCTCCGGCGCTCCGCTGGCGCGTGCTGATGGACGACGTGTCGCGCGGCCCGCTCCCGACGATGCGGTACTTCGAAGAGCGCATCCGCACGATTGCCGCCCACAAAATGAACGGATATGCGCCCATGATGGAGCACGTGTTCGTCGACCCGGACAACCCGCTGCCGGCACCTGCAGACGGGATAACGCCGGATCAACTGCGCGAGCTCGACCGGTACGCCCGGCGCTTTCACGTCGCGCTGATCCCCGCGCAGCAGACGTTCGCGCACATGCATAACACGCTCGCCGTAGAAAAGTACGCGCCTGCATCCAATTTTCCGCACGGGTTTTATATGCGCCCGGACGATCCCATTACGCAGACGTATCTCGGCAGCGTGATTCGAGCCGAACTCAGAGCCGTGCCGCATCCGCCGTTCTTTCACATCATGTCGGACGAAGCGGACGCGACGCCGGGCGAATTCGCCCGCCACGTGGCCGCAATGGCGCGCCTGATCGCTCCATCGGGTGCGCGCGTTGCGATTTGGGACGATGCACTGCAGCGCGACCCGGCGCTCGCGCGGATGCTGCCGCGCGGCCTGCTCGTAACTTCGTATCATTACGGCGTCGAATCGTCGTATGCGCAGTATCTGCAGAACGTCGCGCGGATGGGCTTCGAGCAGATGGTTTCACCGGCCGCGCAGAACTACAACCAGATCTTCCCGAACGTCGGGACGGCGCTCGCAAACGAGTCCGGGATCGTTGCCGACGGAAAGCGTGCGGGCGCGATCGGATTGTTCGAAACCGTTTGGCACGACGACGGCGAGTCGCTCTTCGAAACGACGTGGTACCCAGTACTCTATGCGGCGGCTTCCGCCTGGGAGCGCGATGCGATCGAGCCGCAGCGATTTGCGGCGGACTTCGGTCCGGCTTTTTTCGGAGAAAGCGACGCGCGGTATGCGCGGGACGTAGCCGAGCTCGACGACGCCCAGCAGCGCGTCGCGCGCGGCGAATATGCCGGCACGCACTACTACCTGTGGGCCGACGCGTTCGATCCGCGCATCGCCGCCCGCCTTTCCGCGGACGACCTGCGGGCCGTTCGGCTGGATGCCGAATCGGTCGAGGAGCATTTGATCGCGCACGTGCCTGCGCTGCACGCCGGCGCCGCTCGCGCGATGATGCTAGCCGCGCGCACGTTCGACGTGCTCGGCAGAAAGTATCAAGCCGCCGGCGAAGTCCGTCAGTACTACGCGCAAGCGCAATCCCTCGCGGCGGCCGGCAAACCCGCCGAGCGATACTTGTACTGGTGTAAGTACTGGTTTTGGGAGCTGCGCGACGATTTCGAAGCGCTTGCGCCGCTGTACGCGCGCGCCTGGTCGTATGAGAACCGCCCGGATCATTTGGCTTCGAATCTCGAGCGGTATTCTCTGGAGGCTCAGCGGGATATCGCGCGCGCCGACCGGATGAACGCCGCGACGTTCGAAGAGTACGAACGCCTCAAACAGCTGCCTTCCCTGCAAAGCATCCTCCAAACGCCGTGAGCGCAGCTGCGGTTCTGGCCGTCTTTTTCATCTTCGCGGTGCTGATGTACGCGCGGGTCGTGCCGGCGCTGCTGGCGGTACCGGCAATGGCGGTGGCGATGTCCGTGGTCGCCGGCGTTCCCCCGAAGGGCGTTGCTGCGGTCGTCGTCGAGGGAGCCGCATCGCTGGCTTCCGTTTATGTTGCCGTCGTTTTCGGAGCGATGCTCGGACGGGTAACGCTCGACACGGGAATAGCGCGCAGCATCGTGAATTTTGCCGCCGAGTTCGGAGGAGAGCGTCCGCCGGTCGTCGCGATGCTCCTGAGCGCCGTCGTCGCCGTCCTGTTCGTCTCGCTGACCGGGCTGGGCGCGATCATCATGGTCGGATCGATCGTCCTTCCGATCATGATGACGACGGGCGTGCCGCGGAAGATCGCCGCGACGCTGTTCCTGATGGCCTTTGCGCTCGGCTTTATCTTCAATATCGCCAATTGGAAGTTCTACACCCAGTACTTCGGCGTCACGCAGCAGCAGATGGCGCCTTACGCGCTCGCTCTTGCCGCAATCGACGCGCTTGCGCTTGCGATCTACGCGGCGATCTCCTTTTCGCGCTCCCGCGATTACGCGACGTGGGCGGTCGCGGCGGAAAAGCAGACGGCGCGCGTTCCGTGGTTCGCGTTGCTCACGCCCGTGCTGCCGATTCTGCTGTACTTCACGCTGCACGTGGACGCGGTACTGGCTTTTGCGATCTCGGCGATCTACGGCGCTTTGACGACTCGTCCCGCCGCCATCGTGCGCGTGCTTTCGGCGGCGGCGATCCGCGGCGTCGAAGACGTCGCGCCCGCCATCGTGCTGTTCATCGGGATCGGCATGCTGCTGACGGCCGTCAAACAGCCGCAGTTTGCCGCGGCGCTCCGCCCGCTCGTTGCGTCCGGCGCGTTGCGCGGCCCCGCCGCGTACGTCGTCTTGTTCGGCCTGCTCAGCCCCTTGGTGCTCTATCGCGGCCCGCTCAATCCGTTCGGCGTCGGAATTGCGCTGTTTACCGTTCTGCTTTCCGCGCACGTCTATCCCGCCGCAATTATCGTCGCCGCCATTATGGCCGTCGTACAGGTGCAAAACGTCTGCGACCCTACCAATACGGCGAACGTCTGGGTTGCGAACTTCACGGGC
This sequence comes from Vulcanimicrobiaceae bacterium, assembly GCA_035652755.1. Classification (GTDB taxonomy): domain Bacteria; phylum Vulcanimicrobiota; class Vulcanimicrobiia; order Vulcanimicrobiales; family Vulcanimicrobiaceae; genus DASRDE01. The sequence continues at coordinate 1,768 of DASRDE010000065.1, read as the reverse complement.
GTGCACATCGAGGAGATCACCAAACGGACGCTGCCCTTTCAAGTCGCCGTTGCGACCGTCGCGTGCATTGCCGTCGTCACGGCGTCGGGGCCGCTTTTGGGCGTTCGCGCCTTCGGCCCGATGGTCGAGCGCGCGGCAGCGGCGACGATGGCGCCGCCGGAGTTTTTTACCGGTCCGCAGGCGGTTGCGCGGCTTGCCGTCGGCGACGACGGCTCCGAGGATGGGCGCACCGCCGCCCGTGCGGCGGCATCTTTGCTCGACGGGCGAAAGGTGCATGCGGTGCTGATGCAAACGAACCCGAACATGGAGGGTTGCTCGCGCAAACCGTACGCCGCGTACCTGCAAACTGCGGTGTCGCGATTCGGCCTGGTCGAGGGTACCGACGTCGACGTGGGCTTGCGCCTTGAAGACTGCGGCGGCTGGGAAGTTGCCGAATGGCACGAGCACGAGATCTTTGCGCAGCCGTCGGCCGCCGGAGTGAAGAGACTCGCGCGTCAGTGCGTTGCGCGGCTGCTGGACTGGTCGCAATCCAACCAAGAGCGCTGGACGCACCTGCTCGAGCAGGGCGCCGCATATGCCGCCTCGGATCCGCCCAGCTACTACTTCTCGCTCTTTAAAACGGTCGACGGGAATATGCGCGCCTACGTGCGGGCCGGAGGGCCGGCGTATGCGTCGGGCCTGCGCACCGGGGACGTCGTGAACAAGATCGACGGACGGTATTGGTGGGAGTACGGCACATATCAGTCGCAGAACCGCGCGTACGACGGAAAGCCTCACACGTTTGAAGTCCAGCGCGGGAGCGCCGCCGTCGACATCGCGCTCGGAGTGCCGTTTCCTTAATGGACGAGCTCGACGCTCGCCTCGCATCATATTGCGACGAGCAACGTGCGGCGCTGCTCGACGAGCTCGCGCAGTGGATCGCCGTGCCGTCGATTTCGGCCGATCCCGCGCACGCGCCCGACGTGCGGCGGTGTTGCGAACTGCTGGTGCGTCGCCTCTCGCAGATCGGTTTGCGCGCGGAAGTGCTCGAGACCGGCGGTTATCCGCTGGCGTACGGTGAATGGCTCGGCGCGCCGGGAAAGCCGACCGCGATCGTCTACGGACACTACGACGTTCAGCCGGCCGATCCGTTGGAACTGTGGGAGAGCCCTCCGTTCACCGCGCAGGTCCGCGACGGAAAAATCTTCGGCCGAGGTGCGGTGGACGACAAGGGTCAGGTGCTGATGCACGTGGCCGCCATGGAAGCGTATCTGCGAACGTTCGGCGAGCTTCCGATCAATGTGAAAGTTATCGTCGAAGGCGAAGAAGAGATCGGTTCTCCGAATTTCGAAGCGGCGCTCGCGCGCTACGGCGATCGCTTCAAAGCGGACGTCGCGCTCATTTCCGACACCGCCGTGTATGCCGAAGACGTGCCGTCACTCACGACGTCGATGCGCGGACTGGTGTCGTGGGAAGTCGCCGTGTACGGCCCTGCCGAGGACCTGCACTCGGGGTATTTCGGCGGGCTCGTCCTCAATCCGATCGAAGCATTGGCGAGCATCCTCGCGCAGCTGAAAGATGCGAACGGGCGCGTAGCGGTTCCCGGATTCTACGACGGCGTCCCGGATCTGGACGCCGCGACGGCGGCGGAGCTGCGCAGCCTGCAGTTCGACGAGACGGCGCAGGCTCGGGATCTCGGCGTCTCGGCACTCGGCGGCGAAGCCGGGATTGCGCCGCTGCATCGTCAGTGGTTCCGTCCAACGCTGGAATGCAACGGCATCTGGGGCGG
>DASRDE010000064.1:0-2545 GCA_035652755.1 Vulcanimicrobiaceae bacterium | reverse complement strand
GGATTGGGAGATCGAACGGCGCGCGGTGCTCAGCGAGATCGACGGCGATGAAAGCTCGCCCTTTTTCAACTTGCTCTCGCGCGTGCGCGCGGCCGCCTATCCCGGCCTGCCCGCGGGCCGCACGCCCAGCGGCGTCCGATCGGACGTTGCGAATGCGACGACGGCGGACTTACGCGCTTATTACGATCAGTGGTACGCGCCGAACAATGCGGCGCTCCTCGTCGCGGGCGACGTGCAGCACGCGCAGATTTTCGCCCTGGCGCGCAAGTACTTCGCCTCCATCCCGTCGCGGCCGCTGCCGGCGCATGCGGCGCCGCATCCGCAAGCCGCTACGGGTAAAACCGTTGAGGGCGAGTTCCCGTTTCCGTTCGAAGTGCTGGATCTGGCATACGCGGTGCCCGGCGACACCGAACCGGGTGAAGCCGCCATCAGCACGCTGGCCGCGCTCATTCCAAACGAGCGCGGGCCCTTCTATCAGGCGCTGGTCGAAACCAACGTCGCGCTGAACGTCGACGCCAACGCCGACACCCAGCTGCGCGGCGGCCTGATGCACGTTTTTATCGTACTCAATCCGGGACACACCGGAGCGGAGGCGCAGCGCATCTTTCAGACCACGATGCAGAACGTGATTGCCGGCGGCTTCGATCCCGATCTGGTGAACGCGGCCAAACGCGAGACGCTCGCCGAGCGCGCGTATTCGGCCGACTCCATCGGCGGATTCGGCGATCTCGTCGGGTACACATACGGGATCGTCGGCGAGCGGGACCGCGACGAGGATGCACGGCTGGCGGCGCTGACGCCGGATGCGCTGACGCAAGCCGCGCGCCAGTATCTGGCGACGCCGAACGTCGTCGGCCATCTTACGCCGAACGATCATCCGTCCAGGGCGGAGTCGCAGAAAAGCAGCGCGGGAGCGAACGACGACTTCAGCTCGCGCGTCCCGAACGGGCCCATCGTCGAACCCGAAGCCATTCGCGCGCAGCTGCGCAAGCCGACCACGGCGCACAGCAAGCTGCAGCCGGTGGTGTTCACGCTTCCGAACGGCTTGCGCGTCGCAGTCCAGGAAAAGCATGACCGGCCTACCGTCTATATCGCCGGAAGCATCGACTCGTCGGCCAATTTCGTTCCGGACGGCAAAGAAGGCATCGTGCGCCTGGCCTCGGCGACCGCGAACTTCGGCAGCGACCGGTACGATTTCACGCAGTTGCGCAAGGCTACCGACGACATCGGCGCGTCGCTATCGCTGGGGCAAAGCTTTTCGGCGCACGGCTTTGCCCGCGACTTTGAAGCGCTGCTCGGGATGCTCAGCGACGGCGAGCAGCATCCGTCGTTCCCCGAACGGTGGCTCGACCTTCAGCGGTCGCAGCTTGCAAACTCCATCGGCACCGAACAGACGATTTCGAGCGTGATGATCGACCGCGCGTATCTGCAGCGTCTGCTCGCGCCGGAGGATCCCGCGCTGCGCTATCCCTCGCAAGATTCGGTCGCGTCGATTTCGCGCGCCGATCTGCTCGCCTACACGGCTCGCTACTGGCGGCCGGATCTGACGACGATCGCCGTCGTCGGCGACGTTACGCCCGCGCGCGTGCGCGCCGCGATGGAATCGACGTTCGGAACGTGGGCGGCCGCCGGACCCAAACCCTCGTCGAAAGAATTAGCACTTCCCTCTGCACATACCGCGCACGCGTACGTGGGAACGGCGGCAAACCAAGTCTACATTCAATTGGGACAACCGGCCGTTTCGAGCCTGAGCCCGGATTACGACGCGTTTTCGGTGCTGACCGAACTGGTCGGCGGCCCCGGATACTTCGAATCGCGGCTGTTTCAGGAATTGCGTCAAAAACGCGGTTTGGTGTACAACGCCAGCGCGCGTTTAAAGAGCGACGCATCGCGCGGGGATTTCGAAATCGAGTTGAGCGCGGCGCCTTCGAACGTGCCGGCGGCGATCGATCTGGTCCGCACGGAATTGGACCGTATGCGCACCGAGCCCGTGAGCGCCGCCGAACTGGAGCAGGCAAAGGTCCGCCTCGTCTCCGAGGCGCTGCTCTCCGAAGGCTCCGCCGAGGGGCAGCTGAGCGAGGTTCTGGACGTAGCGCAGGATGGCCGGAATCTGAACTACTATCAATCGCTCGCGCAGCGGTACGCGGGCATCACCCCCGCGGACGTGCAGCGCGTCGCCAAGGAGTACTTGCGGCCCGACCGGCTCATCGAAATCTTTTCGGGGCCGTCCGGGCCGTGGGCAATTCATCCGTTATGACGATGCAGACCGCCGAAAGGAAGGGCATGGCCGACGTCGTTACGCTCAACCCCGCCACCGGCGCCGAGATCGAGCGTTTCACGTATATGTCCGGGCCGGAGATCGACGCGCACTTGGACGCTGCGCGCGCGGCCTTCGCGCGATGGCGCCGAGAGCCGTTCGAAACGCGCAGCGCCTTACTGCATGCACTGGCCGCGACGCTTCGCCGCGACTCGGCCGCACTTGCGCAAGCCGCCGTGCGCGAGATGGGCAAACCCATCGTCCAGGCGCGTGCCGAAGTCGAAAAAT
>DASRDE010000063.1:0-12828 GCA_035652755.1 Vulcanimicrobiaceae bacterium | reverse complement strand
GGAACCGCGCGGCCGACGCCGTCACCCATCCCTACGCACCGTGCGTTCACGAACCCGATGCATCTGGAGATCCACCTGGGAGGCTCCGGACCGCCGAAGGTCATCTACATCGATACTCCGCCCCCGCCCGGCGCCCATTGCACCAGGCTCCGCGGGCCGGTGTGGATGTCCGGCAACGACGAGAACAGCACGACGCCCAACCATAACGCTGCGAACGTCCAAACCGAACCTTATTTGGTTTGCAAATAACGCTCGTAAAGGAGACGACGGTGATCGACGATGAGGGAACCACGCTCGACCGCGCGACACTGCTCAATGCGGGAGGGTTTGCGGCACTAGCGGCACTGCTTGCAGCTGCGGGGTGCGCCGGTAAGAACGGCGCGAACGGGGGGAGCGGCAAGACGCAAAACGCGGATCCGAGTCCGGCCGTCAGCCCGTCGCCGATGACCAATCCGATGCATCTGTGGGCGCAGGTTCCGATCGAGAAGTTGAACGCGATCACGCTGGCGTCGGTCACGACGTGCACGATCGTCATGTGCGACAGCGGCTCGTTGCCCACGCCGCCCAAAGGTGCGCAGACGCTGTTCACCTTGACGAGCGCGCCGGTAAGCTTTACGGACGCCGGCTGCACTGCGCCCTCGAATCCGACGCCGGTAACGCAGTCTATAGCAATCTACATCAGCTAGCCGGCGCGGGAGCCGCAGCAAGAAAACTGCGCGCCAGCGATGGAGCATCGGACGGGAGAGCGGTCTGGACGAGCGCTTCGAATCTCTGCGAGCCGCACGAAGTGCGAATGCCTGCCAGCGCTTCGCGCCAGGCAGTACTCTCGACGGCGTACCCGATCGAACGGCGCAGCGCGGTCGCGCTCGCGAGCGCCGTGCAGCTCTCGTCCGCGCGGTCTTCGAAAAGCACGACGGCGAGAATTTCCAGCGCCATCACCAGTGCGGCGCGCCCGCCCCCTTCCAACGCTTCGTTCAGTGCGGCGCGGGCATACTCGAACGCCTCGGAGCGATCGCCCGCGAGCAACTTGGCATACGAGAGATTCGACAGAATATCCGTCAGATCGACGCGGCTGTGAATGCGCTGCTTGATGCCGAGCGCTTCGGTGAAGGCCTGCAACGCTTGCACCGGCCGCCTTCGCTGTAATTCGAGATCGCCTTGATGCGAAAGGACCGATGCGAGATCGTCATCGCGATTGGCCGTGCGGCATGCTCGCGCTGCGCGGTCGAGCATCGCCGATGCTTCTTCGAGCGTCCCGCGTTCGGCCAAGATCATGCCGCGATTGGTGAGGGCGGCGATCGTACCGTGCACGTGACCGGTTTTTTCGAACGCTTCCAGCGCCTCTCCGTACAGGCGGTACGCTTCGTCGACTTGCCCCGTGTAATGCTCGAGCACCGCCATGGCGTGGGTGGCCTCCGCGACCCCCCGCGGTGTCCCCGGCGCGGCGATAGAGATCCAATGATTCCAATATGAGCGAACGCGCCGCTTCGTAGTCGTCGTCCTTGGTTGCGAAGGTAGCGGCTCTTCGCAGCACCATCGCGCGCTCGGCCGGCGCGAGCGTTTCCAATCGGAGAACGCGGCCGAGCCAGACTCGGGCTTCGGAAATCGTTCCGCGCAGCTGCCAGTATTCGGAAAGAGCGCGCGCAAACTCGGTCACATCCGCGTGCGCGGCGTGCTCCAACCCCCAGCTCAATGCGGCCCGGACGTTCGGCAGATCCGCATCGATGCGTAACGCGCGATCCTGCAGCGCGGAGAACTCTCCGCGTGCGCTGTCGAGAAAATACGCGAAATGCCGCCGTTTGGTTTGGTCGACGTCGTCTACGTCGCGGCCGGCGAATTGCTCGAGGTATCGGCGAATCGGCTCGAGCAGCCGGAAACGCTTGGCGGCCGTCACCGAGATGGAGTCGACGAACGACTTATCGACCAGCGAATCGAGTTCGTCCAGGAAACGCGAGGGCGCCGCGTCCGGGGCGCAAACGGCCTGCGCCGCATCGCGGGTGAACCCGCCTTCGAAAACGCAGAGCCGCTGCAGCAGCTGCTGTTCTTGCACCGCGAGCAGTGCGTAGCTCCACGCGATCGTCGCGCTCAGCGTGCGGTGGCGTGCCGTTTGCTCCGGATCCTTGGAGACGAGCACGTCCGTGTCGATGCGGAGCGCGGATTCCAGCTCCTCGGCGCTGAGCGTCTGCGTTCTGGCGGCCGCCAGTTCTATGGCCAGCGGAATGCAGTCGAGCTGACGGCAAATCGCCGCAACCGCTGCCGGCGGCTGCTCCGCGGATCCGCCGGCAGCTTGTGCGCGCCGGCAGAACAGCTCCTCCGCGTCTTGAGCCGGGAGCGAATGCAACCGGTGGACGATCTCTCCGCTCAGGTGCGTCGGCTCGCGGCTCGTCACCAGCACCGTCACCTGCGGACATTCCTGCAGCAGGCGGGAAACGATCTCCACGACGCTGGGCAGCAGATGCTCGGAGTTGTCCAGCAGCAGCAGCATCTGCTTTTCGCGCGCTGCCGCCACGAGCGTGTCGGCAAGCGGTCTGCCGGGCTCTTCGCGAATGTCCAGGACCGAGGCGATCGTCGCGACGACAAGCTGCGGATCGCGCACGTCGGCGAGCTTGACGAGCCAGCAGCCGTCCTGGAAACGCGGCGCGGCGTGCGCGGCGGCCTGCAGGCTCAGGCGCGTCTTACCGATGCCGCCGGGTCCGGCGATCGTAACCAGACGCGACGTGCGAAGCACTTGGGCAAGAAACTGCAGGTCGCCGGAACGCCCGATGAACGAAGAAATTTGCAGCGGCAGATTATTCGGATGCGTATCCAGGGTTCGCAGCGTCGGGAATTCCGTTTGCAGCCCCGGCGCTTCGAGTTGGAAAATCGTCTCCCGGTGCGAGAGATCGCGCAATTGATGCGTGCCCAAGCTGCGCAGCGCGGTCTGCTCGGCAAGCGTGTCGCGAACGAGCGTTGCCGCCGCTTCCGAGAGCAGCACTTGACCGCCGTGTCCCGCCGCAGTCAGACGCGCGACGCGATTGAGCGCCGGTCCGGCAAAATCGCCGTCCGCAGCGGCCAGCGCGCTGCCGCAATGAATTCCGATCCGCACTCGCAATGCATCGAGGCCGTCGGGCCAAACGGCCGCCGAGAGCGCGCGCTGCATCTGGACCGCTGCGGCCACGGCATCCTCGGGCGCATCGAATACGGCGCACACCGCATCGCCTACGCGTTTGAATACTCGCCCGCCGTTGCGGCGAACCGCGGTTTCGAGCAGTTCGTCGTGCTGCGCGATCGCCGAGCGCATCGCGCCGGGCGACTCTTCCCAGCGCCGCGTGCTGCCCTCAACGTCGGTGAACAGGAACGTGAGAACGTCCGGCACGACTGTAGTATAACAAAAGGCCCGCATCGCTGCGGGCCTTTTGTGCTTGGCTACTCCCTGCGGCGCGGTCGCCGCGGACGCCGGCCTTCGTGACCGCCGCCGCCGCCTTCGGCCTGCGACGCGTGCCCGGTGCGCGGGCGCTCGTGATGCTCCATGCTGCCGTTGCCCGAGACGCCGGCCAGAACCGCTTTGCGCGAGAGGTTGATGCGGCCTTGGTTGTCGATCTCGATGACCTTGACCATGATCTCGTCGCCGACCTTGACCACGTCGTCGACCTTCTCGACGCGCGCCGGCGCGAGCTGGCTGATGTGAACCAAACCTTCCTTGCCGGGGAGAATCTTCACGAACGCACCGATGTTGATGATGCGCGTGACCTCGCCCATGTAGGTTTCGCCGACCAGCACTTCCTTGGTGATCGCCTCTACGGTCGCGCGTGCCTTTTCGGCTGACTCGCCGTCGAGCGAAGTGATGAAGACCTTGCCGTCGTCTTCGATGTCGATCTTCTCGACGCCGGTCTCCTCGATGATCTTGTTGATGATCTTGCCGCCGGGACCGATCACGTCTTTGATCTTGTCCGGGTTGATTTGGACGACGATCATGCGCGGAGCGAACTTGCTCAGTTCCTCGCGCGGCTTGGCGATCGTTTCGGCGAGCTTGTCGATGATGAAGTAGCGCGACTTCTTGGCTTCGGCCATCGCTTCGCGCATGATCTCGATCGTGATACCCTGAACTTTAATGTCCATTTGGATCGCGGTGATGCCCTTCTTGGTACCCGCGACCTTGAAGTCCATCTCGCCCAAAGCATCTTCCATGCCTTGGATGTCGGTGAGGATGGCGTACTTCTTGCCCTTGAGGATCAACCCCATGGCAACGCCCGCGACGTGATCCTTGATCGGCACGCCGGCATCCATGAGCGCAAGCGTGCTGCCGCACACAGACGCCATCGACGACGATCCGTTCGATTCGAGCACTTCGCTCATCAGGCGCAGCGTGTACGGAAAATCTTCCTTCTTCGGAAGCACCGGAAGCAGCGCGCGTTCGGCCAGGTTTCCGTGCCCGATCTCGCGCCGGCCGGGGCCGCGCATCGGACGCGTCTCGCCGACCGAGAACGGAGGGAAGTTGTAGAAGTGCATGTAGCGCTTGTTTTCGAGCGCGACGATGCCGTCGAGACGCTGCGCATCGCTGATCGATCCCAGCGTCGCGGCGGTAAAGACCTGCGTCTGCCCGCGCGTGAAGACGCCGCTGCCGTGGACGCGGGGCACGTAGTGCACCTTGCACCAGATGGGGCGAATCTCGTCGGGCTTGCGGCCGTCGGGGCGAACCTTTTCGTCGACGACCATGGTTCGCAGTTCGTCCTCTTGCATCGCTTTGATGATTTTCGAGAACGCTTTGGCTGCGGCGGGCTCTTCGAGCATCGCCTTGATCGCACCGTCCTCTCCGGCGCGCGCGATGGCCTCTTCCACGCTGATCTTGTCGAGGGCGGCTTGGCGTTCGAGTTTTTCGACGACGCGCATGCCTTTGGCGACGTCGTCCTTGAACGCGGTGCGCACGAACGCTTCGAGTGCGGGATCCGAGGTTGCCACCGGAAATTCGCGCTTGGCTTTGCCCGCCTTTTTCGCGAGCTCGTCGATCGCCGCGACGATCTTGCGGATTTCGGCGTGACCGAACTCGACTGCACCGAGGAACTCTTCCTCGCTGATTTCTTGCGCGCTGCCTTCGACCATCATGACGGCATCGGCCGTGCCTGCGATGACGATCTCCAAACCGCCCGTTTCGTACTGCGGCAGAGCGGGGTTGCAGACGTATGCGCCGTTCTCGTCGCGTCCGACGCGCACCGCGGCAACCGTTTTATCGAAAGGAATATCGGAGACCGCTAATGCGGCGCCGGCGGCGCAGACGCCGATGACGTCCGCGTCCAGTTCCGGATCGATCGAAAGCACGGTCGCCACGACTTGCACGTCGTTGCGGAATCCATCCGGAAACAGGGGGCGAATCGGGCGATCGATCTGGCGCGAACTGAGCACGGCGTGCTCGGGCGGACGCCCTTCGCGCTTGATGTATCCGCCCGGAATTTTGCCGGCGGCGTACATCTTTTCTTCGAAATCGCAGGTGAGGGGGAAGAAGTCGATGCCTTCACGAGGTTTCTCGGAGGCAGTGACGGCGCAGAGCACGACGTTTTGGTCGCCATAGCGGATCAGCGCGGAGCCGTTTGCTTGCTTCGCGAGTTCGCCGGTTTCGATGACCATCGTGCGCCCGCCGATCTCTAAGGATACGGACTCAGGCACAGGGTTCTCCTACTTGCTTGTTTTCTTGCTCTTTTATGTGAACCGTGCCCGGTTCGGGGCTATAGGAAGAAGGACCTAGCAGGTCTGTAAGATTTGGCGCAATATTGCCGCGGGATGCGTACCTTTGTCGCAGTTGTCTTGGCCGCGGCCGCGTTCGTGCAGCCGGACGGCATCGCCGCCGAATCGAGCATGCCGGTGCAGGCGACCCACGGCATGGTCGTCACCGAGCAGCGGTACGCGACGCAAGCGGGCGTAGACGTGCTGCGGGCCGGCGGTAATGCCGTCGATGCTGCGGTGGCCGCCGCCTACGCGCTCGCAGTCGTCGATCCGTGCTGCGGCAATCTCGGCGGGGGCGGGTTCATGCTCGTGCGCATGCACGACGGGCCCGAACACTTCATCGATTTCCGCGAAAGAGCGCCGCAGCGGGCATCGGCGCGCATGTACCTCGATGCGTCGGGAAACGTGATTCCGGACGCGAGCACGCGCGGCTATCTTGCAGCAGGCGTGCCCGGAACGGTGATGGGCCTCGAGCGCGCGTTGAAGGAGTACGGGACGCGCAGCCGCGCCTTCGTCATGGCGCGCGCGATCGCGCTGGCGGCGCATGGGTTTCGCGTCGGACCCGGCGACGCCGCGATCTTCCAAGCATTGAACGGCATAAGCGATCCCGGCGTGCGCCGCATCTTTTTCTCCAATGGATTGCCGCCCCGCGCCGGAGACGTGCTCGTGCAGACGCAGTTGGCCCGAACGCTCTCGGAAATCGCGGCCGGCGGACCGGCGGTTTTTTACGACGGACCCGTTGCGCGCGCCATCGTCGCAGCGAGCTCCGCACACGGCGGCATCCTGTCGCTCGACGATTTTCGTACGTATACCGCGGAAGAACGCGACCCCGTGCACTGCGCGTATCGCGGGTACGTCATCACTTCGGCGCCGCCGCCCAGTTCGGGCGGCACGACGTTGTGCGAGATCCTGGGCATTACGGCCGCATTTCCGCTGCGCGCCTGGGGCGCCGGCTCGGTGCGATCGGCACACTACGTCGCCGAGGCCGAACGCCGCGCCTATGCGGATCGCAACGCGTATCTGGGCGATCCGGATTACGTCCGCAACCCGATCGCGCAGCTGCTCTCGCCGCAGTACCAGGCACGCTTGCGTTCGACGATCTCGGCCGATCGCGCGACGCCCTCTTCGCGCGTGCATCCGGGGCTGGGGCCGCCGCCGGAAGGCACGGACACGACGCACTTCTCGGTCGTGGACCGCTGGGGAAACGCGGTCGCGGTCACCTACACGATCAACGACGATTTTGGCGCCGGAGTCATCGCGGGCGACACCGGATTTTTCTTGAACGACGAGATGGACGATTTCACCAGTAAGCCCGGCGTCCCGAATCTCTACGGGCTCGTGCAGGGCGAGCGCAACGCGATCCGCCCCGGAAAGCGGCCGCTTTCGTCGATGGCACCGACGATCGTCACGCGCAACGGAAAGCTCTTCATGGTGACGGGCAGCCCGGGCGGTTCGCGCATCATCACGATCGTGCTTTCGACGCTCGAAAACGTCATCGATTACGGTATGAACGTCCAGCAGGCAGTCGATGCGCCGCGAATGCACATGCAGTACCTGCCCGACCGGATCGAATACGAGCCCGGCGCTTTCGACGCGCGAACGATGCGCGCGCTGCGGGCGCAGGGCTACGCGCTTCGGCGCGTTTCCTCGTGGGGTTCGGCGCAAGCGATTCTGGTCGATTCGCGCACGGGCGCTCTCACCGGGGGAAGCGACCGCCGCCGCCCCGGCGGCGCCGCGATCGGCTACTGATTCGCATTCAAAAGGGCGCGCCTTCGAGGGCTGGGGTCGCGGGGAAGGGTATGTACCGCCTGTTATGGAGTCACTCACCCCGCAGCGCCTGACCGCGCTCAAAGAGCAGGCCAACTTGTGCCGGCAAGGGATTATCCGTTCGCTGCTCTCGGCCGGTTCGGGACATTCGGCCGGGTCCTTGGACATGGCGGACATCTTCACTGCGCTCTATCAGCACGTGATGCGCAACGATCCCAAGAATCCCGACTGGCCGGATCGCGATCGGCTGCTGCTCTCCTGCGGTCACATTGCGCCCGTGCGGTACAGCGCGATGGCCTACGCGGGATACTTTCCGGTCGACGAATTGCTTACGCTGCGCAAGTTCGGAACGCGGCTTCAAGGTCACCCCGAGCGCGTTCGGCTTCCGGCACTCGAGACGACGTCGGGTCCTCTCGGCGAAGGGCTGGCGCAGGGTACGGGGATGGCGTTGGCGGCAAAGATGGACGGCAAGAGCTGGCGCGTTTACGTCGTCACGTCCGACGCCGAGCACCAATGCGGTTTGCATTGGGAGGCCGTACTGACCGCCGCGAAGTTCAAACTGAACAACCTGATCTCCATCATCGACCGCAACTTCATTCAAATCGACGGCAGCACCGAGGACGTGATGCCGCTCGAGCCGCTTGCCGACAAGTATCGCGCCTTCAATTGGAACGTGATCGAATGCGACGGCAACGACATCGAGCAATTCGTAGCGGCCGCAGCGCAGGCGCAGGCATCGCAGGAAAGGCCGAGCGTCATCATCGCGCACACGGTCCCGGGCAAGGGCGTGAGCTACATGGAAGGCGACTACACGTGGCACGGCAAGCCGCCCAATAAAGAACAAGCGGATGCGGCGCTTGCGCAGTTGCAAGCCGAGCGCGAAAGGATTCTGGCGAATGCATAGCACCAAGCTGCTCAACGGCGCGGCCGCGATGCGCCTCGCGCCGCTCGACGACCCAAAGAGCGTCAAGCAGGTTCCTACGCGCAACGGCTTCGGCGAGGGATTGATCGAAGCGGGCAAACGCAACTCGAACGTCCTGGCCATCTGCGCGGACCTCTCGGAGTCGACGCGCATGCTCGGTTTCAAGGAGGCGTGCCCGGCGCAGTACATCGAGATCGGCGTCTCCGAGCAGTTGCTCGTCGCGATGGCCGGCGGATTGGCGAGCGTGGGGAAGATTCCGTGGATCGCGAGCTACGCGATGTTCAATCCGGGGCGTTCGTGGGAGCAAGTGCGCACCGTGATGGCGCTCAACGAAACCAACGTGAAGATCGCCGGAGCGCATGCGGGCGTTTCGGTCGGGCCCGACGGCGCGACCCATCAGGCGATCGAAGATATCGCGATCATGCGCGTCATTCCGCACATGACCGTCGTGGTGCCGTGCGACGCCGTGCAAACCAAAAAGGCGACGCTGGCGCTCACGGATTTGAACGGCCCGGTCTATCTGCGCTTCGGACGCGAAAAATCTCCCATCGTAACGACCGAAGAGACGCCGTTCGAGATCGGCCGCGCGCAAGTGCTGCGCGAAGGCAGCGACGCGGCGATCGTCGTCTGCGGCATCCTCGTCTACAACGCGCTCATCGCCGCCGAACATCTGGCGCGTGAGGGCATCGAGTGCCTCGTGCTCAACAATCACACGATCAAACCGATGGACGAATCGGCCGTGACCGCCGCGGCCGAACAGTGCGGCGTCGTCGTCACCGTCGAAGAGCATCAAATCGCCGGCGGCATGGGTTCCCGCGTCGCGGAGATCTTGGCGCAGCGCAGGCCGGTGCCGATCGAGTTCGTGGGCGTCGCCGACCAGTTCGGTCAATCGGGCGATCCGGCCGAACTCATCGAGCATTACGGGATGGGCACGCGCTCGATCGTGGAGGCCGTTAAGCGCGCGATCGCGCGCAAGTAGCTAAAGATTGCGCAGCGCGATCATCTCGCTGGCGGAGTCGCGGTTGCCGTTGCACGAGATTCGCCGCGGGGCGGGCAGTGTGCGCACCGTAAAACCCAGTCCGCGGTAGAGTTCGAGCACCCGATCCGTGGCCTGATTCGAGGCAACGACGGGTCCGGAGTGCGCGGCCAGCCAGTGTGCCAGCCGCACTTGCTCGGTCCATGGGAACCCCCCGGCCGAGTACGACGTGAACTCTACGTCGTACGGCGGGTCTGCGTAAACGAAATCGTCCGGCTCCAGCGATAGAGAGGAAAAGTCGGCGCACGCGAACTCGTAGCGCGTCAACGCGTCTTTATAGCGCGTAAAGTAGGCAGCGTCGCGATACTCGATCCGTTTGTATCTGCCGAACGGGACGTTGAAATAGCCGGACGCGTTAAAGCGGCACAAGCCGTTGAAGCCGGTGCGGTTCAAATAGTAGAAGAGGACGGCAGCTTCCAGCGTCTCGGACTGCGCGGTCGCGATCAGCTCGTTGAAGCGATCGCGGTTGCGCGCGAAGACGGCGCGATCGTTTTCCAGCCGCACGTCCACCGCGGACGGATCGAATCCGGCCTGCAGCCACCGGTAAAAGGCGATGACGTGCGCGTTGCGATCGCACAGCAGCGCAGCGCGCGGACGCAGGCCGAGCGCAACGGCGAGTCCGCCGGCGAACGGCTCGACCAGGCGCCGATGCGAATGATCGCGCCAGAGAGGCTCCAAATGCGGGAGCAGCCAGCGCTTTCCGCCGGCCCATTTGAGCGGCGGGGTGAGGGTGCTCGCCGTCTTAGCGGCGCAGCCCGAGGTCGGAGATCAGCTTGCGGTAGCGCTCGAGATCCTTGTTCTGCAAGTAGTTGAGCAGGCGGCGGCGCTGGCCGACTTGCAGGAGCAAGCCGCGGCGGCTGTGATGATCCTTCTTGTGGATCTTCAAGTGCTCGGTCAGCTGATTGATCGAAGCCGTCAGGATGGCGATTTGCACATCCGCGGAACCGGTGTCGGACGCGGAGTGACCGAATTTGGCGGCGATCTCCGCCTTCTGTTCTTTGCTCAAGGGCACGGTGGAAAGGGCTCCTTCTTCAAGGATTGGCTCGCTTCGGGTACAGGTCGAGGCGGATCCGTCCCGGCGACCGGGGCATCATACCAAACGACCGCGGCCGGGCGCAACCGTCCCGGCGGTACCGTATGAGCGGACCGCTCGGCGGCCTGAACGTGCTGGCTGCCGTCACCAACATCCCCGGACCGCTGGTTGCGGCCCACCTTGCCCGGCGCGGCGCCGCCGTCACCAAGATCGAACCCGAGAGGGGAGATCCGCTCGAGGCGTCCGCCCCCGCGTGGTATGCCGAACTGACGGCGGACCTGACGGTGATGCGGCTGGATCTTCGCTGCGCGCAAGCGACCGTGCTCGCGCTCGCCGCCCGCGCCGACCTGCTGATCACCTCGATGCGGCCGCGAGCACTGCAGGCCTGCGGCTTGGACTGGAGCCGCACGCACGCCGCTTTTCCGCGGCTTTCACACGTCGAGATCGTCGGCGAGGGCGGCGATCGCGCCGGCGGCGCGGGTCACGATCTGACGTATCAAGCCGTGGCCGGATTGCTCACGCCGCCCGCGATGCCGCGCACCGTCTTTGCCGATATGTTTGCGGCCGAGCGCGCGATCGCGGCGGCGCTCGAGGCGTTATACGTTCGGGATCGCACCGGTCTGTCGACGCACACGGAGATCGCCATTGCGGACGGCGCGCGAGCGCTGCGCGCCGCGTACGAACACGGACTGACCGCGCCGGGCGGTCCGCTCAGCGGTTCCTTCGCCGGCTACGGCCTGTATCGTACCGCCGACGGATGGGTTGCGCTCGCTGCGCTCGAGCGTCATTTTCAGGATCGCGTCGTCGCGTCGCTCGGCGTCGCGTCGCTGGAGCGTCCGGCGCTCGAACAGCGCTTTATCGAGCGATCGACGGCGTATTGGCAAGAGAAAGCGCGGCAAGACGATCTGCCGCTGGCGGCGATAGAATGAACGCCGTCATCATCGACGCCGTGCGCACGCCGATCGGGCGGCGCGGCGGCGCGCTTGCGGGGCGCCATCCGGTCGATCTGCTCGCGACGGTTTTGCGCGCGCTCGTCGCGCGAACCGGCATCGACCCGGCGCAGATCGACGACGTGCTTGCCGGATGCGTGAGTCAGGCCGGCGAGCAATCGCTCAATATCGCGCGCAACGCGCTGCTGGCTGCGGACTTCCCCGCTTCGGTTCCCGGCGCCACGATCGACCGGCAGTGCGGTTCGAGCCAACAGGCGATCGCGTTTGCCGCGGCGGGAATTGCAAGCGGCGACTACGATGCCGTCATCGCGTGCGGCGTCGAATCGATGACGCGCGTACCGCTGGGTTCGTCGTGGAAGAACGGGCCCGGAATCCCGTCCGAGCATCTGTACGACCAAGGTGTCAGCGCCGGAATGGTCGCGCGGCGCTGGCACATGCACCGCGAAGAACTGGACGCGTACAGTTTGGAAAGCCATCAGCGCGCGGCCGCCGCCTGGTCCGCCGGCGCGTTTGCCGATCACGTCGTTGCACTGCCGGAACTGCAGCGCGACGAAGGCATCCGGACCGGCACGTCGATCGAAAAGCTCGCGGCGCTGCCCCCGGCGTTCGAAGAACGCGGCCTCATTACGGCCGGAAACTCGTCGCAGATCAGCGACGGCGCCGCCGCGGTGCTGATCGGTTCGGAATCGTTTGCGCGGCGGCTCGGGCGCGAGCCGAAGGCGCGCATCGTCGCAAACGCGCTGGCGGGTGACGATCCGCGCATCATGCTGACCGCTCCGATTCCCGCGACGCGGCGCGTCCTCGAGCGCGCGGGCCTGCCGTTCGACGCGATCGATCTCTTCGAAGTCAACGAAGCCTTCGCCAGCGTCGTGCTCGCGTGGATGCGCGAATTACGCGGGGACCGCGCCAAAGTCAACGTCAACGGCGGGGCGATCGCGATGGGTCACCCGCTCGGCGCTTCCGGAGCACGCATCATGGCCGACCTGGTGGCTGAGTTGCGCCGGCGCGGCGCCCGCTACGGCCTGCAGACCATGTGCGAGGGCGGCGGGATGGCGAACGCGACGATCGTGGAGGCGATCTCGGCCCTCTAGAAACGTCCTTGCTGGCGGCACAGCGCTGCGCTATTGTAGGCCAATGCAACTGCAAGGCAAGACGTTTCTGGTCAGCGGCGGCTCTTCGGGCCTGGGGGCCGCGTGCGTGCGCGAGTTCGCCGGGGCCGGCGCCAACGTCGTCATCTGCGACGTGAGCGAACCGCGCGAAGCCGCTTCCGGCGAATCGGCAGGGCGAGTACGCTTTCAAAAAACCGACGTAACGAGCGAGGCCGACGTGCAAGCCGCGATCGCGCTGGCGTTCTCGGCGTTCGGTGAACTTCACGGCGCAATCTGCTGCGCGGGCATCGCGACCGCCGAGCGCGTCGTCGGAC
>DASRDE010000062.1:0-2997 GCA_035652755.1 Vulcanimicrobiaceae bacterium | reverse complement strand
GGTCCGCGGCACGAAAAGCTGCGTGAAAAAGCGGTGATGAAACCACCACATCGAGCAGACCATCGCAAATGCCCACAGGAACGCGACGAGCCAAATGAGATTCGTGAAGAGCTCGATCGGTCTGGACGGAAGCGCAAGGCTGGCGCCGAGCTGCGCCAGGCTAAAGCCGATGACGATGTCGGAGAACGCTTCAAAACGATGAATACTGCGTTCTTCCGACTCGTCTCTGTCCATGCCGATCAGATTGGTGCGGCTTGCTTCTGCCGCAGCTGGCGCAGCACGTACTGCAGAATGCCGCCGTGGCGATAGTACTCCGCCTCGTCCGGCGTGTCGATGCGCAGCAGCGCTTTAAAGTCGATATGTCCGCCGTTCGGATCGGATGCGCGCACGTGCACGTGCATCCGCGGCTTGACTCCGCCGTCCAGCCCGGTGACGTCGAACGTTTCCTCTCCGGTCAATCCGTATGTCGTGCGATCGGTCCCGGCTTCGAACTCGAGCGGGAGGATGCCCATGCCGATCAGGTTGCTGCGGTGAATTCGTTCGAAGGATTCGGCGATAACGGCCTTGATGCCGAGCAGGTACGGGCCTTTTGCCGCCCAGTCGCGCGAGGAGCCCGAGCCGTACTCTTTGCCCGCGATGACGATCAATGGCGTTCCGTCGGCTTGATACCGCATGGCGGCATCAAAAATCGAGAGCTGTTCGTTCGACGGCAGATAGCGCGTGTATCCGCCTTCGACGCCCGGCACGAGCTGGTTACGCAGCCGCACGTTGGCGAACGTTCCGCGCATCATGACCTCGTGATTGCCGCGGCGCGCTCCGTACGAGTTGAAATCGGCCGGTGCGATGCCGTGCTCGATGAGGTACTTGGCGGCCGGGCTGCTGCGGGCGATGTTTCCCGCCGGCGAGATGTGATCGGTGGTCACGCTGTCGCCCAGCACGGCTAATGCGCGCGCACCGTGAATGTCCTTTACGGGCGCGGGCTGCGACTCCATGTGCTCGAAGTAGGGCGGCTTCTTGACGTATTCGGAAGCCGGATCCCACGCATAGAGCTCGCCTTCGGGCACGTTCAGGCGCGACCACGACTCGTCGCCGCGGAAGACGTCGCGGTAATTGGCTTTGAACATCTCGTCGCCGACCGAGCGCGCGATGACGTCCGAAATCTCGGCGTTGCTGGGCCAGATCTCGCTCAAGAAGACGGGTTTGCCGTCTTCGTCGTGGCCGATCGGCTCGCTCGTCAAATCGATGTCCATACGCCCGGCAATGGCGTACGCGACGACCAGAGGGGGCGAGGCCAAATAGTTCGCGCGCACTTGCGGATGAATCCGTCCCTCGAAATTGCGGTTGCCCGAGAGCACGGCCGCGACGATCGAGTCGTGTTCGGCAACCGATTCGGCGATCTCCGGCGGGAGCGGTCCGCTGTTTCCGATGCAGGTCGTACAGCCGTAGCCGACCAGGTTGAATCCCAGCTGGTCCAGATACTCCGTCAGTCCGGATTTGCGCAAGTAGTCGGTGACGACTTTGGAGCCGGGCGCGAGCGACGTTTTCACCCAGGGCTTGCGCGAAAGGCCGCGGCGAAGCGCATTGCGCGCGAGCAGTCCCGCGCCTACGAGCACGGACGGGTTGCTCGTGTTCGTGCAGCTCGTGATCGCGGCGATAACGACCGAACCGTCCGCGACGGCGGCTCGCTCGACCGCCACTCCCGCGCCGCCCTCGTTCTCCATGCGCGCCGCACCGCTGTTCGGCTTGGCCTCGCGCGCGGCGACCCACTCTTCCATCGCGACGGCGAAACTGCTCTTGACCTCCGAAAGCGAAACGCGGTCCTGCGGGCGGCGCGGCCCCGCCAGACTTGCGGTCACCGACGAGAGATCCAGTTCGAGCGTGTCGGAGAACTGCGGATCCGGCGTTGCATCCGTGCGGAACATGCCTTGCGCCTTGGCGTACGCTTCTACGAGCGCGACGTGCTCGGGCTCGCGGCCGGTCAAACGCAGGTACGCAAGCGTTTGATCGTCGATGGGAAAGATCGCGCACGTCGAGCCGTACTCTGGCGACATGTTTCCGATCGTGACCCGATCCGCAACGCTCAGATTCGACAGACCGCGCCCGAAGAACTCGACGAACTTTCCGACGACGCCCTTCTTGCGCAGCAGCTGCGTGACCGTCAGCACCAAGTCCGTCGCGGTAACGCCCTCCTGCAGTTTTCCGGTGAGCTTGAAGCCGACCACGTCCGGAATCAGCATCGTGACCGGCTGGCCCAGCATCGCGGCCTCGGCTTCGATGCCGCCGACTCCCCACGCGAGCACGCCGAGACCGTTGACCATCGTGGTATGCGAATCGGTGCCCACGACTGTGTCGGGATATGCCCACGCGTCGCCGCCGGTGCCCGCTTCACCCGCGCCGCCTGCGCCGAAGACGACGCGAGCCAAGAACTCGATGTTGACTTGATGCACGATGCCCGTGTCGGGGGGAACGGCGCGGAAGTTCTTGAGCGCGCGCTGGCCCCATTTCAGAAACGCGTAGCGCTCGCGGTTGCGCTCGAATTCGAGATCCGCGTTTTTCTTGAACGCGCCGGCGTCGCCGAATGCATCGACTTGCACGGAGTGATCGATGACCAACTCCACGGGCTGCAGCGGGTTGATGGCGTCGGGATCGCCGTGCATCGCGGCCATCGCATCGCGCATGGCGGCCAAATCGACGACGCACGGCACGCCGGTGAAATCCTGCAACAGCACGCGGGCCGGGCGGTAAGCGATCTCGCGATCGGCACGATGACCCGGACTCCATCGAGCCAGCGCTTCGACGTCGGCCTTGGTGACCGAACGCCCGTCTTCGAACCGCAGCAGATTCTCCAGCAGAATCTTGAGCGAAAACGGAAGCCTATCCAGCTGCAGCAAGCCCTTCTCTTCGAGCGCGGCCAAACGCATATAGGAATACGTGCGTCCGCCGGCCTCCAAACGATCGACGGCGTTAAAGCTGTTTACTCTCTCGTTCATGACTCCA
>DASRDE010000061.1:0-2246 GCA_035652755.1 Vulcanimicrobiaceae bacterium | reverse complement strand
CGCTCAGACCTTGGGATGGGAGGAGTGGGAGCCTTGGGAACCGGCGGAGTTCCAGGACGGCGAAAAAGCGCGCAAGACCCTGGGTGAAGGCCTGCGCGGCGAGTTTGATAGCACGAGATAGGTTGAGGTGGTCAGTCAAATGACACAGCGCGGCGGTATGGGCTGCGTCGAAAGCGGAACCACCGTCCGCATGCCGCACGTCGGCGCTCCTTGCGGTTTTAGGATAGACCAGCCGGCGAGCCGCTGGTAGTCTGAAGATTCCATCCGGATAGGAGAGCTATGGGTAAGGCGGCTGAGAAAGCGGCGGCGCTCGTCACGCACAGAGAGTTCAAGGCTCCTGCTCAAAGCGGAACACATGAGCGCGCACTACGAGCCCGTCGAATCGATCGACTCGCTAACCTTCAAGTACCGAGCGACCGACTATGATAAAGCCGCGGCCTTCTACGGAGACGAGGGAGCCTGACGTCGGCTGACGGCGCCGTCGACGAGTCGGCACTGCGAGATCCACTGGAGCGGCCGATTTTCATCGCGTCGGTCGCGGTCAACTTCCTGCTGATGGCGGTCGCCATTGCCTTGGTCTTCTACCAGCAGCCGGCGTGGCTCAAGAATCACCCGGTACTGAGCAAGGAGGTCGGGTTTCTGCGTGTATTGGCGATCACGGCGCTCGTCGGCATTCCGTTGTTGGTGCTGAATCGGAATCGGCATCAAGCGTCGGTTCGCGGCAATTCGGTACGTCTTTCCGATACGCAGTTTCCCGAGGTTTATGCGCTGCTTCGGGACCACTGCCGCAGGTTAGGCATGGAAGAACTGCCGGAGCTCTATCTCACGAGCAGCTCGATCCCGCCCTATTCGGAGACGTTTTCATCGTGGGGACGGTACTATATCGTTTTGCATCAGGTTATCTTCGATATAGACGACCGTAAGACGTTGGACGTCGTATCCTTCATTTTAGCACACGAACTCGGAGCGATCCGCCTGAAGCACGCGGCGGTGTGGGGCGAGATGCTCTTGACCTATGTTACGGCAGTGAAATGGCTGCGTAATCCCCTCGAGCGGGCGCGTACCTTTTCTCGAGATCGGTACGGTGCGGAACTCTCGCCCACCGGATTTCGCGGATTACTTATCAACGCCGTAGGACGCCGGCTCATGGATCATGTCGATCTCGATGATTATTTCGCGCAAATGCGCGCGTACGGCGGGTTTTGGTCGTCCCTCAATGTCTTTTTCGAGGCGAAGCCTCAGGTCTTGACGAGACTGCAAAGGCTGCGCGCGGCGGGTTACCGTTACAAGCCGAGGGAACCGCCCGCGAACGCCGCTGAGGCGGCGAAGACGATCTAATCCCGCAACCACGGTCGGCAAGCCGTCAGCCGTGGGGTGTTTGTAGCTGTTCGAGCACCGAGTCCAGATTGAACGAGGCCGGCTTCTGTCGTGGAGGAAATTTTTTGAAATCCTCGATCTGCTCGGCGATCACGGATTGCATCAAGTAAATCTGGGGGACGTGATCGACCATCCAATCCCAGTAAGTGTTCGAATTGAAGTCGGCCCGTTCGAAGGGATCGCGGCGTAAGTTCACGATGTGCGGGGCGCGTAGCTTGACGAAGGGCTCGGCCCAGAGCTGCATGGTGTGGGCGCGTTGGAGTGCAAGGTTGAACTTGTAGTCTCCGACGCGTACGGCGATGACGTCGCCGTCGTCGCTGAAGTACACGATGTGATTTCTCGGGCTTTCCTTCACCTGTCCGCTGAAATACGGGACCATGTCGAAGCCGTCGAGGTGAACGTGGAACGTCTTTTCGCCTACTTTGCACCCGGCGAGGAGTTGCTCAACGACGTCGCCGTTTCCGGCGGCGGCCAACAGCGTCGGAAACATGTCGATGTGGGACACGATGCCGTTGTAGACCGATCCGGGTTCGATGACGCCGGGCCAGCGGATGAAGCACGGGACGCGCCATCCACCCTCCCAATTGGAATCCTTTTGGCCGCGATACGGCGTGTTCGCGCCGTCGGGCCAGGTATCGTTTTCCGGCCCGTTATCGGTCGAGTACATGACGATCGTATCGTCGGCGATCCCGAGCTCGTCGAGCTTGTCCAGGATCGTCCCGATCTGTTCGTCGTGCACGACCATCCGATCGCTATACGGATCTTGTCCGCTCTTTCCGAGATTTTTCTCCGCGACGTGCGTGCGGAAATGCATCGCGGTCGAGTTGTACCAGCAGAAGAAAGGCCGCTTCGCCTTCGCTTGCTTTTCG
>DASRDE010000060.1:0-4545 GCA_035652755.1 Vulcanimicrobiaceae bacterium | reverse complement strand
AGGGCTAAGTGATCCGGCGGTACCGAATGGAAGGGCCGTCGCTTATCGGATAAAAGCTACTCTGGGGATAACAGGCTTATCTCCCCCAAGAGTCCACATCGACGGGGAGGTTTGGCACCTCAACATCAGGGGTGTTGCGCTGGAAACAGCGGCAAAAGTTCCGGCTTATAACGGTGAACTCCGATCGGTCTAGGACTGGACCGAGGACAATACCGTGGGAAGTCCACGCGAGAGCGATCTGCGTGTGACCCCGTAACGACTGATTCGTTCGCAAGAACGATGAGATAGTGACCGCTGCGCGAGCGTCGCGCAAATTTATCGGCACTATCAGACGCCGGCCCTTAACTCGAGAGAATCGAGAAAGGTGAAGATATAGTCTGCGCCATCGGGAACGATGGAAGTACGCGCGATGTCGGATCGTCGCATCCTGGGGCTGTAGTAGGTCCCAAGGGTTGGGCTGTTCGCCCATTAAAGCGGTACGCGATCTGGGTTCAGAACGTCGTGAGACAGTTCGGTCCCTATCCGCCGTGGGCGTTAGAGATTTGAGGAGTGTCGACCCTAGTACGAGAGGACCGGGTTGAACGAACCGCTGGTGAACCGGTTGTCCCGCCAGGGGCATAGCCGGGTAGCTATGTTCGGACCAGATAAACGCTGAAAGCATATAAGCGTGAAACTGACTCCAAGATGAGATCTCGATCACGTAAGTGTGAAGGGTCGTGGTAGACTACCACGTTGATAGGCCGGAGGTGGAAGCACTGCAAGGTGTGGAGCTGACCGGTACTAATAGCCCGGAAATTTTTGACTCGTCTTCCTCTGGTTGGCACTGAAAGTTCTTCTGTATGCAGCTTTCTCATCGTCGCAGTCTGGAGCTCCGGCTCGGCGCGACGGTGAGGATCAAGTTTCTGGCGCTCATAGCGGCGGGGTCCCACCCGTTCCCATCCCGAACACGGCAGTTAAGCCCGCCAGCGCCGATGATAGTCGGACCGCAGGGTCCCTCGAAAGTAGGTCGGCGCCAGATTAAATTGAACGAAAGGCCCGCGGTTTTACAACCGCGGGCTTTTTGCGTTTGCCGTTGAGGCCCGCATCACGACCCTAAGGGGCTGGAAATCGGGCGGGAAAAGGACTATGCTCAATCTCTGCGGGGCCCTCGTTCGCCGGGCCCGCGGGGATGTGCCATGTACGGACGTTTTCGTCTCAAGGCGCTTGGTTTTCTGGTTTTCCTCTCAGCCGGTATAGCGTGTTCGGCGCCTAATCACCAGCCGGCAAATTTCGTACCCTTGGCCTTCAAGGCCCCGATGCCCGCTGCGACGGTCTCGGGCCCGATCGTCGATTATTACTACGGTCTCACTGCGACGTCCATTGTCCAATGGGTCCTCGAGTCCGGGCCGACGGGAGGCATGACCCAATACGCGCCCGACTACACGTTGCCGGGAAGTTGCGGCGCGCCGACAGCCATCACGGTCGTGTACGCGCAGCGTCTGGCGTTCGTGGGATGCGAGAGCGGCGAAGTGTTACCGCTCGGAGTAAACGCGCAGCATAAGATCGTCTCTTCAACGCGATCGCCCGTGCCGGTGCCCAGTCCCGACTTCTTGCTTGCGCCGCCTACCGGAGCCAAGCACATGCTCTATGCGGCCGAATACGGCAACGGCGGCGCGCCCCCGTACACGCAGGCGATTGCCGCTATATCCTACGCGAACGGCGGCTTCAAAGTATTGCAAACGTATCCATTGTCGCCGCCCTGCTGTCTTTGGAGCGACACGGACGAATTGGCGTTTTATACGAATGCCGGTGTCTCGACGCTCTTTGTTGCGACCGCTTTCGATCCGACGGGTTGCACGAACGGTACGATCGGAACGATTCAGTTTTGGAGCCAAGCGGCGGATGGAACGCTCTCGCCGCAAAAAACGATCTCTGATTGCGCAACCGCATCGCACGTGATTGTTGCCGGATCGGAGTTGTATTGGGCCGGCCATCGTGCTCAAGGCGCCTACAATCTGCTCACAAATACGCCGATCGTCTTACCGTCGCCGCCGTGGGAAGCCGTCGGGGAAAATGCCGACGCGATGAGCGTTGTAGCGAGCCAAAACGTAACGCCCACGCCCTCGCCGACACCGTTGGGGCACGCACCCGTTGTCGTTAAACTTGCGCGCTATATCGTCGACGCGGTTGGGAGCCAGGGCGACGTTATCGAGGTTCTCGATAAGAACGGAAATCTCATTACGAATCTCGCGTTCGGCCCGAACTCTAATGACTTTTGGACCAGATGCATCCGCTACGGCAATATCATCATCGAAGGCCGATCGTATGTCATGCTTTGCTATGCCTTTGACTCAGTTAGTCAGGGCTACCAGTTGATCGGATACACACAAGACTACGTTGAGGTAACCCTAGGAACGTTCACGACGCAGCAGTTCACCGATCAGACTGTTACGGGGCCTTAGATCGCAGTTTTGGATAAGGCGAACGAAAGCCCGCGGTTTTTACAGCCGCGGGCTCTTGCGCGTTTGGGCGTTACTCCGAAGCGTCGTTGAAGCGGCCTATTTTCGTCTCCTCGAGCGTCATGCCGGCGAATGCCGCGTCCATCGCGTTGTATTCGGCGGCAAAGTCGCGCATGAACGCGTCGAACGAATCCGCGTCGGTCCAGAAGTCGATCGTGACATAGCGCCCGTGCGGCGCCGTCAGGAGCATCGTACGGATGAACCCCGGGCTTTGCGAGAAGAGCTCGACCCACGGTCCGTCGGCGGCATACGCCCGCTCGAACTCCCCTCGCCGTTCCGGTTTGATGGCGTACTCCCAAATGATTGCGTGCACAGGTCTACGCCTGCTGGCAGCGCCCGCCCGTTACGGAACCTGCGGCGGTGCGGTCAATTGACGCTCGCCGTTCGGGCAAAACGCCTCGTGTACGGCGTGCGGCACGTAATAAGCGTGTAGATCGTAATGCGGAATCGGGTAGCCCGCGTGGCCGTACGGCACGAACTCGACGTCGACGTGGTCGATCGTATAGCCCGGGAGCGGTCTGAGCAGGTTCAGGTAGCTGCGGCCCGCCGCGAACGCTTTTTTGTCGATCATGATCTCCGAAAAGACCGGCTTGCCGCGATACGTACCGTAAATCGGGCCCAGGGGCAGGTTCTTCAGATTGGCCCAGTGTTCGCCCATGCCGCGGACGCACGGGGACACCAAAACAGCGTCGGCGGGTATGCCCGCCGGGTGCACTTTGGGCTGCGGCGGGAGACCGGGCGGTGCCGCGGCTGCCGGCAGAAGAAACGCCAGCGAAGCGGCTGTGAGAAGGGCCAAGCGGAAAATCATAGAGGACCGCCTTTCTTGAGCAATGAGGCGCTCGTACCGGCGTGAATACGAAATGGCGCGCGTGCAAGCCTCCAGCTGTGCAATCCGCACCGTGCGGAGTATCATGGCTGTGCCGGAGGCGTCTCCGGCCGGAGGGACAGATGCTCCCATATCGCTCGATCCTCGCCGCCGTCGCCATCGGCGCGGTCTGCGGTTGTTCGTCAGAGCCGCTCGCACCGCCGGGCCCGCAATCGTTCCAAGCCCGCGCGCAGTACGATTCCCAATCGGCTCCGCAAGGCCGGTTCAAAGAACTGTTGTACGTTGCGAATCAGCAGCGGCCCGTCACCGCTTTCGATGCACGCGGCAGCGGCTATGTCCCATCCGTATATCAAATAAACAACCCGAACTTGCCCGGTTCGTATTGGGACCTGTGGAGTGTGGCGTTCGATGCATCGGGGAATCTGTACGTACAGACGTTCCTTTCCGATGCGACGTCGTTCGTCTTTGCACCGCACGCAAACGGTCACGTAAAGCCGATTCGCGTCTTTATGGGCGACGGGCCGGATACGCGCAGCATCGCGGTGGACTCGAAAGGGTATGAGTATATCGCCAGTAGCGAGTACGGCGCCAGAATTTCGGTGTTACCGCCAAAGGCCAACGGCAAGCCTGGGAATCTCTACTACGTTCAGCCGCTCCGGCAATTTCAAACGAATGAATCCGCATTCGCTCCGTGGCCGGGAATCCTCACCATCGATTCGCGCGGCGAGCTGGTCGCCAGCCTGCTTCGGCAGCAAAACGCGCTGGAGTTCTTTCAGGGAGGGCCGAACGGCAGCGGCACGCCCGTTAGGACGATCAGCGGGCCGAACACTAAACTGGGCAGCTGCGCCTCGAACTGCGAGAACCTGACCGTCGCGTTTTCGCCTTTGCGCCGCGTTTTCGTCGGGGTCACGTCGCCCGCGCCCGGGCAATCGCGAATTCTCGCGTTTTCGGAAGACTCCAATGGTAACATCGCGCCCTGGCAAGACATCGAAGGATCGAAGACCGGCTTGACGGGTCAAGCACTGACCGGGATTGCGGTGAGCGCTCAAACCGGCGAGATCTATGCGATGGTCAAGAACGGTGAATTCGGCGGCAACGGGTACGTGAGCGTTTTCTCCGCGGGCGCAAACGGCAACGTCGCTCCCGTTCGGCAGATACGCGACCCGGCGTCCGGCTTCAAGGATGCCTTGGGCATCGGCCTGACGCACGGATAGCTCATCG
>DASRDE010000059.1:0-13535 GCA_035652755.1 Vulcanimicrobiaceae bacterium | reverse complement strand
CGACCGCGATTCCAAAAGCGCTGACCGTGTTGCCGTAGAGGAATTGCGCCGGTGCGACGTTGCCGGTCGAACCCGCCGGGAAAACCTCGATGGCGGGCTGACCGGAGAAGCTGTCGGTGTCCGCGATAAACAGGTTGCCGGCTGCGTCGAACGTCAGCGCGTTGGGTGTTTGAATCTTCGTGGCCAGGCCTCCCAAGTAGGCGATCGGCGTGGCGTCTCCGGATGCGCCGGCCGCGAAGACTTCAATACCCGGAAGCCCCGAGGCCGGATCCTGCTGCGTGCTGACGTAGATCTTCCCGGACGAGTCCACGCCGATCGCCATGGGAAAGAGCAGCCCGGTGTTGGTGCCCGACAGCGTCGAGCTCGATCCGTGCAGCAGGTCGATGATGTCGACCGAGTTTCCGCCGTTGATCGTGACGTAGAGGTGGCAATCGGGCGTGAGAAAATCGTCCTCCGTGCTTAACGCGACCGGAAACCGGCGCACCGGCGGGACGTCGCCGTTTGCGGTCAGCGCAAACTCGTTGACCCCGTTGTAGAAATCGGTCACGTACATCATCTGCTGCGGGCGCAGCGTCGCCGAATGCATTGCGTGCTTCGGTAAACCCCGCACTGCCGGCGAGATCGTTGCCGCCTGCAGCACGAAGCCGTTGTAGGCGAGCGTCACGTTCGCGGCGGACGACGTTACGCTGGAGGCAGAGAGTACCGTGTCGCCGGACGTATCCGAATCCGTCAGCGAAACGCGGGTACCGTACGCGCCGATAATCGTATCGCCGGCGGATGTTTTGGCCATGACGTAGAGCGGTAGCGTCACCGCCGGATCGCACTGCCGTACTCCGGACGGAAGCGCCAGCGTGACCGATGCGGTCGTTCCAAGCAGCGTCAACGATATCGACGCACCGGCGGCCGTCACTTTTTGCAAGACGTTGCCGGCCGCAATTTGGCTTCCCGTGCCGTTCGGGCCCGAATACGTCACGAACGAAAACGCCTCGTTTCCTACGTTAGCGGAGATCGTGAAGGTGCAGATGAGCGGATTCGATCCGGAGCATCCGGGCGCACCGGGCGAAAGGTTCTGGACCGCTTTCGTGGCGCCGGTCTGCGCCGAGATCGATTGTGCGGCGCCGGCGCCGGACGGCACCTTCACGGTAATTGAAACGTTCGCCGCCGATGCCGGCGGGCCGCCGGCGCGAAACGCGTCGGGCGAATTCGCGGGGAGCAGGACAGCGCGCTGCGAACACGCGCCGGTCAACAGGACGAGAAATAAACCGGCGAAGCGCTTACACATAAGCCGTTCCTTCCGCTGCTTAGAACGCCCGGACGCGCGACTTCTTTTGGGCCGGACGATTCTCCCTTCGGACGCGCCGCGTGAAAGCGCGTCAATACCCCGTGGCGACGGAAGCCTGAACGCCCCCTTGCGGTGCTTTCTCCGACGTCGACCAATCTTCGGTCGGTCCGCTCTGGCGCGGATCCGGATACGGCGTGCACGATACGTTCGTCGTGGTCGCCGATATTTGCACCAAGTAACGAAGCTTTGCGCCGCGGGTACGCGCGATAGCGTCGTGCGCCGCGCCGTAGAGCGCGTCGTCTAGTATCGGCGCGCAGTCGGCGCGGCCAAAGAAGAACCGCCAGCCCTCGAGCGCGGCGCCCGACGGGTCCGCGGTGCCCAGGTATGCGCGAACGGACGCGATCTGACGTTGGAGAGCCTGCGATGTTGAGGCCTGCAGCAGCAAGACGGGGATGGGCGCACCCGAACCCTGCCACAAAATCCCAAGCTTCGAAGCGTACGGCGATGCGCGCAGAAGCGTTTGCGCGGGAGCCGGTATCGCGATGAACGTTCGATCGGCTTCCATAGACAGCAGCTCGTCGCCGTCCGCACGTCTGCCGTCGGCAACGAACGGACCGGTGCTGGCCGCCCACCAGCGTCCCGTAAAGTCGCCGGCCACCCGCCACGACGCTGCTCCTGGAGCGTTTGGGGGCAATTTCAAGCGCCAAGCCGCGCTGATCGTGCGAGTCACGGCCGCGTAAATCGGCGGCATATCCTGTTCTTGCTGATCGGGGAGCGGTCCGCGCGCGGCGCGAAGCGCCAACTGCTCGTTTGACGCGTCAGCTCCCAGGCCGCAGACGGCAGTAGCAACGGCTCCGCCCCAATCGTAAACGCCCAGCACGTCGCCTTGCTGCACTCCGGCTGCGCGCGAAATGACGGCTGCGTGCCGGCGCGCGCCGGAGAAAGCAAGTCCGCTCAGCGCACCGACGGTTGCGTCGCAGTCTTTCACGAACGCCGTTTGCCAATACTCAACGTCGTGTCCTTCGAGGCGGCGCATCGCGTCGACGATATGCTCGACTTGCTCGGTTCGAAGGGGGCGTACCCGAACGAAGAACCAATCGCCCGCGGCCGGCGGTTGCACGATGTCATGCCGGTCGATTCCGGCATCCTCCAATGCAATAACCGCGGCCGCCATGCGATCCGGGCGCAGCCGCAGGAGCAGCGCGTCGACCTTCACGTACGCGACGACGCTCCCGGTTGCGGCGACGAAGGGTATGTCCGGATCGACTTCGATCGCGGTCGTTACTTGCGGCGAGGCCGGTAAACGATCGAATTCACCGTAGCCCACGAAGTTGCGCGGCAGGGCAAGCTGCGGCGCCCTCCGGCCGGACAACGTTGCAGTAACGCGCGGATTGCAGGTGATGTGCGCCCGCGCAAAACCTGCCTCACGCGCTATCGCATCGGCCCGTTGCGGCGCGGCGGCGCAATCGCGATAGCCGTAAACCTGCACTGCCGCAACGGAAAGTTTCTCGGGAGGCGGCGGCGGCATCGACGCCGTCAACAGGAATGAGAGAAGGATTACGGCGCGCTTCACGATCGTTCAGCGTTTTCAGCGATGCCGGCGTGACCCTTCCCCGCGCCCGTTCGCGGCTTCGGCCGGAATGACAAGGCCGCGGCGGCGCGAAAGGCGCGGGCGATGGAAAGCGTACAGGCCACGCTGTTTGCCGACGGCGGTTCGCGCGGAAATCCCGGCCCCGCGGCGTCGGGCGCGGTGTTGCTCGCGCCCGACGGGACCGTGATGCGCGAAATCGGCGAGTACTTGGGCCGCGCAACGAACAACGTCGCGGAGTGGACGGCGCTTGCGCTCGGCCTTCAGGCCGCGCTCGACGAAGGCGTGCGCACGCTCGCGGTTCGCCTGGACAGCGAGTTGGTCGTCAAACAGCTTTCGGGTGAGTACCGCGTGAAGCACCCCGATTTGCAGCCTATCCACCAGCGCGTGCGCGGCCTGCTGCGCCGCTTCGAGCACGTGGACGTGCGCCACGTGCGCCGCAAGGAAAATGCGCTGGCGGATGCTTTGGTGAACAGAATCCTCGATGCGGCGGGATAACTGGTTCGGAACGGCGGTTTTTGTGTTCGCCGTGCTCTTCATCATCGGCGGACTCTTCCTGAAATGGCCCGATTTCTCGCACAAGCAGCAGGTCGAAGGCGTCTTGCATCAGCGAAGCGTTCTGGACGTGTCGCTGCTGATGAAATATGCGAAGCCACCGATCTATACCGAATCGTACGAGATGCACAACGACAACGGGGTCTCGACCGCGCAGTATCGCGTTCAGGGCTACTCGGGTAAAGTCGTGACCATCACGCTGCCGCCGATGCGTACGTACGACGTAACGTTTTTCTTCCAGCAAGTGGTGCTGGAAGGCATCTGGGAACTGACCAACAAGCCCGCTCGCGGCAACACCGACGTCATCTATACGCTGCACATCCATCAGCTCTCCGGCGGCAAGCAGGGTTCGCGCACGATTGTCTTTACCGATCCGCATTATTGGGCAACCACGGCGGGCCGCCAGTACCAGATCGAGCTCAACCCTCACGGCGCGGTGCCGGACTTGACGAAACTCAAGAGCACCTCGCTTGCCGACCCGCGCTACGAACAGATCGTCCGCGAGTTCCGCAACTTCGGGACCCCGGCGTTTCGGCAGAAGGTAGCGCAGGCACGGCACTTGGTGAGTGTTTCGCACTAGAACCGCGCGACGGGCAGCCGCAACTGCGGCCATCGCCGGAGCGCTCGGGCTGCTGGGCTTCGGTGTGTACGAGGCCGCCGAACAGCCAACCAATCAAATCTTCGGGCGCACGCTCACGCACGGACCGGCCAACGAGCGCGTCGTCGCGTTGACGTTCGACGACGGGCCCAACCCTCCGTACACCGATCGCATTCTCGACGTGCTCGAACGCGAGCACGTGCCGGCGACCTTTTTCGTGGTCGGCCGCGCGGTCGCTGCATACCCGAACGTCGTGCGGCGCGAACGTCGAGACGGCGACGCCATCGGAAATCACACGTGGTCGCACGGCCATCTGATCGTCATGACGCGTTCGCAGATTCGCGCCTCATTGCAGCGGACGGATGCGGAGATCTATAAAGCCGCACACGTGCGGACGCGCCTGATGCGCCCGCCGTTCGGAGCGCGCGACTGGCTGGTGATGCAGGCGGTGCGCAGTCTGGGCTACACGGTCGTGATGTGGAACGTGCCGTTGCCGCGAGATTGGGAAGATCCGCCGCCGGCGACGATCGCCCAGCGCGTGCTGCCGTACGTCGGGGACGGCGCGATCATCGTGCTTCACGACGGCAACCGCGGCCTGATCTGCGGCCGCTCTCGCACCGCTCCCCAGCTGTGCGATCGAACAAACGACATTGAAGCGACGGAGCTGATCGTCCGCGCGCTCAAGAGTCGAGGTTATCGCTTCGTGACGATTCCGCAACTGGCGTCGTTGCGGCCGCACGCCGTCCGCACGCCCAATCCCGCCGGTCTGCGCCCCGAGTGACGCGTCATGCGTACGTTTTCCCGCCGACGCGAATGAAGCCGTCTTCATGGGTGCCGCGCGGATCGCGGTGGGTCCAATGCACGACCGGCGGACGTCCCCGATCGTGCACCATCTCGCCGCGGATCACCACGGCGTCTCCCGGGGCCACTCGAACGGGAGGCGCCAAACCGACGTTGTCGATGACGTCGACCGGACCGCTTGAGGTCTGCACCGTGAACTCCTCATGTTCGCAATGGGTGCGCCGCCCATAGAAATAGGTCGGCGCGGTAGCGACGGTCCCTGGAAAGGTCACCTCGGCGGCACGCGGGCAGGAGTAGGCGGTTTGCAGGTTCACGCGTATCGTTCACGACGGTTCGTGGTACCATAAAGTGCGAATGCGACTCTTGCGAACCGCCCGGCTGCGCCTCATACCCGTCACTGTGGAAAACGCGACAGCGCTCTGGGAGATCTTGCAGAAGCCCGACCTGCGCGCCTACCAGGATCTGCCGAACGTGGGTGCGCCCGCCTTTACCGAAATGGTTCGCAAGCGGCCCAAAGTGCTTCGGCCCGGCGCATTGGGCCGGTTCGAATGGCTGGTGCATACTTCTCGCATGCGGCGCCCCGTCGGGTGGATATCGCTGCGCATCGCAGAACGCGATCGTTCGGCGGGAGAGATCGGCTACAGCATCCTGCGCGAGTTTCGCGGACAAGGATATGCGACCGAGGCGTTGCGGGTCGTCATCGAAGAGTCGTTCGCGGCCGCAGGGTTGCAGAAGCTGCTTGCGTACTGCGTTCCGGAAAACGCGCCGTCGCGCACCGTTCTGCGAAACGTGGGCTTCATTTACGAGGGCATTCTCCCGCACGGAGCGACGGTGAACGGTCATCCCGTCGACGTGCTGACGCATCGTCTTGACGTCGAAACGTGGCGTCAGTCCGGAAATACGATGGTGATGCCCGCGTCCTCGAAGCCCGCATAGCCCGGCAGCGTTCCCTCGAGATACGCTAAGAGTGGCTCGCGGACCACGGCGACACTCAGCCGCTCGGCCAGCATCTCCGCGTCCACCCAATCGACGTCCACGACGTGATCGCCCGGCCCGAATTCCCTGCGCGGGTGGCCATCTGCATGGACCGAGAACGTCGCGTTGAGAAAGTGCGTGTCGGCGTCGTAGGATTCGCTCACGTAGCAGAGCTCTACGAGCGTACCTTCGAGCCCCGTCTCTTCGCGCAGCTCGCGCAGCGCGGTCTGCGCGAGCAGTTCACCCCGTTTTTGCCGTCCGCCCGGGAGGTTCCAAAGCGGCCGCTCGTGATTAGGATACCGCGAGGCTACAAGCAGAACCGCGGCGCCGCGCCGCACGAGTGCGGTCGCCAGATGCACGTGCTTCATCGCAGCGCTCGAAAGATGTCCAGGTGGCGTTGCGCGCTGCGATCCCAGTCGAACGCGCGCGCCCGGGTCATGCCCGCGCTGCGCAATTGCCCGCGAAGCTCTGCGTCGTCCGCGATGCGTTCGAGGGCCTGCGTCCATGCTTGGCGATCGTTCGCCGTCACGAGCAGCGCCGCGCCGCCGGCGATTTCGGGAAGGCAGCTCGCGTCGGACGCGAGCACCGGCGTGCCGCAAGCCATCGCTTCGATCATCGGCATCCCGAAGGTTTCATAAAACGACGGGACGCACAGCGCCAGCGAGCTGCGGTACCAGTCTCGCAGGCGCTCGTCGCCGCTGCCCCGCGCGTCGCCGTCTGCTATACCGCCGTATCGCGTACGCGGCTTCCGCGGATCTCGCGGTCCGATCACGAGCAACTCGGGGCAATCGGGGCCTGAGAATGCGGCACAATACGCATCGTAGAGCAGCGCAAAGTTTTTCCGTTCTTCGGCGTACGGGTCGCCGACGAACAGCAGCCTGCGCACCGGATCCGTAACGGCCGGCGAGAAGACCGGCTCGACCCCGTGGTACACGACGTCGATGCGGTCGGCGGGCACGCCGAAGACGTCCACGATCTCGCGCCGCCCGAATTCGGAAACGGCGATGAAGCGTGCGGCCGTCGCAACCGATCGCGCAAAGGGTTCCTGTTGGTCTTTGCGCCGCGCCGCGTCGGGATGAGGAAAGCGAAAGGGCACCGCGTCGTGCAGCGTCACAACGGCCGGCGCAGGGCTCTCGAAGAACGTGCCGTTGGCAGGATGCCACACCACGTCGCAACCGCGTGCGTGAGAAGAAACGCGAAAGCGATTGCTGCCCAGCGCCCGCGCAAGCGATTTCCGGCGCAGTTGCGGAAGGGGGCCTAGGAGCAGCAGCGTCAACTCGACGTCGCTCCGCGCGATGAGGCGGCGGAGGATTGCGCGGGCATAGCGGCCGATACCGCGCATATCCGTCGCGAGATCGCGCGCATCGACGGCCAAGCGGAGCGCAGACACGGAAGACGAGGTTGGCCCATATAACACCGAACCCTCTGCCCGACGTCGCGGCGCATCTGATCGTCGGAGCGCATGAGGAACCGTTCTTGCCCGCGCTGCTCGAGTCGATTGCGGGCGCGTGCCGAATGCTCATCGTCAACGACAACGCGCCCGATCCTTCGCCCCACGCCGCGGCCTTGAACGCAAGCCGTTTCGCGCGCGAAGGCCGAATCGTGGTCAACCGCACGCCCTTTAGCGATTTTGCGGCGGCGCGCAACGTGTGCCTGCAGCTGCACGGCGAGCTGCGCGCCGGCGAATGGGTGGCGTTCGTCGACGCCGACGAAGTGCACGGCGAATCAGTCAACCGCGTCGCTCGGCACTTGCGCAGCGGCGCTCTGGGCGCGGACGCAGTCGAAGGCTATACGTGGCATTTCTTCGCCTCGCCGGACTGGTACATGTCGATCGAGCGCCGCATGATGTTCTTTCGCTACGCGCCGCAACTGCGCTGGACCGGACCCGTGCACGAGCAGCTCGATGGCCTCGGGAACCGGCGTCTCATTTTGCCGTACGTGTACGCGCACTACGGATGGATCATGCCGGTCCAGCGTCACGCGCTCAAAGGGCGGCAGTACTCGTCGCTAGGCGCTGCGGGAGAGATCGTGCCCGAGGACGGCCTGGGCGACGTGCAGCTCCAAACCTATTTCGAATACGCGCACCGCTGGCGCAGCGCGATGCGATTCCGCGGGCGCCATCCGCGCGCCGCTCGGCCCGTTATCGAGCGCATGCGGTACGATCGCGCCGAGGAATTCGCCCTTGCTGATGCGCTCGTTCGGCGCCACCAGCCCGTGCATCGGCGGTTTGCCAACGCGTTGATGAAATTGAATTACGAGCAGCGTTGGCGCTTGCGCGCGCTCAACCCGCAGGCGCGCGCACTGCTCGAGCGATAGCGCCGGCGAAGGCGTCGACATCGTCCGCTGTGGTTGCATGGTGCGTCATCCACCGGACCTCCGGGAGCGCATCGTTGAAGACATAGAAGAAGAACTGCGCCGAGATCGGTGCGATTGCCGTGCGTTCGAGTGTTGCGAAGATGGCGTTGCACTCGACCGGCCGCGTGATCCGCACGCCGTCCAGCGCACGAACCCGTTCCTCCAAGCGCCGCGTCATCGCGTTCGCATGCGAGGCGTACCGGTGCCAGCGATCGTCCTCCAACAGCGCCAGAAACTGCGCGGAGATAAAGCGCATCTTCGACGCCAGCTGCATCGCCTGCTTGCGGACGTACGGCACGGCGCCTCGGTGCAGCGCAGAATCGAAGAACAGAATGACCTCGCCGAACAGCAAACCGTTCTTGGTCCCGCCGAAGGTGAGCACGTCCACGCCCAAATCGCGGGTGCATTCGCGTAAGCCCATGCCGCTTGCGGCGGCGGCGTTGCAGATGCGCGCGCCGTCCATGTGCACGAACCATCCTTGCGCGTGCGCGAATGCGCACAGTTCGCGTATTTCATCGGACGTGTAGAGCGTCCCATATTCGGTGGACTGCGAAATCGACACCGCTCGCGGCCGCACGTGATGCTGATCCGGCGCGGCAGCCGCAAACGCGGCCAAATCGTCCGTATGCAATTTGCCGTCGCGTTCGGGCACGGCCAGGATCTTACAGCCGCTGAAACGTTCGAAGGCGCCGCATTCGTCCGTTTGAAGGTGAGCCGAGTCCGGGCAAATCACTGCTTCCCACGGCTGCAAGAGGCAACTGAGCGCCACGACGTTTGCGCCGGTACCGTTGAACGCGAAGTACACGTCCGTAGACGGCCCGAAGATCGAGCGGAAGCGCTCGACCGCACGCTCCGTAAAGGGGTCGTCCCCATACGATATTGCGTCGCCGTCATTGGCGCGCGAGATCGCTTCCAGAATCTCCGGTGCCGCCGGCGCGGCGTTGTCGCTGGCAAAACTCCGCATTTTGCGGCTCTTTGGGTACATAAGCGCCGACCCCTATGCTGCGCAATCTGCTCCTCGAACTGCTTCCCGACTGCGAACGGCGCCGCATCGCGGCGCATTGCGAGGACGTAGACCTGCAGCAGCGCACGACCCTTTACGAGCCGGACGCCGCCATCTCACACGTCTGGTTTCCCAATACGTGCGTCTGCTCGACAGTTATCCACGTCGAAAACGGCGAGGCTGTCGAAGTCGGCCTGGTCGGGCGCGAGGGCGTCGTCGGCATTCCGATCATACTGGGCTGTACGAGCAACTCGTTTCGGGTTATCGTGCAGATCGCCGGCAAGGCAACGCGCATACCGCGGCAGCCCTTCAGCGACATCGCTCTGGCCCCGGGCAGCGTGTTTTGCACCGGCCTGCTCCAGTACGCGAATCTCTATCTCTCGAACGTCGCTCAAACGGCGGCCTGCAATCGCCTTCACCGCATCGACCAACGCCTGGCCCGCTGGCTGCTCGATCTTCACGACCGGACCCAATCCGATGCGCTGCCGGTAACGCACGAATTCCTGGGGCTCATGGTTGGTGCATACCGGCCTTCGGTCACTAAAGCGCTCAAGTCGTTCGAAGAACGCGGTGTGCTGGAAGTTCGGCGCGGAGCACTGCATATCCGAAGCTTGGATGCGTTGCGGGGTCAGGCGTGCGAGTGCCATCAAGCGTTGCGCCGCCGCACGCTGCAGACGCTCGACCACATCCGGACACTGGCGGCCGCTTAGCGCCCCTCCGGCCGCTCGCCGTTTCCCTCGACTGTATGGCGGCAGACTGTTTCGCGTGCCCGCTTGACCTTAAACTCCTT
This sequence comes from Vulcanimicrobiaceae bacterium, assembly GCA_035652755.1. GTDB lineage: Bacteria > Vulcanimicrobiota > Vulcanimicrobiia > Vulcanimicrobiales > Vulcanimicrobiaceae > DASRDE01. Next base: position 3,588 of record DASRDE010000059.1, on the reverse strand, counting down.
TAAAGAGTATGAGATTGAACGGTGGTTGGCGCTGCATTTAAACCATCGGTTTAGCGCCAATAGGCTGCTGGCCTCACTGCCCGAAGAGGATCTGTCGCGGCTCGAGCCGTTTTTCAGCCTCGTTCCGCTAGTCGCGGGAGAGCGTTTGCTCGGAGTCGACGACGAAGTGCCCGCCGTCTTCTTTCCGCTCGAAGGCGCGATCGTGCGCCTAGCTCAGATTCCGTCCGGTGAAAGCGTGGAGCTCGGCTTGGTCGGTACCGAAGGCGCCGTCGGTTTGCCGCTGGCGCTGGGCGGCCATGCGGCGTTCGGGCTGAGCAGGGTTCAAATTTCCGGACGTGCCGCGGTGATCGGCGCGGCGGCATTCGACGAACACGTGCGATCGCGGCGCGGGATGCTTTTCGATCGGCTGCTGCGCTACGCCGGAATGCAGCTGCGACTGATCTCGCAGCTGGCCGCGTGCCATTCGCTGCATCGCATCGAGCAGCGCTTGACGCGCTGCATTCTTGCTCTGGCGGATCGAAGCGCCGATCGTGCCACCGTTCGCGTTACGCACGACGCGCTGGCAGACTTTCTCGGCGTACACCGCCCTTCCGTCACGTACGCAGTACAAGCGCTCTCCTCGCTCGGACTGCTTTCGGCCGAACGCCGGCGTCTGATCGTGCTGAATCGCCCGGCGCTGGAGCAGCATGCCTGCGAGTGCTATGCGATGATCCGCAAACTCACCGAGGGCGGCTAGAGCCCGCCTAGTCCATCGCTGCTGCCGCCATTGCGGCGCCGCTTCGGCGCGAAGGCCGCATGAAGATGACGAGCGGAGCGCTGATGAAAAAGACCAGCGCGGAGATCCGGAACAAGTAATCGTAACTGATCACTTGCGCCGCGACCCCGACCAGTTGACCCAAGGTCGCGATGGAGTAGCCGTGCGTCTGCGTCACGCCCGACGCCAGCGCGTTCTGCGCGATCGCAGCCTCGCGCGCCAGCAGCGTCGTGAGGATCGCGATACCGAAGCTGCCTCCGAGTTGACGCAGAAGCGTGTTCACGCCCGTGGCGCCGGCCAGTTCTTCCTTCGGAACCGCTGCCAGCGTGACCGTGGAGAGCGGCACGAACAAAAAGCCCAGCGCGAGCCCCTGCACCACGCGCGGCCAGAAGACGTCCCAGTAACCGGCGGACTCGTTGAGCGCGCCCAGCCACCAGCACGAAAGGCCGAAGACGATCATTCCAGCGCCGACCAGTAAGCGCGGATCGATGCGGCCCAGGATGCGCCCGCAGATCACCATGCTGATGGCGGTCGCGATTGCGCCGGGCAACAGGGCCATGCCCGTTTCGAACGCGGTGAACCCGAGGACGGTCTGGAAAAAGAGCGGCAGCACCAAACTCGTTCCGAACAACCCGAAGCCGGCGATAAATCCGATGACGTTGCCGATGGTGAACGTGCGGAATCGAAAGACGTTCAAATCGACCAGCGGGTGCCGGTCGCGCAGCGCTTTGATCATGAACCACGTCAGGGAGACCGCGCTCACGATCGTGAGTATCCAAATCGCCGGCGACTGATACCAGTCGTCGTGCTGCCCGCGCTCGAGGACGTATTGCAGCGATGCAAGGCCCGCGGCCAGCAGGCTCAACCCCAGCCAATCGACGCCGCCTTTGGGCTTTTGGAGGTAGTGCGGATTCGGGATGAACGCAAGCGTCATTAAAAACGCCACGATCCCGATGGGCAGGTTGATATAGAAGATCAGCGGCCAGGAGAAATTGTCGACGATGTATCCGCCCAGCGTCGGGCCGACTGCGGGGCCGACCATCGCGCCCAGGCCGAAGATCGCCATCGCGGCGCCGCGTTTGGCCGGAGGAAAGGTCTCGAACAAGATCGCCTGCGCCGTCGGCTGCAGCGCGCCGCCGCCGAAGCCCTGAATCACGCGGTAGAAGACCAGCTGCCAGATGCTCGTTGCCGTTCCGCACAAGAACGACGCGATCGTGAAGATCGCTAGGCACGCGGCGTAAAAGTTCTTGCGGCCGAAATACGCCGTCAGCCATCCGTTCAGCGGCATCGTGATGACGCTGGCCAGGATATAGCCGGTCGCTACCCAGGAGACTTCGTCGATCGACGCGCCGAGATTCCCGGCGATCGTGTCGAGCGCAACGTTCACGATCGTGGCATCGATGATCGCCATGATCAGGCCGAGCATGACGGTGATCGTGATCAGTCCGACGTTGGACTCGCGTTGTGTTGCTGCTGCTGCTGCGGACACGCTAAGTAGTATACGGCTTACGGCAAGAGGGCTGGGCGCCCCGTTCCGCCGGCCGGTTGCCGGCTCCCCAGTAGGGCAAAGGCGCTCCGGCGCCAACTATTAGGCGTGCCGAAAACGATAGTTCGCCTTGCCTACATGGCTGCCGTCGCGGTGGTCTGCTTCGGCGGCGCCTCGGCCGTCCGCGCGGACACCGACGAGACCACGCGAGGTGTCAATCCTGCGCGGGTCGGACTCCAGCCCCTGACGGGCCCCATTCCGAGCGTGACTCCCGTGCCGGGCGAGTCGCGCCTGGAGCGCCGCCCGGATGGAACGTTCGCGGCGGTCGCCCAAGTGCGCGGGCGCGTGCGGACCTTCGTCATTGCCGAGCGGGACGCACCCTGGACGCTGCAGCCCGGGTTGACCGTGATGGCCAAGACGTACAACGGCGTCGTGCCCGGGCCCACGCTCGTCGTCCGTCAAGGCGAGCGCGTGGTCATCGAGTACCGCAACGCGCAGAGCGTTCCCGATACGGTGCATCTGCACGGCATTCACGAAATCCCGGTAGCAATGGACGGCGTCGCCGGCATCTCGCAACCGCTGGTGAACGGCGGGGGCCGTTTCCGCTACGAGTTTACTGCCGATGCGCCCGGGACGTTCCTCTATCATTCGCACGACAACGAAGAGATGGTCAACAGCGGGCTCTACGGGGCGATCGTTGTGCTTCCGTCGCATCCGTCTGCGGCCGAGCGCGCGGACCGCGACTACGTCGAGGTAATCTCGTCGTGGGCGATCCAGAGTTTGAGCGAGAATCATTTCACGCTCAACGGCAAAGAGTATCCCGCGACCACGCCGATCGCCGTTCGCAAGGGCCAGCGCGTGCGCATCCGGTGGATCAACATTTCCGGCGAGAACTTCCATACAATGCATACGCACGGGCATTACCAACTCGTGCTCGCGCGTGACGCTGCGCCGCTAAACTATCGCGACGTTGAAGATACGCTCATGCTCGGGCCCGGGCAGCGTGCCGACGTCCTCATCGACGCCAATCAGGCGCCCGGGAACTGGCTGGTGCATTGCCACGTGCTCGATCACACCGAAGACGACATGGGCATGCCCGACGGGCTGGTAACGACGATCCATTACGAGGGGACGCCGGATGCGGCCGCCGCGATGAACGCTGCGATGCGCGCGCGGATGCCCAGCTTTGGACAGCCCAAACGGTCCCTTTCATTCGGACTGACGGTTCTGCTGGGAGCGATCGCCGGCTTGACGATCTTTTTGGGTTTGCCGATTGCGCGCATGCGCAACATCTCTCCCAACACCATCGGCGCGCTCAATGCGGTGGCGATTGGAATCCTGCTCTATT
>DASRDE010000058.1:0-20093 GCA_035652755.1 Vulcanimicrobiaceae bacterium | reverse complement strand
GCTCCGTTCGACGTCCCGGCCGGCAACGTGTACGACGTCGAGGTGCGCGTGATTGCGGATCACTCGGTCGATCGCGTGATCGTGCAGGATCCGTTGCCGGCGGGATTCGAGGCGTTCGACACGTCGTTTCAAACGACCGCGGCGTACTATCAGCCGCTGGCCGCGGACTGGCAGATCGACTACCAGCGCATTTACGCCGACAAGATCGTCGCGTTCGCGCAGCATCTGGAACCGGGAGTCTACGCCTTCCATTACCTGGCACGGTCGGTCACGCCAGGAACGTTTTTGTGGCCCGGCGCCCACGCCTACTTGGTGAACGCGCCCGAACAATTCGGTCGATCGGCGTTCGCTCAGGTCAGGATTTCGGCCAAGTGAGCTTCCTGGATCGCGTACTCGAGGCCGTCCTCCTTGCCGTCGGCATGGCCTGGCAAGTGTGGTGGAGTTTGATTCTGGGTTTCGTCCTGTCCGGCGTCGTGCAGGCCGTCGTTTCGAAACAGCGCATGCAAACCGCACTGGGCCGGGACGGCGCCCGCGAGATCGCCCTAGCAACGGCGTACGGCGCGGCAAGTTCGAGCTGCTCGTATGCAGCGGCCGCGCTGAGCAAGACGCTGTTCAAAAAGGGGGCAGCGCTCACGCCGTCGCTGGCCTTTCTCTTTTCGTCCACGAACCTGGTGATCGAACTCGGGCTAATTCTCTACCTGCTCATGGGCTGGCAATTTACCGCCGGCGAGTGGGTCGGGGGCGTGCTGCTCGTGGCGATTATGGCCGCCATCGTCAAAGCGACGTACCCGTCGCGGTTGGTCGAGCAGGCTCGAAGCCACGTCGATGAAATTTCAGGGCACGAGCACGGCGACAACGTCGTAACGGGCGCAACGCTTTGGGAGAAGCTGCGCAATCCGCAAACGCCTGTGGTCGTCGCGCAAAACTTCGCGATGGACTGGTCGATGCTGTGGAAGGATTTGACAGCCGGCTTTGCCATCGCCGGCGTTCTGGCGGCATTCGTGCCGGATTGGGCGTGGAGCAAGCTGTTTCTGGGCGGAGCCGCCCTGCCGGTGCAAATCGTCTCGAGCGCGCTCATCGGGCCGCTCGTTGCCGTCGTCACGTTCGTCTGTTCCATCGGAAACGTGCCCATGGCGGCAGTGCTGTGGAGCGGCGGCGTTTCCTTCGGCGGCGTCCTTGCGTTCCTGTACGGCGATCTCATCGTGCTGCCGCTGCTCGACGTCTACCGTAAGTACTATGGACTCAAGCCTGCGGCGTACATCGCCGGCGTGTTGTACGCGTCGATGGTCCTTGCGGCCATTCTCATGGATCTGGCTTTTAACGCGCTGCATCTCGTGCCGGTCCGCGACGCGAACGTACGCGTGCATCTCACGCAATTTTCGCTGAACTATACGTTCTATCTCAACGTTGGTGCGCTGGCTCTTGCGTCGTGGCTGTGGTGGCTCGACCGGCGCCATCCGATGGAGCACCACTGCCACGCGCACGAGATGGGTCACTAGCTAGGGGCGAGCGATGTGGAAGCCCTGCACGCCGTCGCCGGTGCCGTTGGCCGAAGGCGTGTCGGAAGCGAACGTATAGAGCGGCTTGCCTTTGTATGCCCACTGCAGGCTGCCGTTGTCGGCCCGTTTGAAGATCGTGAAGTTGCCCGTCGCGCTCTCACCGGATGATGCGGCGTGCGCGGGCCAGACGATCAGGCAGCCGCCGGTGCAGGACGATTGATTCGCCGTCGTGTCGCCGTCGAACGTGTAGAGTGCGAGTCCCGACGATGCGTCGACGAGCGCCGTGCCGCCGCCGATCTGTGCCTGTTTGGTATCGCCGGGGTTCTGCGAACCGGGCGACGACGAAGGCGCGGTCGTGGGCGCGCTGGTCGGATTGACGACGGGCGGGTTGCCGTAGCCGCCGGTCGAGCCGCTTCCGCCGCCGCCGCACGCGGCGAGGCTTGCCGCCGCCGCTAAGAGTGCTGCTTGTAAGAACGTACTGCGCATGGAATCTCCTCGAATGATTGATTGCATGGCGCAGTTATAGCGTGCGCTTTTGAAAAAATGATGAGCGCCGCGGAGAGTTGCGTTCAGAAAAGATTCATGGTTTCGCTTCGAGCGCGCTTAGCCGGACGGCTAGAGCGCGAGCTGCATGTACGTCGGGCAGCGATAGTCGACGTCGCCGTACGGCTCGCATTCGGTAAATCCGAACGACACGTAAAGATTGTACGCTGCGTTCAGACGGTGGCGCTCGGTATCGAGAACCGCGCGCCGGAAACCGCGCTGCCGCGCGGTATCGAGCAGCGTGCCGAGCAGCATTTTGGCCACGCCCAGGCCGCGCGCGGAAGGCCGCACGTACAACTTCTTGACGACGATCGTGCGTTCGTCCAGCGCCTGGAAGCCGACGCAGCCGGCCGGCACTCCGCCGGCGCGCGCAACGAACGCCGCGCTCGGAGCCTGGTAGGCGGCCGGAATCTCGTCAAGATGGCTTTTGAGGTCGGCATGCCGTAGATCCGCGTCGAGGCTGGTATCGTACTCGACGACCAGCTCGCGAAACTCCGCGAAGTCTGCGTCATCCGACGCGATGCGTACGTAGATTGTCATAAATCGCGCCCGCTGCGACGATGGCGAGCATCACGAGCAGCGTGACCCATCCGTAATTGAATACCGCGCGGCCGCCGCTCAGCGGCCCCGGCCAGATGATGTTCAACAGCATCAGCAGCAGATAGAGCGCGCCGCCGATCGTGATGGGATACCCCCACTTGCCGAGCGTGTAGACGCCGCTGGGCCTCCAGCCGCGCAGGCGTGCGATTAGCGCGCCCAGCACGGTCAGGAAGAACGCGAGGTAGATACCGGACGTCGCAAAGGAAACCAGCGCGTATAGGGCCGTGACGTTCGCGGGATAGTCGAACCAGAGCACGTGCACGTTCTTGCTCGGATTGATCAGGACCAGCAGCAAGAACAGAAACGGCACGACGGCTCCGACCAGGATTGCATTCACGGGCGTGCGGTGACGCGCAGAAATCGTCCTCAGCCGTTCGCTCAAGGGAAGCGCGTTATCTCGCGCCAGCGCATAGGCGACGCGCGCGCCCGCACCTTGTACCGCGGTGCCGCAACTGAAGAACGCGACGATGACCATTACCAGAAAAAACGTTTGCAGCCATGGCGGCAGCGAGGCCAGAATCGCATTGACGCCGCCGCTGACGACCGGTCCGATGCCCGAGGCGGGCGTGGCCAGCAGCAACCCCATCACGAGGACGAATGACGCGATTCCGCCGTACAGCAGCGCGTTGCGCATCGCTTTGGGGACCTGGCGCTGCGCGTCGAGCGTCTCTTCGGAGATGTCGCCGGCCGATTCAAATCCGTAGAAGATGTAGACGTTCGCGAGGATTGCCACCAGTGCCGCTGCGATCCAGCTGCCGCCGAAGTCCAAATTCAGCGGGTTGTGCCGGGCGTATTCGACGCCCTGCGTGCTGAAGAGAAAGCCCAATCCCCGATGGAAGCCCGCGATCGCCAAAGCGGCAAAGACGCCGAACGTACCGATGCTTTCGACATACACGCCGAAACGCGCGACGCGCCCCATGATCTTTGCCCCGACGCTGTTCAATATGGTCGAAAGAACGATGATCGAGCCCGCGACGATGAAGATCGTCAGGTTTGCCGCAGGATTGACGTGCGTCTTGAAGATCGTATTTGCCAAGGCGGTGACGTAGGGAACCGCCCCGGAATCGACGGACGCCACCGTGGCGAGCAGCGCGAAGCCGTATATCCATCCCACGAACCAGCCGTAGCGCGGGCCGACGTTGTACTTGCCGTATTGGTAGAGCGCGCCGGAGAGCGGATATTGCGAGGCGAGCTCGCCGAACACGCATGCTACCAGCATCATGCACGCGACAACCACCGGCATCGTCCAGAGATAGCGCGGTCCGCCCGTTCCCAACCCGAGGGTGTACAGCGAGTAGATGCCCACCATTGGGCTCAGGTAGCTGAATGCGACCGAAAAATTGTCGAAGAGCGAAAGGACGCGCGAGAGCTCTTGCCGGTAACCGAAGGCGGCGGGGCCGACGGTTTCAGCCGGCGCGGAGGTTACTCTTTCGCCCACGCCCAGCCCGTGATTCGCCATCCGCTGCGCGTCAGACGCAGCGCAACCGTGAACACCGCCGGTTCGCGCACGCGTGCGCCGTGCTGCACGTACGTATACAAGGCGGGAAAGACGGTGTAAGCGCGATCGCCCGTGACGTCGGCGTGCAGCGGACGGCGCAGAGCGACGTATTCATTCGAGATTCCCTGCGCCTTGTCGTACGCCACATACGCATCGAGCCATCGGCCGCATGTGTTCGTGCCTTGCCATTCGTGCGGCGGAAACTCGTCGAGGATCGACGCCGAGGCCTCGCACAGGGCGAGCGCGGTTTTCGCGTCGTTTTTATTGAGGGCCGACATGAATCGATAGACGGTATCGACGGGTCCCCCGGCCGGCGGAGCGGCCGCGGCCGGAGCGGCAGAGAATGCGAGCAGCAAAGCAAAAAACGTCATGCGCATAGGGTGACCTCCATTAAAATCCGCTACGTCAGCCGGCATGCAGCTCCTCCAACTCTTCGAGCGTTCGCGGCCAATCCGAGCCGAGCAGGCGCGAAAGACCCCGATCGGCGAGCACTTTTCCGCCGGTCTGACAGTGCGCGCAGTAGTTGGTTTCGTTGTCGGCATAGCGGATGCGCAGCACGGTATTGCCGCAGTCCGGGCACGGCTTGCCGTACCGGCCGTGCACGGCCATCTCCTTGCGAAAAGCAGTCACGTGTTCGGGAAATGCCTCGCGCGCTTCGTTCTCGAGGCGCGCGATCCACACAGCGAGCGTTTCACGAGTCGCGTCATACAGCCGCTTCATCTCGCCGCCGGTCAGTTTGCGCGTCTGCGCGATCGGTGATAGGCGCGCGGCGTGAAGGATTTCATCCGAATAGGCATTGCCGATCCCGTCGACGACGCGGGGATCCGTGAGCGCGCGTTTGAGCGTGCGATTCTCCGCGCGCAGGGCGCGGTCGAACGTGCTCTCGTCGCACGTCATGACGTCCACGCCGCCGGGGTTCATGCGTTCCAACGCATCTTCGCCCGCGACGACGTGCAGCGACGCGCGCCGCTTTCCGCCCGCCTCGGTCAACACGAGCGACCCCTCGGCGAAATCGAAAGCAGCCAGCTGCGTTCGATGGCCGAGCTTTGCTCCGGCCGGCCGCCAATGCAGCCGTCCCGCGATCATTAAATGGATCGCGAGCCAGAGGTCGCCTTCCAAGCCGATCGCGATGCGTTTGCCGATGCGCCGCAGCCGCTGCACTGTGCGGCCTTCGGCGTCGCTGAGGGGAGGCTGCGCGGTCCGCAGCAGAAAAGGATTGTGCACCCGGACCCGTTCCAGAACCCGGCCGGCGATGCGATCGTCGAGCGCCTGCAAGTAAGCGCATACGTCGGGGAGTTCGGGCACGACGGCCGCTTTCGCGCCGGTTGGGGGAGGCTCCGTCCGGAGCGCGCGAGTAATCGGCGTCTGTGCTGACGCGTACGAATATTCCGGCGGTTTACCTGTGGTCGGCGGAGCACCGCGAGACCGGCCTTTCGGCAAATGCCTATTTGGCATGCACGAGCGCCGGAAACGCGGTCATCGATCCGCTGCCGTTAGCTGGGGACGATCGCAAGGCGCTCGCCTCGCTTGGACCCGTCGCCAAGATCGCCGTGCTGACGGCCGAGCGCGAACCGCATGCGCGGACGCTTGCTCAAACATTTGGCGCGCAAGTCGTCACGGCGGCCGGCGATCGTGAGGAGATTCTGCCGCACTTGAACGCAATCGAGCTGGCGGATCAGGGCGCGCCGGTTCGTTTTGCGCTGCACCTTGCAAGCGAAGGCGCAATTTTTTGCGGCGACGCGCTGCGGGGCGCACCGGCCGGCGGCCTCTCGATGCGGAGCGCCGGGGAGTACACCGACGTTGAGCGTGCCGCCTTGAGTCTGCGCCGCTTGATGCAGCGCTACCCGCGGGCAGTTTTTCCCGCGTACGGTTATCCCGTCTTCGACGGTGCGTACGACGTACTTTACAGCGCAGTCTTTGCGTGCGCCGGGGTCCGGACGCACCGCATCAACCTGGACGAGCTCGAATTTGCGCCGTATCGCGACGATCGCGAAGGGCTTCCGGCAGTGTACCGGTGCCGCGACGCGGAGGTCGGTTTCGTCATCGGAGCTCGAAAGCTCGGGTATCGCGTGAGCACACTCGACCCCGGCCACCGGTTTTGCCCGATGCACGGCCATGCTCGTGAAGAAGAACTCTTTTTCGTGATCGACGGCGAACCGAGCGTGCGGACGCCTTTCGGCACCGTGCGATGCCGCAAGGGCGACTTCATCGCGCTGCCGGTGGGCGCGAACGGCGCGCACCAGCTCCTTAACGACGGCAGCGCGCCGGCAACCGTCATGCTCCTCTCGCGTACCGAAGAGATCGAGACGTGCTACTATCCGGATTCGGATAAGTATTTGATCGAAACCGAGGTGCCGCTCGCGCACGGGCAAGCGCGCCGGATCGTGCGCGCATCGCCTGCGCTCGAATATTTCGACGGCGAATAGCAGCGCAGTAGTTATCTTTCGTTAGGGGCCGTGAGCTTTCGTCAAGCGCGCGGCGCGGCTGAGTGACATAATGTGTCACGCAGACCGTGCGGGCCGCGGCGCGTTCGCAACAAGGATAGAATTCGCCGCTCCGTTTCGAGTCTGACGACTTGAATGGAGAACTATATGACACGAGCTCCTCGCGGCAAGCGCGGTGCGCTTGCCTTGGCATTGTCGATAGCATTTATGCTGTCGATGGTGTTCGTATCGGCATCGCCGTCATTCGCTGCGGGCGGAGTCCAGGGAAACCTGACCGGCTCCGTCATCGACGAAACAACCGGCAAACCATTGGCCGACGTTCGCGTCTCGGCCCTTTCGCCGTCCGGTTCGTTCAACGGAACGACCGACTCGGGCGGCCACTTCACGCTGCTCGGCCTTCCGGCCGACACGTATACCGTGTCTTTCACGAAGACCGGCTACGACTCAATCTCCCAGCCCGGCGTCGTCGTCTTCGGCGACGAAACCGACAGCGTCGGCACGATTCGAATGAACTCGCTGCGGGTGATCGGTCACGCCGTCTCGCGCGCGCGTAACGGGGCGTTTCAGCCCACGCAGACGCAGGACGTAACGACTATCAGCGGTCAGCGCATCTCCGAAGCGCTCGGCAACCCGACCTCGAGCAACGAGCAGAACCTCATCCTCGCTGCTCCGGGTGCAGTGCTCGACTCGCAAGGAAACGTCACCGTGCGCGGTTCGCTCAATGTCGAACTCGGCTACCAGTACGACGGCGTGAACTTCACGATTCCGTTCTTCGACGGCAACGGTGCCGGCGGCGCCTTCGGCGGCGGCGGCTACTTGAACAACCTGGCAGGCGGTTCGGGCGGTTCGCTGCAGGTCGTTTCCGGCTCGGGCGATGCCACGCAAGGCAACATCGGCGCCGGCGTGATCAACATCGTTCCCCCGCGCGGAACGTATCCCGCATCCGGCCTGCTGGCGGCGCAAGTCGACGAGCCGTTCTACGGCCACAAGTTCGACTTCAACTACGCGTGGGCCACGCCCAACAACCGCTTCTCGGACTACCTGTCGTATGACGGTTCGCGGGCCGTTCCGCAGTACTCTCCGTTCGGCGCGGACGCCGCGACGATCGGCCAGTATTATGGCTTCAGCCGTATCGATCACGACGACATCCAGAACAACTTCGTCTTCCGCTTCGGCCACAACAACAACATGTCGCTGCAGTGGCTGCTGCGCAATTCGAACGAACGCCAATACGGCAACTACGGCGGCTTGGCGGGCGCTTCGTACTACCCGTACAATCCGCTCTCGTACCTGTCGTGGGTCGGGATGTTCCCCGGCAACTCCGCCATGTCCGGACTTCAGCAGTATCAAAACGAGGTGTGGCTGCTGGGCGGAACGCCGGCAACCAACGTTGCACCGTCGGCACCCGAACAAGTGAACACCACGCCGCTGACCTTCAACAAGATCGGCTACACGTGGAACATCAATCCCACGACGTTCCTGAGCCTGAATTGGGCGAACTTCTACAACCAGACGATCGGCGAGAACTTGCTCACCGGCAACAACTCGCCGGCGATCGTGCAACTCGGCGGCCAGCGCGTTTTCGGTGAGGCCGATCTGACGCATCAGTTCGGACAGAATCACACGACGACGCTCGCGCTGCGGTACGAGGACGATCTGCCGCGCTGGAACCAGAACGGCGCGACGACCGCGCTCAACACGTTCGGCTTCACGTCGGGCTTTTTCATCCCCGGCCTGTACTTGTCGAACGAACCGACGGTAGACGACTTCTACTTGCCGGCAAACGCGTCGGGATACGGGCAGCCCACGGGGCCGTCCAATCCATGCCAAACGCTGGTGACGACCGGAAGCGCCGGTTCGTGCTATGTCTACAACTACATGGTCACGCACGGGCTCTGGAACGGCTTGTCGTCGTTCCCGAGAATTCCGACGATGGGAATCGACTACAACCACGCGATCTTCCACGAATCGGGGATAGGGTTGCGCGATCAGTGGACGGTCAACCCGCGCCTCCATCTGGACTACGGTCTGCGCTTGGACGCCGACAACCTGGATTGGGGACGCAACCCGTTCAACACGCTGGCAACCGGTTTGGCAAACCCGTCGGACGTCGCTCCGAGCTCGCTCGGCAACGACTTCCTGCGGCCGCGCATTCTGCAGCCTCGTTTCGCGGCGTCGTATCAAGTCGGCGCGAATGATGCATTGCGGTTCTCGTACGGGCGTTCCGTCGAGTTCTTCTTTGCGCAGACGGCCGGGACGCCGTTCAACCTCTCCAACTTCCCGTCGTGGTTCCTGCAACTGCCGGCAAAAGACAGCGCGGCAAATCCCGGGTGCGGCAGCGGCTGGAACACCAACTTCCCCGCGACGTCGGGTCCGCTCGGCCATCAGTGGCAGTGCGCGAATTACGCGGATGCACTCTACTGGGCCGGCGATCAATTCGGCGACGCGCCGGATTTGGGCGGCTTCGGACCACCCACGTACAACAACTGGGATCTCCAGTGGTCGCACCAAGTCGCTCGCGGCACGTTCAGCGGTTTCGGGCTGAAGCTCACGGGCTTCGATCGGCGCGGCTACAACGTCGAGGAAAATACGCTGATTGCCAACGGGCCTCCGAACCCGGTGACCGGACAAACGTCCGCCGCCGTGTTTTCGACTCGCGCCAACGGCGTCGAGAAAACGTCCGGTTTGGAGTTCATGCTCACCTCGCCGGATCGTCCGACGGGCTTCAGCGGCTTCTTGACGCTGAACTACATCGCGGAGTTCTCGTCCTCGCCGCCGGTCGGCCTGGGAGGGACGAACTACGCCAACGATACGCTGCCGGTATTGTTCTCGTACGAGTTCAATGCGGGCCAGCTCTATCGCAGCGCATTCCTGCCGCCGTTCCAAGGCCGGTTGGGATTGACGTACAAGACCGCAAACGGATGGCGGATCAATCCGATCTTCTCGTTTGACGGCGGCTTCCCGGTCGGCGTCGGTTCGCAGACGTACGCAGCGGTAAATGGTGCGTACACCTGGATTCCGGAGACCAACTTCGGCGCCGCGACGCCGCTGGGCGGACCGAACGGACCGGGCTTCCCGTATAACGCGGCGTTCTTCGTCGATCCGGCCAACCCGGGCAATTACCTCTCGCCGAATGTCGCGGCCAGCCGCGGCTTTAACGAGCCGGCGCTTCCGGGCAACGCATTGACGAAAGCGCACGGAGCGCTGGATCTCGATCTCGAGTACTCACCGCCGGGATCGCCGTGGACGGTCGGCGCATATGTCGCCAACGTCTTCAACAACCACTACGGTCTCTGGTATCCGAATCAGCAGTATCAACCTGTTGCGACGGGTATCTCCGGCCCGCAGACCGGCACTTTCGCGGCGGCATATCCGGGCTCGCTGACGTGGCTGTCCGGATTCCGCGACAACTACCTGGGCTCGTTCGCAAACGGCCCGTTCCAATCGCCGTACAATGCGGGGACGAACATTCAGTTCTATCTGCAGCGCCGGCTCTAGCAACCATAGCGACCAAGTAGGAGCACGGAACCAGGGGCGGAGGGCGCGAGCTCTCCGCCCCGTCACATGACCTTCGCCGCACTCGTTGAATGCGCAAATGAGCATCGTTTTCGGCCGGTTCGTGCTCGATCGAGGAAGCCGCAGTTTGCGGTACGGGACCTCGCACGTTCCGGTCGCGGCGCGGGAATTCGATCTGCTGGCCTTGCTCGCGTCGCGCGCGGAGTCCGCAGTCTCCAAAGACGAAATCCTGCGCGCGGTCTGGCGCAACGACGACGGAACCGATGCCGCGCTCACGCAGTCGATTTACCGGCTTCGCAAATTGCTCGCCGCGTACGACCCCGAGCGTCCGTACGTGAAGGCAATTCCCGGTGAAGGCTACCAATTCGTGCAGGAAGCGGTCGTCCAGGACTCACCGGCGCCCCCGGATGTTTCCACGCAAAGCTTTCGCTACTATCGGCGAGCGATGTCGTATCGCGCTTCGACGACGGCCGCGTCGCTTTCGGCCGCCATCGAGCTCTTCGAGCTCGCGCTCAAGGAAGAGCCCGCCTCCGGTTATGCGCTCACCGGAGCTGCCGAGGCATATTTGGCGGCGGGCCAGTTGCTGTTCCTTAATTCGTCAAGCGCCTTTGCAAAGGCTCGCAGCTTCATCGAACGCGCGCTCGAGGATGATGCGGGCGCTCGCGACGCGCACGCCGTCCTCAGCGGCGTGCGCTTGTTTTCCGACGCAGATGCGGCCGGCGCTGCCGACGCGGCACGTCATGCGCTCGCACGGGCGCCGCATTCGCCGCGCGCGCACATTGCGCTGGCGTGGTCTGCGTTGGCGGAAAAGCAGTTCGATGAAGCGCTCGCGCATGCGGCCGAAGCGGTGTACCTCGGTCCCGCTTCGCCGGATTGCACGGCCGTGCTCGGCATCATGCATTATTACGCGCGGCGTTTCGATGCGGCATGGGTGCATTTCGAGGACGCGCTCGAAATCGACCGCGAGAACGCCTTTGCACGGCAATACGCGCTGCGCACGCTCTGCGCGATGCGCCGCTACGACGAGGCATCGGCGCTGCTCGATGAAATGGCGCACACGGGTCCGGCGCCGTTGCTTGCCGCCTTTCGCGGATACCTTGCCGGCAAGCGCCACGAAATGTTCCGCTACCGCCGGTTTTCCGCCGAGATCGCAATGCTCGCTGGGCACCGGACGCTGCGCGCGCTCGCGGCAATCGGAAGCGGCCGGATCTTCGAAGCCGCCGAGCATATGCACGCGGCAGTCCGGACCCGCGAACCGGGCCTATTGCTTCTTGCTATCGACCCGCTTTTCGAACCGGTTGCGCAGAGCGTAAATTACGGCGTGGCGAGATATCCGCCGATCTTGCCGTCCGCATCGACGCTCATGTAGACGTTAAGGCGCGTGCCCGACGAAAAGGCGACGCGGTAAACGTACGTCGTCACTCCGGCCTGCGATTTTCGGCCCGTGTACACCCACGATGTCGCAGGTCCGAGCGTCGCAAATTGCTTGGCTTGAGCCACCAGATCGGGCGTGAGCGCCTTGTTCATCTTGTCGTCAAACTGCGAACGATCGGGAGTTCCGGCGGCAAATTGCGCCCAAATCGCTTTTGCTCGAGCGGTGATGGCCGGATCTTCACCGGAAGCGGGCGTATTCTGCGCCGCGGCCAGATCGGGATGCAGCGCGTCGAACGTTCGGTCAGCAAGCGTATCCGCTCCGGCGCCGCTATTGGTCAGCACGACGATCGCTTGATGCGTGGCCGGGTAGAGCTGATTGCTCGAGTTGAATCCGAGCGTTCCGCCGTTGTGCCAAACGCGCGGCTGACCATCGTAGGTATCGATCACCCATCCGAAGCCGTAGTGCCCGTTCCCGATGGCTGGTAAGAAGCCGGGCGCCATCATGAGCTGCAGGTCGTCCGCGGATACGATCTTTCCGGACGCAAGAGCGTCGTCCCATTTGGCGAGATCGGTGCCCGTCGACACGATCGCCCCCGCGCCGCCGGCCCATCCTCGGAACGACCCCGCGGGCGTCGGAACGCCTTTATCGTCGGCGTAACCGGTCGCCATATCGGGGAACGCAGCCTCGTCCTCCATGAATCCCGATTCGGACATCCCGGCCGGATTGAAGATGTGCTCGCGTATGTAGGCGCTCCAGGGCTGATGCGCAACCAGCTCGACGACGTGCCCGAGCAGAAAGTAGTTCGAGTTGCTGTACTCCCATTTCGACCCCGGCGCAAAATCCAGCCGCTGGTGTTCGATGAGTGCAAGCACGCCGGCGACGTCGCCGGGCTTGGCCAGAACGTACGTGCCGTTTTGCTTGACGATGAGCTTTCCGAACGCTTTCGTGTCGGTGTAATTAGGAATGCCGCTGATTTGCAGAAGCATGTCGCGCAGCGTGATTCGGCTGCCGGCGCTGTACTGCGGAACGTACTTGGAGAGGCGGTCGTCCAGCGATAGCAGGCCCCGTTCCTTGAGTTGCAGGATGGCGGCGGCAGTGAACTGCTTGGTGATCGAGCCGATCTCAAACCGCGTGTGGACGTCGACCGGCTGCTGCGTCTTGAGGTTCTTGACGCCGTATGCATCGTTGCTGACGATGCTTCCGCGCTCGGCCACGACGACCACCATCCCCGGAACGTGTAGAGCCTTCATCATCTCCGCATAGTTGGGTGCGGGCGCCGCACCCATCAAGGGCGCAGCCAGCGCGAAAAGAAGGGGCGATATCGAACGCTGCTTCATTGCGACCTATCTTTAAGGGTGTTCGGTGTCGAACGCGTCTTGCGGCAATGGTTGATTGATCGAGTAGTGCCCGTAATGGATGACTGCCGTTCCGCGGTACTCCGGAAACGCCACGTTCAGCGTTTCGCTCGAAGGAAGCGGGTATGTGCCGTCCACCAATTGTTCGTTCACCGTCATGGCGATGGTCGCCCCGTTACGGTAAAACCATCGCACTTCGACCGGCGCAAACGTGCTCGCGTCGACGTCGAGCAGCACGTGGTCGACGTTGCCCGGATGCCTTGGCACGCCGCGCAGTTCGTATATCGGCCGCAAGGCGGTAACGGATGCCGGAGTTTCCGTGATGGCATAGGTTTGCGGCCAGGTCACGGGCGAGCCGAGCGACGCGATGAGGTTCTTGAACGATTTGGCGATAGCCGGAACCGTATTCATGTGGAGCGAGTACCGGTCGGGTGCGGCAAAATACTCCGTGCCCGTCAGAGAGACGGGTATGGTGACGATCTTGCGCAGCCGAGCATCGATGACGACCGGCACCTGATACGTGCGAATGGCCGAAACTCTCGCATTCATGCGCACGAGAATCTGTGCGACTGTGGGCGGCGCCGGCGGAGATGAGGCGATCATTCGGGCAGTGCTTCTGCGGCGATGGCATCGGCCTCCCCCGGCTCTATGCCGAGCGTGCGCAGCACGACCGCGGCGGTGCGTTCCGGCAGACCCTTTGTGCTGAACTCGCCGCCCAGATCGATGGACGACGCGGAAAGTGCGGCGAGTACTGTGCCGGCGACGGCGATGAAGCTCATGAACGAATCGCTGCTCGAGAAACGTTCGGCGGCGATTCCCGCGCGGATATCACGCAGCAGCCTTCGTCCAAGCCCGTGATAAACGGTGCGGACCGAGAACCCTTCGCGTACGAGAAAACGCCCCCACAGCGGTTCGCGCTGCGCGCGCAGCATCGTATATCGCACGGAACCCGAAAGCACCCGGGCCGGATCCGAAACGTCGGCGAGCAATCGGTCGAGCCAGTCGGCAAAATCCTCGAACAGCCACTCGACGACCGCCGAATAGATCGACTCCTTCGACTCGAAATGGTTGTAAAAGGAGCCGAAGCCGACGTCGGCCGCCTCGGTGATTTCATTTACGGCCACGGCATCGATCCCGCGCTCGGCTACCAGCCTAAATGCGGCTTCCAGCAGACGTCTTCGCGTTTCGCGCTTACGCCGGGCCCCTCGAGGCTCGCGTTCGGCGGCCTGACCGTTCGCCTCGGACTCGCGTTTCATAGGCTCAGTATACCCCAACTAATCATACTTGACAAGTCTATCAGTTATGATATAACTATACCATAAATTGCACGGCAGCCTCCGCGGAGGCGGATGAGAACGGCGTTCTCGCGACGGTCTCAGCTCCTGCGCTCGCCGGTATCAAAATGGAGGCATCCTTTAAGGGAGGTCGGGACGATGACTTCGATCATCAGCCAATTCAACGAGACCGTCGACACGATCCGCAAGGAGTGGGGCTGGTTCCTCGCTCTGGGGCTGGGACTAATCGCGCTCGGCGTGTTTGCGATCGTATACGAACAAATCGCGACGCTTGCGTCCGTTTCCGCACTGGGCATCATGCTGGTCGCAGCGGGCGCGCTGCAACTTGCCGCCGCATTCCGTGCGCGCGGCGCCGGTCACGTAGTGCTCTACCTGCTCTTCGGTCTGCTCGAGGCGCTTGCGGGCTTCGTCCTCATCGGGCATCCGGTCGGGGGCGCACTGGTCGTGACGCTCACGCTTGCCGTCTATCTCATCTTCACGGGCACGTTCCGGTTCATCTACGCGTTATGGTCGCAGCTCCCCGGATACGGGTGGGCCGCTTTCGCCGGCGTGCTTTCAATCGTGCTGGGCGTGCTGCTGTGGATGCAGTGGCCGACTTCAGCGGTGTGGTTTCTCGGTTTCGCCGTCGGCGTAAACTTCGTCTTCGCCGGTACGTCGTTCACCGCGCTGGCACTGCGCCTGCGTACCGAAAACTCACCGGCGCTCGCGCACTGACTCAGCCTTAGCGCAACCTTCGCGGCGCGTTTTCGCGCCGCTTTTCTTTTTACGGCGGGAAGCGTTCGCGCTCCATCGAAGCGCGCAGTCCGGAGAGATAATCGGATGGACATATCTACCGCGACGCACGCCCCAGCTCGGCTCACAGGCATCGCGCCGCAGTTCCTCGTCGAGGATCTCGATCGCGCAGCTGCATACTATTGCACGCAGCTCGGCTTCACGCTCGACTTCACCTACGAGTCGTTTTACGCGAGCGTTTCGCGCGACGGGTGCTCGATACACCTCAAGCACGGCCCGCCGCTTCCCGTGCGTCGAAAGGTCGAAGGGCAAGACGAACACCTCGACGCGTACGTTTCCGTAACGAACGCCCGAGCGCTGTTCGACGAACTTACGAATCGCGGAGCCAACATCGTCAAGCCGCTCGAGCAGCGCCCGTGGGCCTGCGTCGACTTCTACGTCGAAGACGCGGACGGCTATCTCCTCTGTTTTAGCGAATCGCAAGACGCATGACGGAGGAAACGATATCGGCCATTTCGCCCTGCTTCATCGTGACCGACGTCGATCGCACGGCGAAGTTTTACTGCGATAAACTTGGCTTTGAAATGACGTTTCAGGAACCGCAAGAGCATCCGTTTTTTGCGGTGATCCGCCGCGGCGGCGCGCAACTCTTGGTGAAGGCCGATCGGGACGTTGCGCCGGTGCCCAACGCCAAGCGGCACCCGTGGATGCGATGGGATGCGTTCGTTTATGCAGCCGACCCTGACGCCCTCGCCGCGGAATTCGACGAGCGCGGGGCGCAGTTGCGCGATGCCGTCAAGGATACGCACGACGGTTTGCGGGGCTTCGAACTGGAAGATCCCGACGGCTACGTGCTGTTTTTCGGCCACCCCAAAGCGCAGTAGCGATGGACGAAGCTTCCCAGCCGCACGCCGGCGGATGGGACCGGTCGGCCGAGGCATGGATCGCGCAGATGGGAGAACGCGGCGATTTCGGCCGCCGGTTCGTTCTGGACGCGCCGATGCTCGCGCGCATTCGAGGGCACGGCTTTTCGCGCGCGCTCGACGTCGGTTGCGGCGAAGGCCGGTTTTGCCGGATGATGCAGGCGGAAGACATCGCTACGGTCGGAATCGATCCGACGCAGGCGCTCCTGGATCGCGCGCGGCTTCTG
The DNA here is from genome assembly GCA_035652755.1 of Vulcanimicrobiaceae bacterium. Classification (GTDB taxonomy): domain Bacteria; phylum Vulcanimicrobiota; class Vulcanimicrobiia; order Vulcanimicrobiales; family Vulcanimicrobiaceae; genus DASRDE01. Next base: position 4,086 of record DASRDE010000058.1, on the reverse strand, counting down.
GATCCGCGGGGCGATTACCGGCTGGATTGCGCCGAGCGCTTCGATTTCGGGGAGGGCGCGTTCGATTTGGTCGTGAGCTATCTCACGCTGGTCGATATCGACAACGTGGAAACGGCGATCTCAAACATGGCGCGAGCGCTTCGCCCCGGCGGTACGCTGCTGGTCGCGAACCTGAACGGCTTTAACACCGCCGGTATGCCGGGCGGTTGGATCGATTGCGGCGGCGTGGCCCGCTTTGCAATCGACGAGTATTTGAGCGAACGCCCCGTGTGGGTCGAGTGGAACGGGATCCGGGTACGCAACTGGCATCGCCCCATGGCGACGTACATGCGTGCGTTCTTAAAGGCGGGGCTGATCCTGCGCGACTTTGACGAGCCGTCACCCAGCGGGGGCGAACCGGAGAAGGCAGAGCACTACCGGCGCGTCCCCTATTTTCACATCTTGGAGTGGGCCAAGCCCGCGGTATAAGTGTACAGGTGCTGTCCGTCGCGCGTCGTCAATTGCGCTCCGCCGTCCTTCGGCATAACGAACTCGAAGCCGCCGACCCCGGGGTCCGCCGTCAAGAACGAGATCGTGCCGTCCGGGTTGGCCCGCGTCGCCACCGAACTGCTCCATAACCCGAAATCGAATACGACGCCGCCCGGACCGCGATGCACCGCGATGTGTCCCAGCGCATCATTGGTGTAGTAAGGAGCGAGCCGGGCAGCATATTCGGGCGCGGCAGGCAGCGTCATGAGCTTGCGTTCGGCGGCGATCGCCTGCGCATCATTTGCCGCCTGCGTGCGGACGTCTTCGGCCGCCTCCGGTCTGCCGTCGTACAGCACTTCGAGGATGCGTCGCAGGAACGGTCCGCGAAGTTCGACGCCGGTGTCGGCATTCGTGAGAATGACTGCGCCCACTTTCGCGCTCGGGATCGCGATAATGTCGCTGTGGTAGCCGATTAAATCGCCGCCGTGGTGAATCACGCTGATTCCGTAACTGCGGTCGTCCATCAGGCCCATGCCGTACCACACGTCGCGGCCGACCGGCACCGTGTGCACGCGGCGCTGAAGAAGGTTCTTTGCGGAAATCAAGCGGGTTCCGTTCGGCAGCACCCCTTCGGTAATCTCGTCTTGAACGTACTTGATCAGATCGTGCGGCGTGGACCAAGCCTCACCGGCGGGCCGGTACGGAATCGCTATCTCGTTTATCGGCGAGGTCACGACCCGTGTTGCGCCGTCGATCGTCTGGCCGTGCGGAGCCGCGTGATCGCTTGCGAGCGCCGCCTGCATGTCGAAGGTCGTCCGCGTCATGCCGAGCGGATCGAAAACGAGCGCTTGCATCGCCTTGTCATACGCGGCGCCGAGCGACAGGTTCGGATACTCGATGTGCCCGGCGATGTATCCCGCGGCCGAGGCCATGGTGTTGCTGTACTGAAAGACCTCGCCGTAATTGCTGGTGGGTTCGGTATGCGCGAGTTGGACGAACGTCTCTTCCGGCCCGGTTTGCGGCGTCGTGCCCAGGATCCAGTCGAAATCTTTTCGCGGAACGCCCGTACACGCGCATATGAGGTCTTCGATGCGAATTCGCGCGGTCGTCGCGGCACTGCCCAGACGGAACGACGGATAGACGTCGGTGACGCGCTCGTCCCACCGCAGTTTGCCTTGGTCGACCAGCCGTGCGAGCATCAGCGTCGTCAATCCCTTGGTGTTCGACGCGATCATGAAGAGCGTGTTCTTGTCGACGGGCTGCGAGGTTCCAAGTTGCCGCACGCCCACGCCGCCCTCGTAAACGACTCTGCCGTGATCGATCATCGCGACGCCGACGCCCGGAATGTGGAGCTCCTGCATGCCCGTTTTCAGGAAGGCAAGAAGTTCGGCCACGCGCGCGGGCGTGAGGCGATGTGCGGTCCGTCCGGCGAAAGATTCGCGAACGTGTCCGGCCGGTTGCAAGCTCGAAAAAACCAGGCCCGCTGCGGCACCGCGCTTTTCGAAGGTCGAAAGCGAGCCGGTCGCGATCGCGACAAGCCATTGATCTTTTACAAGTAAAGCCGTTGCTTGTACGACGGCGTGCTCTTCGGGCGACGTCACGTAATTGAGCGCGACGATGCGATCCCATCCTTGGCGGGCGGGAGGGGTGACGGTCGTCTCGACCTTTCGCGCAAAGCCCGGCTGGAACGACTGCCAAGCTTTTGCGATTGCGTCTTGTGCGTTCGATGCCGCGCCTACGGGAACGAGGACGATTTGCGCGTCGTTTTCGGGCGGTGAGAGAATTACCATCGTGCCGCTGCGGCGCTCGGACCACTCCTTTGGAATCGTTAGCGTGAAGCCCGAGACCGTCTCGGAAGTATCCGCCGCCATCGGGCCCGCTGCTGCCGGCGGCGCCGGCGATGCTGCCGGAGTCGCGGTTTGCGTGCGTCCCGGCAAAGGCGCGGCCAAACAAAGAATCGCAAGGAGGCTAAGATACTTTTTCACGTTATCTCCGTTCCAGTGAGAAGGTCGAGCTCCTCGCGCGTCGATTTCGTGACGGGATGGTCGGGGCCGAGCGTCCGCTCGCGAATCGCTAAGGAACGCTGCAGCAACGACAACGATTTTGCCGCGTCACCCTGGTCGCGATACACGTTTGAAAGGCCCTTGAGCCCTTCGGCCAAATCGGGATGTTCGGGGCCCAGCGCCTCTTCCCAGATTGCGATGGCGCGCAAGTACAACTGTTCGGCTTCTGCCAGACGCTTGGAGTCGGTATACACCTCGGCCAAGTGCATGAGGCTCGTGGCCACATCGGGATGATTCGGCGCAAGCGTAGCTTCGCGAATTGCCAGAACGCGCGAGAGCAACGATTCCGCCTCTTCATAGCGGCCCATTTTCCGGTAGAGGACGCCCAGCCCGACCGTGCCCCACAGAATGTCCGGATGACCTTCCGGAAACGCCTTTTCGCGAATCGCCAGCCCGCGCTTTTGCAGCACTTCCGACTCACTGTACTCTCCCAGCTCGAAGGCGACGATTCCGAGGTTGTGAAGCGTGAGCGCAACGTCCCGGTGATCCGGTCCGAACGACGCCTCGCGTATTGCCAGCGCGCGCGTGAGCAGCGGCTTCGCTTCTTTGTGGAGGCCGAGTTCCATATACAGGACGGCTAAATTGTTCAATGCACGCCCGACCTGCGGATCGTCAGGCCCGAGCGTGTTCTCGAGCATCGTCAGCGCGCGTTGACAGAACCGCTCCGATTCGGCATAAGCTCCGCGTGCCCAGAGATAGATGGCGCACCGCCGCACCAAATCGGGCGCATTCGCGGGTTCCTTGCCGGGCGCGAGGTTTTCCAGCGCGCTGCGCGCGTGGGAGATGACGCGATCGCATTGCGGCCAGCTTGCATATTCGACGGTTGGGAAGATCGCTTGCGCGGCCGAGATGGCAAATTCGCTCCAGGGCGTCCGGTCCGCAGGAAGGTCGCGAGCAGCGATTTGCACGAGGCGATGCATTGCGTAGGTGCGCGATTCCGCGGCAAAAGCGAGCAGTCCGAGCCGATCGAGTGTCGCGAGCGCTTGTTCCAACAGCCACTCGTCCGCGAACACCGAACGCAAATCGAGCGCGTCCTGGCCCGGTACCAGCGGCACCATACCTTCGGGACAACGATCCGCGGCCTGATGAAGAAGCTCCTCGGGAATCGCATCGGGCGAGAATAAGGCGGCAAAGCAGAGTAGGGCGGCCGCTCCGGGCGCCTGCTGCTCGGCGTGCGCGATCGATTCGCGGAAGGTTGCAAAAACCGAACGGGGATAATCGGCACCGCGCGGAGCCTGTTTGAGCTGCTCGTTGATCCGCAGCAGGTAACGGCCCGGTGCAATCGTGCGCATTCCGCGCAGCGCGGCTGCGGCGTGCGCCATCGCCAATGGGAGCGCACCGAGCGCTTCGGCAATCGCGCGCGCGTCTTGCTCGGTCAGGTCGGAACGGTCGCTTGCGCGATGCAAGTACGCGGCGGCAATCTCCGGTGACCAAACGCCCAAAGGGATCGCCGCGACGTCGCTGCTTAACGCGGTATCGCGCGTGGTAACCAAGGCACGGGCTCCGGTGCGCGGCAGCCACGTTCGAAGCAGCCCCTGATCCTCCAGGTTATCGA
>DASRDE010000057.1:0-7444 GCA_035652755.1 Vulcanimicrobiaceae bacterium | reverse complement strand
ACGCGGCCGAAGGCAACGCGACGTACGCGCCGGGCGATCGCTCCGGCGAGTACTTGCGGGCGGCCGAGTCGCTCGATCCCGGTTACGTGGCGCAAATCGTGCGCCAGTATCTGCAGCATCCCGCGATTGTGGAATTGACGCCGCACGCAGGCTCCACGTCATGAAGAGCATCGCGCTGGCCGCCGCGCTGCTGCTTTTAACGTCCGGCGTCTCGCGCGGCGCGGCAGTCGTCGAGCAGCCGGATGCATCGGCAGAGATCGTCGGCACCGAGTTGCTGCTGCCCGCGGGCCTCGACCGGCAAACGCCGCGCCAGAACGGCTTGGCCGCGCTCGTCGCCGAAGCGATACTGCAAACCCCGGTCGACGGACGTCCCCTGAGGGATGCGGTCAACGCCGCGGGCGGATCGATCGAATATACCGTCGAGCCGCGCGACGTGCGCTTCTATCTCGAGGGCGTCGCCGGCACGTATGCCGGCCAACTCGACCTCTTTCGCCGAGCGCTCGCCAAACCCGATTTCGGAGACGCCACGCTCGCCTCCGCGCGCGCAGCATTGAACGCGCGCATCAACGAAGATCAACACGTCGCGCTCAACGTCGGCATTCAAATGCTCAACCGCGCATTCTACGCCGATTCCAATGCGGGCATGCCGCCCAACGGGTTGCCCGAAACGCTTGCGACGTTCGGTACGGCCGACGCCCAACAATTTTTCACCGCGCACTATCGCGCAAGCGACGCGATTGTGAGCGCCGTCGGCAACGTCGGCGCGGTTGCAAGCGATCGCTATGCGTCGCTGCCGGCCGCACTTCCGCCCGGCGCTTCACCGCCGGTGGCGGCGCAAACCCCCGCGCTGCCGTCGACGTCCCGCCAGTTGATCGCCCACCGCGACGTTCCGGTGCCGTGGCTGGTCGCGCAGTATCCCGCGCCGGATCTGCGCAGCAGCGACTTCGGCGCAATGCTCGTGCTTACGGCGTTCATTCAACGCACGCTGGCGGATGTTTCGGGCGTGCCGGGCCTTGCGACGCAGTCGCCCGCACAGCGCGGAGTCGGCGCGTTCTACAACTTCGACACGCGCCCAGCCAACGTCGTGTTCTACATCGACGGCGGGTTGGGCGATCCGACGCGCACCTTCGCGACGGCTCTTACCGTCGTCAACGTGCTGGGGCATGCAAAGCTGAGCGGCGATCTGGCCGAGATGAAATCATTTGCGGCCGGCCGTTTCCTTGAAGACACGGCGTCGCTCGGAGATCGCGCGTGGCTCGGCGCGGTTTTTGCCAAGGCCGGCATCACCGGCGATTATCGGACGCACGTGGTTCGCGCGATCCAGGCGACGAACTCGGCGGATCTGCAGCGGGTCGCCGCGCGCTATCTGGGCTCGCCCACGATCGCGCTCGTGCTGCCGCGCGTCCAGCAGGCCGGAACGCCGACGGCCCCGTAACGGCGAGCGGTGCGCGTTGCACTCGTTCACGACTATTTGAATCAGCGCGGGGGCGCCGAGCGAGTCTTCGCCCACATCGCGAACGCGTACCCCGAAGCGCCCGTGTACACGGCACTCTACGATCCGGTGCAAACCGGCGATCTCGTCGACGCGCGGCGCGTGCGTACGTCGTTCCTCGCGCGCATACCGGGAGCCAATCGAACCTTCCGGTACTTGGCTCCCCTCTATCCGCGCGCTTTTGAAGCCTTCGATTTCTCCGGGTTCGACACGATCGTCAGCTCGACGACCGCATGGGCGAAGGGTGTGATCGTGCCGCCCGGAGCGGTTCACGTCTGTTACATCAACACGGTGAGCCGGTTTACGTTCAATTACGATCAGTACGTGGCCGGAGGCGGTAAACGCTCAAAAACGATTGGGCGGCTCGCGCGTCCGATGGTGCGGCGTCTGGTCGAGTGGGACAAACGTGCCGCGCAGCGCCCGACGCGTTTTGTCGCGAATTCGCGCAACGTCGCCGACCGGATCGCGCGCTACTACGGCCGGGAAGCCGACGTACTGCACTGTCCCGTCGACGTCGATCGATTCTCGCTGGGGCACGGCGGCGGCGACCATTTCATCATTGCCTCGAGGCTGCTCGCGTACAAACGGATCGATTTGGCCATTCGGGCAGCGCAAACCGCGGGCGTACGCCTTTTCGTGGCCGGTACCGGACCGGCCGAGCCGCAGCTGCGCGAACTGGCGAGGGGAACGACGACGACGATGCTCGGATACGTCGACGACGCGCTGCTCGACGAATTGCTGGGATCGGCGCGAGCCGCGATTCTGCCCGGCGAGGAAGACTTCGGCCTCGTTCCGCTCGAGGCCGCGGCCGCAGGGCGTCCCACGATCGCCTATCGCGCGGGCGGGGCGCTCGAAACCATCATCGAGGGTGAAACCGGCGAGTTCTTTGATTCCGCTTCGGTCGATGCGCTGGCCGCGGCGCTGTCACGATTCGATGCCGCCCGTTACGATGCGCGGCGGCTGCGCGCGCATGCGGAGAACTTCGCGCCGGCGCGCTTTATCGAGCGCCTTCGCGCAATCGTCGAACGGACGCGAGCAGAGCAGTAGCCAGCGTATCGCTCTTTAGTTGCGCGGTGCGTTCGTATCCGCGTGCCCGCAGGGCCGAGCGCAGACCGGCATCCGCCGCGCACTTGGATAGCGCGTCGCTCCACGCTCGAACGTCCCGCGGCGCGATCAGGAGAGCCGCTCCGCCGCACGCTTCGGGAAGCGCCGAGGCATCGGATGCGATCACGGGTGCGCCGCAGGCCATTGCCTCGATGGCCGGCAGTCCGTACCCTTCGGCAAGCGACGGCACCGCGACGGCAAGCGCACCCGAGTAGAGTTCGCGCAAGCCCGCGTCGTCGGGCCTGACGCGCTCGTACCGCGCGCGCATCCGCCGCAGGCGGCGCTCGTCGCGATCGTTGAGCACGCCGGCAATGACGAGAACGGGGCCGCCTTTCGCGAACGCGCCGTCGTAAGCGTCAAGCAACATCGCGGCGTTCTTTCGTTCGTCCGGACCGCCGACGAAAAGCACGTACGGATCGCGCTGCGGCGGTTCGACGGCGTGCCAGAACGGATCGAGGCCCGGAGGCGAAACGTCGATCCGATCCGGCTTTACGCCGAAGAGCCGCTCGAGTTCGCCTGCGCTCCAATGCGAGAGCGTAAGAATCCGTCCCGCGTTTCGAATCGCGCGGCGAATCGGTGATTGCTCGCGCAAACGGGCGATCGTGCCGCGCGCTGGGTAGGTGAAGGCGAACGCATCGTAGATCGTGACCACGCTGGGGGCGTGCGGGCGAAAGCGCATGCCGTTCCACGGAAACCACACCGCGTCCAGATGCGCACGCCAAATACGCCTTGCCGCCGCCGTTTCAAACGCAAACTCTGCCGACAGGGACCGTTCTGCGGCGCCGTCGCGCGCAAGAAGTACCGGATGAACGCCGGGTATGAGCGCGAGCGCGGTCAGCGTCGTGCGCGCCACGCGGCCCATGCCTCGCCGGTCCGCCGCAAGGTTGAACGCGTCCACGCCGATGCGCACGGCCGCCGCGCCTGCGGCTACTTAGCCAGCTGCGGCGCGACGATCACGAGCACCGACGAAATTAAATTGCAGACGCCGTGCGTGAGGATGGGTGCCCAGGCGTTGCGCGTCGTCGCATAGACCCAGCACAAGACGAAGCCGCCCAGCGCCAGAGGCAAGCAGATGGCAATCAGCATCTGCGGCACGAACGGCGCCTGCGCGTGCGCGAGGCCGAACAGCACCGAGCTCGTCACGGCCGCGGGCCAGAATCCCCACCAGCGGTGCATTGCATTGAAGAGAAACAGCCGAAAGACGGACTCTTCGAAAACCGGTGCGAGCACCGCCGCCATGATGACGAACCAGAATTTCTCCGGCCACGTGTGCAGCGAGAGCAGAACGTGCACCGCTTCCTCTTCGGATTTAAAGTGCAGCTCGTTGCTGAGTGCGGACCCGGCAACCGTGAGCACCAAGAACATCACGACGATGCCGCCGGCGACGATGCGCAGCGATCGTCCGTCGAGTTTGGTAAAGCCCAGGCCGGCAAGGCTCGTATGCGCCAGCTGCGGGACGACCAAGGCCAAGTAGATCAAGACGGCAATTTCGGCGATCGCCTGCAGCGAGATGCCGAACATGCCCAGGGCCGCGCTCTTGAGCGCGTTCAAATCGCCGCCGTGAGCGACCAAGAATTGCACGATGCCCGCAATCATGACGATGCCGAGCACGCCGAGCATGCCGGCGATCGCCGCGACGGTCAACGCCCAAGGAAATGCGTCAGGTGATGAGGCGATCGGCGAGGTGCGCAAAGGCGCTGAGATCGAGTTGTTCTCCACGTATCTCCGGATCGAGCCGCAGCTCGTTCAAGGCTTTCGTCACGTCGGCGCGTTTTAAACCCATCGCGATCGATAGGCTGTTCGCGAGCGTTTTGCGGCGGTACGCGAAGGCCGCTCGCACGACCTGCAAAAACCAGGCTTCGTCCGAGACGTCCGCGGCCGGGCGCTCGCGGCGCTCCAGACGAATGACCGCCGAATCGATCTTGGGCTTGGGGTAAAACGCGCCGGGGCCCAGCGTAAACTCGCGGCGGATGCGCATCGCGTACTGCGTTACCACGCTCAGGCTGCCGTAACTCTTATTTCCCGGAACCGCCGTAAAGCGCTGCGCGACCTCTTTCTGCACCATGACGACGATCGCGTCGGGCCCGTTGCGCATTTCGACCAAGCGCATCACCAGCGGCGTTGCGATATTGTACGGCAAATTGCCGGTCATCGACCAGCGCCGGCCCCGCGCGAAGTCTTCGTAGTCGAAGGTCAAAGCATCGGCATGCACGATGCGCGCGCCGGACAAGTCGCCGCGCCGTTCGAGAATGCGGATCATCGCCTCGTCGACGTCGATGGCGGTGACGTCGCACCCCGCCTGCACCAGTGCGTGCGTGAGCGTCCCCGTGCCGGGACCGATTTCGAGAATCGCCGGCGCCTGGGGATCGGCGCCGCGTACCAGTGCTGCGATGCGGCGTGCCGCTGCGGTATCCGTGAGAAAATGCTGCCCGAACCGCTTCTTCGGACGGATGCCGGATTCGGCGAGCAGCGATTTGGGATCGTTTATCGGAGCGTGTAGACCTTCACCGCACGCCGCCCGAATTGCAGCGCATCGGCAACCGAATCGAATCCCAGATCGATGCGGTTTCCGACGATCGCGCCGCCGGTGTCTCCCGCAATGGCAAACCCGTATCCCGGAATATAGAGTTTGCTGCCGAGCGGAATCACGCGCGGATCGACCGCGACGATTCCGTGGCCGGCGTGATAGCCCGTGGCGGTGTAGCCCGTGCAGCCGATGCAGTCGGCGGTGTATGCCGTTGCGACCATTTCGAGCGCGCTCGCCGCAATGTACGACGTTTTTTGCAATCCCTGCCGGGCGAAATCGGCGATCGCCGCATACGTTCCGACGCCTTCGGCGATCACGCGAGTCTGTGGCCTGCGCAAAACGCGCGTCTGAAGCACGTGGCGGTCCAGACGTCCGTCCGTTTGCGTGTAATCGACCATAGACTCGGTGATTCCGGGCTGACCGCGGCGCAAGATCTTCGTAGTGCCCGGCGGCAGCGAGAAGTCGATGACGTGCATCGTCCTTTCGTTCACGCGGCGGCGCTCGGCCGACGTCCACGTAACGATGCGCGCGATCTTGATCGTGGAGTACGCGACGATCGGTGCGTCCAGCGACGGACGAACGACGTCGTGCGGACCCAGATGAACGCCTTGTTCTTCAAGCAGCGCGCCGACGTCTTCGGCGGCGGTGACGATCGTTTTGCTGCCCGACGCGGTGACGAGCCGAACCGGAACTGCGGGCGAATAATCGATGAGTTCGTTGTCGGTCAGTGCGGTGTCGAGTCCGGGATGAACGTAATCGCGCGCACTCGGAACGATGCCGCGCTCACGCAGAAACGCTGCGACGGTTTGCGCCGACGTGACGTGCGCCGTCTGCGAACCGGCCGACTCGAAGAGCACCACGTGGGTGGCGTCGCGGGAGTCGACCGCCGAGGCGGTCAGGGGACTCGATACCAAGCCGGCGGCCAAGACTCCAATCGTCAAGATGCCGACTGCTGCAAAATGGCCTGCTCGTGTTGCGCTCAGCCCTATCAACCGAACTCCTTTCCGGAAAACACGCTTCCGCGAAGCCTCCGTACTTAGGCGTCGAGGCCGGCACGGCGGGGGAAGGGGCTTTCCCAGAAGGCGTACATTGTGGTCGACGGTACCGCTAGGTTGAGACGGACCGTGACGGCTCGAGCGACAGTGGTCGCCCGGCCAGGAACTAACTGGGGGATGTTACCATGGCTTTACAAAGCGGGGACTACCTCAAAAGTCATAGCGAAGCGGCGGTAGACCTGCCCGGCAAGCGAGCGTAGCCAAAAATGCCGGAGGGCGCGGCGCGATGCGGGCGCCAACACCAGGACTCATGCGCGTCGGCTTCTTCACGGAGGTCTATCACCCGGTCGTCAACGGCGTCGTCGCGTCCGTGGACGCGCTGGCTGCCGGGTTGCGCGCGCTCGGGCACGACGTGTATTGCTTTGCGCCCAGCATGCCGGGCTACGACGAAGGCGAAGCTGAGGTCTACCGCATGCCTTCGCTGCCGCTCCCGATGGGGGCGCCGTACCGGTTGACCGTGCCGATGATCGGACGCCGGCGCCGCCACGCGATCGTGAACCGCCTGGACGTGCTGCACGCACATTCACCTTTCGTCACCGGCTGGATGAGCGTGCGCTTTGCGCGCCGCCTGCGGATCCCGCTGATCTACACCTACCACACGCGCCTGGAAGAGTACGCGCACTACGTGCCGTTCGACGAAACGGCCACGCGGCGCGCGGCGACGACGCTCACGCGCAATTTCGCCAATCTCGCCGATGCCGTCGTGGTACCGACGCCGGCAATGCGAGATCGCCTCTTCGAACTGGGCGTCACCGCGCGCGTCGAAGTGATTCCGAGCGGGATCGATCTCTCGCTCTTCGGCAGCGCGCAGCGCAGCGATGCCGTGCGCGCGTCGTACGGGATCGGCAAAGACGACGTGCTGCTGCTGAGCGTTTCGCGGCTGGCCCGCGAGAAGAACGTCGAAGTGCTGATCGACGCGCTCGAGCGGTGCGGCGATCGAACGAAGCTGGTGATCGCGGGCGACGGCCCCGAACGCGCCGCGCTGCAGGAACGCGCGAAGGCCGCGGGCCTGAACGGCCGCGTGGCGTTCGCCGGACAAGTCCATCGCGAGGCTCTGCCGGATCTGTACGCCGCGTGCGACGCCTTCTTGTTCGCGAGTTTTACGGAGACGCAGGGCCTTGTCGTGGCGGAAGCCCTTGCGGCGGGCGCGCCGGTAATCGCGGCCGACAGCCCGCAGATGCGGGAGGTCGTGGGACGCTGCGGACGTTTGGTCCGCGGCGACGCCGCGTCGTTCGCGGCCGAGATCGGCGCGCTTCCGCCCGTCCC
>DASRDE010000056.1:0-2597 GCA_035652755.1 Vulcanimicrobiaceae bacterium | reverse complement strand
ATACATGTGCTAGACCTATGGACTCATGCGCAACGCGCTGCGGATCGAGTGGACAGCCTTCCGCCATAACGACGACGGGCATCGCTCGCTCTTCATCGTTGATGAGGCGCACGAGCTCGTCAAGTTCGTCGCCGTATTCGACGAGCCAGCACCGTTCTTGTAAAACTAAATCGTCCGCGAGCGCTCCGCTAATCCAGAGGCTTTTGATGAACTTCGGAGGGTAGCACTCCTTAATGTCAGATGCAACGCCCTTGTACCACTGCCGAGTTGCGAGCCAAGCACCTTTCTCGTCTCGTCCGATTGTGATGTCTGTTCGCCAATCGCGGACTCGATCGTAAACGCGCGTGAATTTGTTGTAGTCGGGATGTTGAAGGCGCAAAACTGTTGTCGTGTCATCGGCGGTTCGTGTGCACTGCACGACTACGCCGTCACGAGATACGTCAAATTCGTCACCTTCAATCCGGCCAATTCGATCGAGGACGGTTTCGTTAGTACGGACCCATTCCAGCGCTGCGCTCCGTGCGGCCTCGTAGCCCTCCCGGTTTAAATCAAAGACGCCCGCGTACTGAGCGCGGATAATGCCCGGATTGGGCCGAGGGCCGAAATTTCGACGTGGAAATCGCCGTTCAGGTTGCACTACCCCCCTCCACGCGGCGCTCGGCCGCTTGCTTATATCTTTTGCTTGGACATGTAGCGACCCTATTAGGGCACTCGACGCATGCCGTGAAAAGTTCAGGAGCGGCTGCACCTACCGTAACGCGGGGTTACCGTGGTTGGGGAAGCCAGCAGTCGCTCACAATGAATAGAATCTGCGCGGCAAACGAAGTCGCCGGCATGTGGCTACACCGTGCTTTCGCAATGGCGGCGCTTGTAGGCGCGGCGGCGCTCGGCCCACCCCCGAGCGAGACCTACCCCCAGGATGCCTTTCTACTGATTCCCACCGCCTTCGGCGCGCAAGTGACGGCGCGCGAAATTAACGCGCGAAAGCACTACCCCGGTACCCCCGGCGATTACGCGCTCGCGGTCTACATGCGCGATAAGATGCGGCAATTCGGGCTGCAGGCCGAGCTCGAGCCCTTCGACGCCATCGTCTACGCGCCGCAGCTGCTGCAGCTGCAACTGCTGACCGATCCGGTTCGCACCTTCGATCTGCGCGAGCAGCCCGTCCCTGGCGATCCCGACGGCACGCGCCCCGACGCGGGCGTTCCGTTCAATGCGGGCAGCGGCGATGGCGACGTCAGCGCGTCGGCGGTGTACGTCGGGCGCGGCCTGGAAGCGGATTACGCCGTGCTGGCAAATGCAGGCGTGACGACGCAAGGCCGCATCGCGCTGATTCGCTACGGCGCCTAGTTCCGCGGCCTGCTGGCCAAGCGCGCGCAAGACCACGGATTTGCCGGCTCCATCCTCTATTCCGATCCGCAGGAGGACGGCTTTGCGAAAGGCGCGGTCTATCCGAATGGACCCTACCGCCCGGCGGGCGCGGTGCAGCGCGGCACGATTGCGTTCAATTCGGGCCGGTTGAACATCCCGGTGCTGCCAGTCTCCTCGCTGACCGCGCAGGCGCTGCTGGCCGACATGCGCGGGGTGCCCGGTCCGGCGCACTGGGCGGGCGCGCTTGCGGTGCCGTACGTCGTCGGGCAGACGCGGTCGCAGGTGCATCTGCGCGTGCAGATGCGCGCGGCGCACTCCACGCTCTGGAACACCGTAGGCGAACTGCGCGGAACGCAGCCGGAGTCGACCGTGATTGCGGGTGCGCATCGCGACGCGTGGGTGTACGGCGTGAGCGACGACGGCTCGGGCATCGCGGCCTTGCTCGAAACCGCGCGCGGGCTGGGCGAACTGCATCGGCGCGGGTGGACGCCGCAGCGCACGATTCGCCTCATCGGCTTTGACGCCGAAGAACTGGGCGAACTGGGCTCGCACGCCTACGTGAATGCGCATCTGGCCGAGTTACAGCGCGGGTGCGTGGCGTACATCAACGTCGACGAGGCCGTGTCCGGGCCGACACTGGCGGCCGGCGGAGTCGCGGCGCTGCGTCCCAGCGTCGAACGCGCGGCCAGCGACATCGACGGCGTCACGCTGCATCGCTACGGCTCGGCCGGCGGCGGTTCGGACTTCGAAGCGTTTCTGTACACCGCGGGCGTGCCGATCCTCAACCTTGGCTACGAAGGGCCGCTGGGTGTGTACCATTCCACCTTCGACGACTACACCTACATGTCGCGAATCCTCGATCCCGGATTTGTGCGGCATCGGGCGGTGGCGCAAACCGTCGGCGTGCTGCTCATGCAGTATGCCGACGCGGCGGCGATGCCGTATGCGCTCTCTCCGTATGCCGAGGTGCTCACCAGCGGGGTTGCGGGTTTGACCAAGCTCGCCGCGGGCCAACACGTGGCGATCGATAGCGCGAGCTTGGACGCGGCGATCCGGCGCTTTGCGGACGCGGCTGCGGCCTTCGATGCGCAGCCCGATGCGGCAAAGAACGAACGCGAGCGAGCGGCGGTGCTGCGGCTCGACGCCATGGTGTACTCGGCGAATGGCTACGCCAGCGTTGCGTTCCCGGCAGTCGCTGCTGCCATTGCGCGCGGCGATTCTGCGGG
>DASRDE010000055.1:0-2592 GCA_035652755.1 Vulcanimicrobiaceae bacterium | reverse complement strand
TAGTACGATCCGGCCAGCGGATCGACGACGTCGGCGACCCCGCTTTCATGGCCGATGATCTGCTGGGTGCGCAGCGCCACCTTCGCCGCTTCGGCCGTCGGCAGCGCGAGGGCTTCGTCCTTGCCGTTGGTATGCAGCGACTGCGTTCCGCCGAGCACTGCGGCGAGCGCCTGAAGCGTGACGCGTACGACGTTGTTATCCGGTTCCTGCGCCGTCAGCGTCGACCCGGCGGTCTGCGTGTGGAAACGCAGCATCTGCGAGCGCGGATCGGTGCAGCCGAATTCGTCGCGCGTGATATGAGCCCACAGATAGCGCGCGGCGCGGAACTTGGCGATCTCCTCGAAGAAATCGTTGTGCGCGTTCCAGAAGAAGGAAACCCGCGGGGCGATCGTTTCGACGTCGATGCCCGCGTCGCGAGCAGCCTTCAGGTACGCTTTGCCGTTGGAGAGCGTAAAAGCAATCTCTTCGAGCGCCGTCGATCCCGCTTCGCGGATGTGATAACCCGATACGGAAATCGTGTTCCACTGCGGCACTTCGCGCGCGCAGTACGCCATGACGTCGGTGACCAGACGCATCGACGGCTCGGGCGGGTAGATGTAGGTGCCGCGCGCGACGTACTCCTTGAGCACGTCGTTTTGCACGGTCCCGCCGAGGCGATCGAACGGGATTCCCCGCCGCCGCGCGACGGCCAGCAGCAGCGCGAGCAGAATCGACGCGGGCGCGTTGATCGTCATCGAGATCGTCACGCGATCGAGCGGAATCTCGTGCAGCAGCGTCTCCATGTCGTCGATGGTGTCGATGGCGACGCCGACCTTGCCGACCTCGCCGCGCGCTTGCGGCGCGTCCGAGTCGTAGCCTAGTTGCGTCGGCAGATCGAAGGCGACCGAAAGTCCGGTCGTGCCGCGTTGGAGCAGATAGCGGTAGCGCGCGTTCGATTCGGCGGCGGTTGCGAATCCGGCGTACTGGCGCATCGTCCAGAGCCGCCCGCGGTACATGTCCCGGCGAATGCCGCGCGTAAACGGAAACGAGCCGGGTTCGCCCTCGTCGTGCGGATGCTCCACGCGAACGTAGACGGGCTGCAGCGGAATGCCGCTGGCGTTCTCGGATCTAGCCATCGGCGGCTTCCTTCGCCGCGGGCGTGCCGCTCTACCGCGCGGCTTGGGTGCGTTTTGCCAGCGCGGAGACGCGGCTGCCCTGCGCGACGACTCGCTCGCCGGTATAGAGCGCGCGATCGAATTCTTCAGGCCAGAGCAGGCGGAACAGCGGCGCGTTCCTGCGCATCACGCCCGAGTTCTTTACCGCATCGGCAATCTGCCGCTCGAGCAGCGCCGTGTCGGGCACCTTGCCGTCGTGCAGCAGCACGATCTCGGCCGCAAGCAGCGTTTGCAGCCGAATTTGATACACCGCATGCAAGCGCCGCATACGCGCGCGCAGCAAAAACGCGGCCGCCACGAAGGCGACGACGCACGCTGCGGCGGCGGCATTCTCCAAACCCATATTGGTAGAGTCGGCCGCCCCCGCTTTGAAGGTGAGCTAAACCTCTGTCATCCTGAGCGCTTGTGTCATCCTGAGCGGAGCCTACGGCACGCGAAGCGTGCCCCAGCGCAGTCGAAGGACGAAGGACTGGCGTGAAGGTCACGCTTGCCCGCTTAGGAAGCGATCGTGACGAGCGGCGACTGCGCCTCGACCGTCTCGCCTTTGGCGACGTGAATTTTCGCCGCTGTGCCCGCCTTGTGCGCGCGGATCTCGTTCATCATTTTCATGGCCTCGATGACGGCGACGACCTGCCCCTGCTCGACGTGCGCGCCTTGCGCGACGCCGATCTCGACAACGACGCCGTGGAGTGGCGAGGTAACGTCGTCGCCGCTCGCCGCAACGCTGCGATCTTTTTTGGCTAAGCGCGGTGCCGCCTTGGCTTGCGGCTTGCTTGCGGTCCGCACACCCTCGGGAAGGTCGAGCAGCCGCACGCGGTAGAGTTTGTCGTTGATCTCCACGCGCACGACGCGGTCCGTATCGGAACTCGAGCGCGCCGTGCCGTCGCCCGAAGCAGCCGAAGTCGAAGCGCCGTCTGCGTACAGCTCGGCAGCGAATGCCTCCAGCGTCGCCGTGCCGTAGCTCGCGTTCTTCACGCGCTCGTTGTCGCACAGCGCGCGCAGGAGCCGCAGCGTGGTGGGGACGCCGCCGATCTCGTATTCGTCGATGGCGCGCCGCAGCCGCGCAATTGCCTGCGCGCGTGTCGGTGCCCATACGACGAGTTTGGCGATCATCGAATCGTAGTCCGGCGTCACGGTAAAGCCCGGAAACGCCGCCGAATCGATTCGTACGCCCAGGCCCGCCGGCTCCCGATACGCGGTGACGGTACCGGGCGCGGGGCGAAAGTTGTGCGCCGGATCCTCGGCGTTGACGCGCCCCTCGATCGCATGGCCGCGGAACTCGATCGCATCCTGCGCATAGCCGAGTTTTTCGCCGGCGGCAACGCGAATCTGCTCGCGAATGAGGTCGATGCCGCTGACCATCTCGCTGACGGTATGCTCAACCTGGATGCGCGTGTTCATTTCCAAGAAGTAGAATTCGTCGCCGCTGACCAGGCAC
>DASRDE010000054.1:0-13321 GCA_035652755.1 Vulcanimicrobiaceae bacterium | reverse complement strand
GCAATTCGCCGCCGACGCGAAAAAAACGATCGACGACTACCAAACGACCAAAGCGGATCTGGACGCGCAGTATACGGCGCTGCAAGGGGCCGATGCCGCGGCAGGGGGTACTGCGGGCAAGCAGCTGGTGCAGCTGCAGCGCCAGCGCGACGAACTGTACCGGCGAATCGTCGAGCAGATTAAAGCCGACGCATCCGCGCAAGCGCGCAAGCACGGATTGCACGTCGTCTTCGAAAACGTGACGGCCGCAGGCGGCGGCATCGATTTGACCAACGACGTAGAGAAGGACATCGAGAGCTTAAACCAGTGATGAAACGGATCGTATCGTTCGCCGCGCTCGCGGCGCTCATGGCCGGCTGCGCGGCGCATTCCAGTCCCATCGGACTGCTCGACGTGCAGCGCTTGACCACGAATTGGCCGCAGTACACCAACGCGCAGAACCAACTGCTCGCGGACGAGCGGGCAGTCGAAAGCGGGAGCGGCTCGGCGGCGCAGAAGCGGTCGCAGGCCGCTCAGCTGCAAGCCAAATACGCAAAGATCTCCGAGCAGCTGGTCTCGCAGATTCGCAGCGCCGCGCAGAAAATCGCGCAGCAGAAGAACCTCAAGCTGGTGCTCACCCGCGAATTCGTCGGCTACGGCGGTACCGACATCACCCCCGACGTCGAGAAAGCGCTGGGCATCACGGAGAGCTCGCCCGCGCCCTCAGCCAGTCCGTAGCGCGCCGATGACCCTTGGCACGCTGGCGCAGATCGCCGAGCGTGTCGGCGGCAGAGTCGCCGGCGACGGCTCGGTCGCGATCTCGGCCATCGCTGCAATCGACGAAGCCCGCGAGGGCGCGCTCACATTTGCCACGACGCCCGCGTATCTGCAGGCGGCGCTCGAGTCCGCGGCCTCCGCGATTCTGGCGGATGAAGCGCTTGCGATCGGCGATCCGCGCAAACCGCTGCTGCTCGTCCCCAGCGCGCGCGTAGCGCTCATGCAGCTGCTGCGCGCTTTCGACCGGCCGCGGAAAACCGGGCCGTTCGTGCATCCGGCGGCGGTCATCGACTCCTCGGCGACGCTGGGATCGGCGGTATACGTCGGCCCCGGAGCATACGTGGGCGCGCGCGCGTCCATCGGCGACGGCTGCGTGCTCGAAGGCGGATGTTACGTGGGTGAAGGCGCGCGCATCGGCGCGGGCACGCTGCTCTATCCGCAGGCGCGCGTGCTCGACGAGTGCGTCGCCGGCGATCGCTGCATCCTGCATCCGGGCGCCACGATCGGCAGCGACGGATTCGGGTACGTGTTCATCGATGGACGATTCGAGCGCATCCCGCAGATCGGAAACGTCGTCTTGGGCGACGACGTGGAGATCGGCGCGAACACGTGCGTCGATCGCGCGCAGACGGGCAGCACGCGCATCGGCGACGGGACCAAGATCGACAACCTGTGCCAAATCGGCCACAATTGCCGGATCGGACGCCATACCGCCATGGCCGCGCAAACCGGTCTTGCCGGCAGCACGAACGTCGGCGACTTCGTCATGGTCGGCGGGCAGGCGGGTTTCAAGGGCCACATCACGATCGGATCGCGCGTGAAGATCGGCGCGGGCTCGAAGGTGTGGAGCAACCTGCCCGACGACGCGTTCGTGAGCGGCACACCGGCGCGGCCGCACAAGGAAGAGCTGCGCCGAGAGGTCATGATTCGAAACCTGCCTAAGCTGGTTGCCCGTGTCGACGCGCTGGAGAAAAAGGCAGGCTCCTAGCTCGTGCCGGTGACGCACTACCAGACGACGCCGCGCGACGCATTTGCCTATAGCGGCGTCGGCCTGCACACCGGCGCGCAGTGCCGTATCGAGGTGCGTCCCGCCCCGCCGAACTCGGGACTGCGCTTCGTCAGCGGCGCCGTCGAAATTCCGGCCCTTGCCGAGTTCGTCGTCGAAACCGCGCGCGCGACGGTCCTGGGCAAGGACGGCGTGACGATCTCGACGGTGGAGCACCTGCTCTCCGCGCTCATGGGCGCCGGAATTACGAACGCGGCCATTCACGTCGACGGGCCGGAGATTCCCGTTGCGGACGGCAGTGCCGCGCTCTACACCGAACTGATACAACGGGCCGGCATCGGCCGCCAGCACGAAGTGCGCGAACGGTACGTGCCGGCGGCGCCCTCGTTCTTTCGCGACGGCGATCGCGCTATCGTCGTCCTACCCGCCGCGCAGCTGCGCGTGCGCTTTCTCGCCGACTTCGCGCTTCCAATCGGCGTGCAATATTTCGACGCGGAAATCGAGCCGGAACTCTATCGCGCGGAGATCGCGGGCGCGCGAACGTTCGGATATCTGCACGAGGTGCAGGCCCTGATCGAGCGGGGTCTGGCGCGCGGCGGCACGCTCGAGAACGCGCTGGTCTTTGCGCCCGAAGGGCCGATGCAGGATCTGCGCTGGCCCAACGAACCGGTCCGTCACAAAGTGCTCGACCTGCTCGGCGACTTCGCACTGCTCGGCGCGTATCCGCAATGCGAAATCGTGGCGATTAAGAGCGGACACAAACTCCATTGCACGGCGGTGGCGGATCTGCGGCGGTCGCGCTCCGCGGCGCCGGGCGCTTTGAAAGTACGGTAACGCGTGGAACTCGACATCCGGCAGATCATGGAGATTCTGCCGCACCGCTATCCGATTCTGCTGGTCGATCGCATCGTCGAGCTCGAGCCCGGCGTGCGGGCCTTGGGCTACAAGAACGTCACCGCGACCGAGCCCGTCTTCACGGGACATTTTCCCGGCAACCCGCTCTTGCCCGGCGTCTACATGATCGAAGCGCTCGCGCAGCTGGGAGGCTGCGTCGTCCTCGAGCCGGGCGAGTTCTCGCGAAAGACGCCGTATCTGGCGGGGATCGACGCCTGCAAATTTCGCCGCCCCGTCATTCCCGGGGACCGGTTCATGATGGAAGTGCACTTGACCAAGCACAAGCGTAATATCGGCTGGGTGCGCGCAGAAGGGCGCGTCGACGATCAATTCGTCGTCTCGGCCGAGCTCATGTTTTCCATCGCCACCGATCCGAGGCTCTTCGGGTTCGACGCGACGGTCCTGCACGCATGACGGCCTGCGGGCGCGGCAGCGGCCGGTGATCCATCCCACGGCGATCGTCCATCCCAACGCCAAGATCGATCGCGGCGTCGAGATCGGCCCGTACTGCATCGTCGGCGAAAACGTTTCGGTCGGGCGCGGCACGGTGCTGCAGGCGCACGTCGTGGTCAACGGCTGGACGAGCATCGGCGAAGACTGCAGCATTTTTCCGTTCGCGACGATCGGCGCTTCCTCGCAGGACAAGAAATACGAAGGCGAGCGCGCTTATACGCGAATCGGCAACCGCACCACGATTCGCGAGTACGTAAGCGTGCAGCGCGCCACCGGAGAAGATCAAGAGACGGTCATCGGCGACGACTGCCTGCTGCTGGGGTACGTGCACATCGCGCACAACTGCATCGTCGGCAACTTCGTGACGATGAGCAACCTCGCGCAGCTGGCCGGCCACTGCGTGGTTGAAGATCACGTCACGATCGGCGGCATGGCCGGGTTCCACCAGTTCGTGCGGGTCGGCCGCTACGCGTTCGTCGGCGGCGCAAGTAAGGTTCGCCGCGATATTCCGCCGTATTTCTTGGTCGAAGGCGATCCCGCCGTCCCGTACGGTTTGAACAGCGTGGGCCTTCGGCGCGCCAGTTTCAGCGAAGAAGACCGTGCCGAGATCAAAAAGTTCTACAAGCTGCTGAACGGATCCAAACTGCGCCTGGCCGAGGCGATCGAGGTCATGAAGGAGCAGGCCGCCACCGAATCGGGCCGCCACATGCTCGCGTTCTTAGAGGCGGAATCCCAGCGCGGCGTCCTGCTGAAATGACGCGGCGCGGCGCGGCGATCGTGCGACGCGGCTGATCGGGTGCGGTATTTCTTCTCGACGGGAGAGGCCTCGGGCGAACTGGCGGCCGTCGTGCTGGCGCGGGCGATACGCGAATTCGATCCGGACGCGCGCTTCGAAGGAATCGGCGCGCAGCGCATGCGCGATGCCGGCTTTGCCCTCTGGCGGGAAAACACCGGGTGGGCTTCGTTCGGACCGTTCGCGGCGATTCCGCGCATTCCGAAGCTGGCGCTCGCCGCGCTCTCCACGGTCGCGCACCTGCGCCGCGACTCTCCCGATGCCGTCGTCTTGATCGATTTCGGCGCGTTCAACGTGCGCCTGGCCCAGCGTCTGCGGCGCGCCGGATATCGCGGCGCGATCGTCGACGTTTTTCCGCCGGGCGCATGGCTGGACTCGGTGCGCACCGCTCGCGCGGTGACCAGCGTCGCGCTCGCGCTCAGCGCCTTCGAGCACCAGTACCGGTTCTATCGCGCGAACGGTCTGCCGGCCGCGTACTTCGGCCATCCGCTCGCGCCGGGGTATGCGATGCGTCAACCGCGGCCCGCGCCGCCCGCGGACGGCGGCACGATCGCGATCTTGCCCGGAAGCCGCCCGGCCGAGCTGCGCCATCACGGCGATCTCGTGATGCACGCCTTTACCGCATTGCGTCGCGCGCGCCCGCACGTGCGGGGTGTCGTCGGCGCTCCGAACGAGCGCGCGCAGCGCGAGTTGCGCCGAGCCGCGCAACGCGCGCGGGCCGGCGACCTGCGGTTCGAGCATGGCACGGCGGCGGCGATCGCCGATGCGGACGCTGCGCTCGTCGCTTCAGGCACCGCAGTGCTCGAATGCGCGCTTTCGGGCGTGCCGTCCGTCGCGTTTTACGTCGTGTCGCGCGCGCTCGCGCGCTACGTTCGCCGCGTCTACTCGCGCAAGTTCTACACGCTTCCGAATTTGGTGCTCGATCGCGAGATCGTTCCCGAATTGATGCAGGAGCGTGCGACGCCGCAGGCACTGGCGGATGCGCTCGACGCGGTGCTTGCGGATCCCCAGCGTCAGTACGGCGAATTGCGCCGGCTGCGCGAGGCGCTCGGCCCGGCAGACGCGCTGGAACGCTGCGCGGCGTTCATCGTCGCGGCTGCGCGGGGGGCCGCCGCATGATCCGGATCTATCACACCTCCGACTTGCACGATCGCCGCGGCTTTGCGCCGCGTCTGCGCGCGTTGCGCGATGCGCAGCCTGGGCTGCTCTTCGATTGCGGAGATTCGCTGCGCGGGAGCCAGACCGTCTATCACCGCCGCGAACCGATCCTGGCCGAGATCGACGCCGCCGGCTACGACGCGCAGGCGATGGGCAACCGCGAATTTCATTATCTGTTCGGGTGCGTTCGCGCGCGTGCGCGGCAGATGCATCATCCCCTCGTCTGCGCGAATCTGATCGACACCAAGTCGCGCCCGCTGCCGTTTACTCCCACGCTGGAAATTGGGGCGGGGAGCGCGCGCGTGCACGCGATCGGCCTGCTCGTCACGCAGTATGCGCAGGGCAGTCCCTGGGAGCGCGTCTTCGGGTGGCGTTTTTTGGATCCGGTCGAGCGCGTGCGCGAGTTCGCGGCGCACGTCCCCGCCGGCGAGCCGCTGATCGTGCTTTCGCATCTGGGCCTGGGGCGCGATCGAAAGCTCGCCGCCGCAGTGCCGCGCATCACGCTGATCCTCGGCGGACATAGTCACGACACGCTTCACGACCCCGAAGTGATCGCCGGTGTGCCGATCGTGCATGCCGGACCCTACGGACGCTACGTGTCCAAAACCGAGTTGGAACCGGGGCCGGCGGGATGGCAGGTTCGCACGTCGTCGCTGGTCCCGCTGCTGTCGTGAACCGCGTGCTCTTCGTCACTAACGGTCACGGCGAAGTCGCCATCGCGGCGCGCATCGCCGAAGATCTCGCGGCCTGCGCTCCGGTCGCGTGCGATCACCTTCCGCTCGTCGGCGCGTTCGAACACGGCGCGCAGATGCGCGACGTCGGGCCGCGTCGGCGGATGCCCAGCGGCGGATTGATCGCGATGGGCAATCTGCGCAACATCCTGCGCGACGTCCGTGCCGGTCTGCCCGGACACACGCTGGCCCAGCTGCGATTTTTGCGCAGCGTGCGCGGGACGTACGCGTTCTCGATCGCCGTGGGTGACGTCTTTGCTCTGGTGATGGCGCTGCGCGCCGGCGTGCGCACCGCATTCGTCGGTACGGCCAAGAGCGTGCGCGTCGCCAAGTACGGGGCGTTGGAAACCAGGCTCATCCGGCGCGCGGCGCAAGTGTTCGTACGCGACGAGCCAACCGCGCAGAGCCTGCGCGCGCGCGGAATCGAAGCGCGTGCGGCAAACGTGATCGTCGATCTGTACGTGCCGCAAGAGCCGCTGGACGTAGCGTGCCGGCCGCGGTTGGCGCTGTTTCCCGGAAGCCGTGAAGAAGCGTATGCCGACGGCGTCTTCTCGTGCGAGATCGTCAAACGCCTGGCAGAGCAGTTGCCGTCACTGTGCGCCGTGATGTCGATCGCGCCGGGATTGGACGCTGTGCGATTTGCGAACGCCCTGGAACGCGGCGGCTGGCGCGTCCGGACGTCGGCGGATCCGCGGCGGCCGTTCGTTGCGTATGCGGGCGATCGCGCGCTCGTGCACGCCTGGCGCGGAGCGATCGGATCGATGTTGCCTGGCACCGCGGCCGTCTTGGGCCAGGCCGGCACCGCGAACGAAGGGGCGGCGGCTGCAGGCATTCCGGTGGTGGCGTTTGCGCGCAGCGAGCGCGATCGCGATGCGTGGTATCGCCGGCGCCAAGCCGCGCTGCTCGACGGCGCGCTGCTGATCGTGCGCGGCAGCGCAGAGCAGTGCGCGCAGCAGGTTGGGGCTTTGCTTGCAGATTGCGCGCGGCGCGAACGCATGGGCGCCATCGGACGCGAGCGCATGGGACCGCCGGGCGCCGCGCAGACGATCGCGCGCAGCCTGGCCGAGGCGATCGCATGAAGCGCCTCTTGCCCGCGGTCTTCGCAGTTGCGTTTTTCATCATCCCGCTCTTCCCGTCGTTCATCACGCTGACGGCGGTGACGGTGCCGGGCGTTTCGCTGTTGCCGCCCCCGGTCACGATCGCGCTGCTGGCAGTCTGCTGCGCGATCGCCGCGTACTTTGCCGTGCTGCTGCTGCGGCTGCCGCGCGAACGCCCGGCGACGCTGGTGCCGCTGGCACTCTGGGTCGCGACGGGATTCGTCTGCGCGCTGCTGGGTTTTAATCCCGCTGCAGGGATGCTCTTCATCGGGATCGCCGCGGTCGACGTGATCTGGCACCTAGTCATCGTGCGGTACTATCGCATGCGCGGCGCGAGCCGCGCGATTTACGGCTCATGGCTCATCTCGGGAACGCTCGCATCGCTGGCGGCGATCGCGATGGTCGCGCTGCGCCTTCCTGCAAATCAGTACGCCATCGCGCACGGGCGCGCGATCGGGACGTTCATCCTTCCGGGCGAGCTCGCCGGGTATCTCATCGTCTTTTTGCCGCTTGCATATGCGGTGGCCATCACCGCTGCAAGCGCGCGCCTGCGGGGCCTTGCGTGGGTTGCGCTCGCCGCCGGAGTGGCCGCGTTCGTGCTCACGTTTTCGCGCGCGGGCTGGATGGGGCTGGCGGCCGCCGTCGCCTTTTTCGCCTACTCGCGCGGCGCGGTGCAGCGGCGCTACGCGCCGCTCATCCTGCTTGCGGGACTGGCGGCGGTACTGGTCGTCTTCAACGCCCACCACAACCCGGCCGAGAACTACACGCGTTTGTCGATCTTTCAAGCGGCGATCGAGATCATTCGGCGGTTTCCGCTCACGGGCGTGGGGCCGTTCGATTTTGCGCGCATCTACCCGCTCGTACGGCTTCCCGACGGCGATCCCCAAGCGTTTCACGCGCACAGCTTCATGCTGACGATCTTCGCGGAAACCGGCATCGCCGGCGTCATCGCAACGCTGGCCGTGTGGTGGGTCTTTGCGGTGGAGTTGCGCCGGCGCCTGAGGACGGCGCATCCGGCCGGCGCGACGCTCGCGCTTGCGCTCGCGGCGGGACTTGCCGGAACCTGGGTGCAAGGCCTAATCGATACCGTGAGCGTGGTGATATTCGGATTATGGATGCCGTCGATGGCGCTCGCGCTGGCGGCGGCATCGGGCGGCTATGGCGGGGACGATGAAAGCAGCGTATAAAGGCGCGTGCTTGGCCGCCGTCTGCCTCTGCGCGTGCAACCCGCAGCCCGCGCGCACGCGTGCCGGGGTTCGGACGGCCGCCCCGTCGCCGACGCCGTTGCCGCCGCTGCTCATCCGCGGACGCGGAACCGCGACGCAGCCCGTGAGCATGGTCCATCAAGCGGGCAACCGGCGCGATTACGAACTGCGCGCGGCGTCGACCGAGAGCCGCTCGGCGCAGAACCTGGCCCAAGCCAAATTTCAGCAAGTGACCGTAACGTTCTTCGACAAGGACGGTACGCGCTTAACGGCCAGCTCGCCGGCCGCGTCGACGGACCAGCGGGGGCGGCGGGTCACGCTCTCGGGAGGCGTGCACGCGACGACGAGCACGGGGCTCAATTTGGTGTGCGACCGGTTGACCTACGACCAGCAGACGGCGCTGCTGCACGGTGAAGGTCACGTGCGCATCACCGGCCTGCAGGGCGGCCAGCAAGAGGTGCTGACGGGGAGTACGTTCACGTCCGACGTGAAGCTGACACAGATGGTGATCGAGTAGTGCAAGAGATCAAGATGCGCGGCCTGCTCAAACGCTATGGCGAGCGCACTGTCGTCAACGGCGTGAGCGCGGAAGTCCGCACGGGCGAGATCGTAGGCCTGCTCGGCCCCAACGGCGCGGGCAAGACGACCACGTTCTACATGGTCGTCGGTTTGGTCAAACCGGACGGCGGCACGGTGCTGCTGGACAACGATACGACCGAGATCGATCTCACGGGTGCGCCGATGTACATGCGGTCCCGGCGCGGCATCGGCTATTTGGCGCAGGAAAACTCGATCTTTCGCAAACTCTCCGTCGGCGACAACATCCGTCTGATCTGGGAGATGCACGGCATACCGCGAGAGCAGCAAGAGGAGCGCCTGGGGCCGCTGCTGGAGGAGTTCGGGCTGCTCAAGTTCATCAACGCACGCGGCGATTCGCTCTCGGGCGGCGAGCGCCGCCGCGTCGAAATCGCGCGCGCGATTGCGACGGAACCGGCGTTTCTGCTCTTGGACGAACCGTTCACCGGCATCGATCCGATCGCGGTCGCCGACATCCAGGCGATGATCCGCCAACTGCGCGACCGCGGCCTGGGCGTCTTGATCACGGACCACCAAGTGCGCGAAACGCTGGCGATCGTCGATCGCGCGTACATCTTGAACAACGGAAAGATCGAGGTCTCCGGGACTGCGCACGACGTCCTGGAGAGCCCCATCGCGCGCCAGTTCTATTTGGGCGAAGGCTTTCGTCTTTGAGGGCGCTGCGCCTGACGATCCTCGATCGGTACATGCTGGCCGAACTGAGCGGCCCGTTTGCCTTCGGCGTGGCGGCGTTCACGCTGCTGCTGGCCGCCGGACAGATCATCGCGATCGGCCGCGCGGTCTCGGAAGCCGGGGCCCCTGTCTGGGCGGCGATCGAAGACTTTCTCTGGCGACTACCGGGAATGGTCGAGTTGACGATTCCGATGGGCTTGCTGCTGGGCACGCTGCTGGCGATCCAGCGGCTCTCCGGCGAGAGCGAAATTACGGCGATGAAGGCGGGCGGGATCACGTTCCTGCGCATCATCGCGCCGATGCTCGTGGCGGCCTTTGCGCTCTCGCTGCTCACGCTGTGGCTTCAGGAAGCGGTCGTGCCTTACGCGCAGAGCCAGGCCACGCTGGTCGAGGCGACGGTGATCAACCACGCCAGCGCTTTCGCCAGCGGACTGAACGTGTCGGCGGCGCTTCCGGGCGGCGGGCGGCAGACGACGTTTGCCAGCGCGTGCACGCAGAACTGCCGCGTGCTGCTGGGCGTCACGCTCGTGCAGTACGACCGCTCCGGAAATCCAACCCAAATCGTCTTTGCCGACCGCGCGCAATTCTCGGCCGACCAATGGACGCTGCAGAACGCGCGCGTGATCCGGCTGCTCGCCGACGGCGTCTTCGACGATCGCTTCCCGACCGTGCAGGTCGCCCTGGGGCAGAACCCGGCCGACATCGCCAAACGCGCGGCCAACAACAATCCGCAGAATATGAGCCGCGCGCAGATCGCCGAGATCGTGCGCACCGGCGAGTTGTCCGCGGGCGAGCTGCGCAAGTATACGATGGTGTATCAGGAGAAGCTCGCGCAGCCGTTCGCGTGCTTCGTCTTCACGCTGATTGCAGTGCCCTTCGGCATCCGATCGGTGCGCGGCGGCGGCAGCACGGGCCTGGGCTTCGGATTGGCGGTCGTGATCGTGTTCATCTACTACATCGTGCAGACGATCTGCTCGTACATCGGCGAAGCGCTGCTGCCGCTTGCGGCGCTGGCGGCGTGGCTTCCGAATCTCATCTTCACGATCATCGGCGCGCGGCGGCTCTACCGCGCGGCGATGGTGTGAGCGGAAAGCGGCTGCAATGACGCTGGGCGGCATGCTGCGCGGGATCGCGCTCATTCTCTTTATCGCCGCGTTGGCCGGCGTGATCGCCTACATCGGCGATCGCGTGGGTCATCAAGTCGGCCGAAAACGGCTGACGATCTTCAACATCCGTCCGCGATATACGTCGACGATCATCGCGGTCGGCACGGGCATGGTCATCGCGCTGGTGATCACGCTCATTGCCATCTTCGCCTCCGCGCAGGTGCAGACGGCGTTCTTTCGCTTGAACGAAATCAACACGGAGATCGCGCGAGCGCAAGCTCGCGCCTCGGCGCTGGAACAGAAATACGGCCAGTCGCCGGTCGTCGTGAACGTCAACTCGCTGATGAGCCCGATTTACGGGCACATTCCCAAGGACGCGCCCTCGGCGCTGCGGCGGCAGATCGTTCGCGATTTCTACGCGCAGAGCGTCGCGTCGATCAATCAGCAGTACACCGGTCCGCCCTACGAACTCAAGCGCTTCACGCCGCCTCCGGACTTGGACGCGATTCTGACCCAGTACGCCGACGATCCCAAGATGCAGGCGTACGTCTCGGCCAGCGACGTGCTGCTGCTGGCGACCGCATCGCAGAATCTGTACCCGCGCGATCAGATCCATTTCGGGATCACGTCGATCCCGGACCGGGTCATGGCACCGGCAGGCCAGGCGATCGCCTCCCTGGTGATTCCCGCAGGGCGCAACGCGGATGCGCAGCTGGCCATCGGAGAACTCTGCAGCCCTTCGGGGTGGGTGCCGCGCGTGATGATGGGCCGGCTGATGGTGCCCGAGTTCGCGGCCAACGTCGACGTGCAGCGCATGCTTCCGGACGAACGCGAGATGCAGCGCATGCTCCGTTCGACGACCGGACGGTACATCATGACGGCCTTTGCGGCGCAAGACATCTACCAGCACACGTTCAAAGTGCCGGTCGTCGTGACGCTGCAGAAGGTGCCCGGGTGACCGCGGTGAGCGCCGTGCTCGGAATCGACCCCGGAACGCGAAAGGTCGGCTACGCCATCGCGCCGGACCCGACGTCGGCCCCCCTGGCGCTGGGCATCGTGCCGATCGACACGCTCATCGACCGGGTCGTTCCGCTCATCTCCCAGCATAGGGTGACCGCCGTCGCCCTCGGACACGGGACCAACGCCGACTCGCTGGCCCGCAGCATCGCCTCGCTCGGGCTGCCCGTGCACGTGGTCGACGAGACGGACACGACCTACCGCGCCCGCGCCCTGTACTTTGCCGACAACCCGCCGCGCGGATGGCGCCGGCTGATCCCCCTGGGACTGCAGCTCCCGCCCAGGCCTATCGACGACTATGCCGCATTGCTCATCGCCCGCCGGTACATTCGGCGGGGGTCCGCGGGGTAATATGTCGTATGAAACGGTCCCTGGTTTTGACCGATAATAGAAGCTGCCCGTAGTGCGGGTTCGGAGGATGAATGGGAGCCCGGTTCGTTCGTGCTGGTCTACTCTCGGTGCTGCTTTCGGCACTGACGATGGGCTCGTACGCGTCCGCGCAGCCGCCCTACGCGGTGCACCTCGAACCTTCGCGGCTCTTCAACCCCGCGGCTGAATCGCTGCTCGCCCCATTTGACGCGGGCGCGCGCAAGATGTCCCCGTTCTCGGCGGGCGTTTTCAACCTGGGGCCGTCGGAAGCGGACCTCGACATCGCCGATTTGCTTGCACCGCAGCCGCGCGCGCCGCTTGCGGGTGTGAATCTGCCCGCCGTCACGCGCGAGGAAGCGTACATCGCACCGCAAGTGTCGCCGAGTATTCCCGCTCCGGAACTGGGAGCACCGTCCGACGTTGCTCTTGCCGCAGCTGCGCAAGTGCAGCCGTCGGTCGCGCAACTTCCGGCAGCGGTTCCGCCGACGTTCGCTCCGGTTCGTTTCGGAACGTATTCGGGCTTCACGCCGTCGCTGCAATCGATGCAGGCCAACGTGAGCGTACCGCTGCGCGTGGGCAAGGTGCACTTCAACGGCATGATGTCGGGCGGCCAGGAGCAGACGTCGACGCCCGATGCGTTCGGCGCGCTGCAGCGCTGCGGCACGACCGACGAGAACGCCGCATGCCCGTATCTGCAAAATGCGAGCTCGCAGAACTTCGCGGTGGGAACGGACTTCAACGTGCGCGCAGGCAATGACGCGCTCAACCTGCAGCTCTCCAGCAGCGTTTCGCACCTATCGACCGGGCAATCCGCGATCTTCCCGTACGTCCCGATCGATCCCGACGCCGGCCTGACCTCCGGCCTGGACGCCGCCAATGCCTCGATCCTGCAGTACGCCGGCGTCACCGACATGGTCAAACACGGCGTCGACGCGCGTCTGGCCGTGCCGGTCAACAGCCGCATTACGGTCGGGCTGCAGTACGACCGCGCCCACTACCAGGGCGATTACGGCAACAGCCTGCTGCCGGGCGTCGATGCGTATAAAGACACGTATCTAGGAAACGTGACCTACCAACTGCCCAATACGAGCAGCCTGCTGACGCTTTCGGCGCGGCAATACCGTTATCAGGACTCGCTTTCGAACTTCAATCTCACTCAGACGCGCGCCGACCTGAACTTTACGGTGAAGTTCTGATCGACGTTCGCCGCCGTTCGGCGGTGACGGCGATTCTGGCAACGCTCGTGCTCGGGTGTGCCGCGCTGCTCGCGCTCGTACAAGCCGGGTCTGACGCGATCTTTTCCGGCGCCGCCGCGCCGGGTTCGCTGCCTGCGCGTCTGCAGCCGCAAACCGGCGTCTCGATCTATCGCGCGATCGCGCGCTTTTCGCCCGCGCCGTACGTCATCGGCATGCTTGAAAGCGCGGCCTTCACCAGCGGCGATCTCGACGCAGCGCACGCGTACGCGCT
>DASRDE010000053.1:0-4952 GCA_035652755.1 Vulcanimicrobiaceae bacterium | reverse complement strand
CCGGCGGCTCGATTGCGATCGACAGCGCACCCGGCAAGGGAACGACGGTCGAGATCACACTGTAGGTGCCGGGTCCAGCGCTGGGGAAGGCGCAGTCATGGGAGTGGTGCGTCGAATACTTTGGCTGCTGCTAGCGGCCGTCGCTCTTTCAGCGTGTGCGACATCGATCCGGCCGGCGTGCTGTGGTCCGCTGCAAGGTGCTCTTACGGCGAAGATGGCGTACGTCAACGCGTTCGCGTGGCCGGGCGGTCCGGGCGCGCCGCAGCCCAGCGTAGGGCCGCTTCCGCTCGTGATGTACGACGAACAGTTTTTAAATCCGGCGACGGCGTCGTACTTGCTCGCGCTGCAGATCTCGCCCGCCGTACAAAATCCTACCGTCGCTTGGACGAGCTCGAATCCGGCCGTTACGTCACTTCAAAGCCAGGAGCCCGGCGCAGGCGGCCTTCCGGGCGATCCCGCGCCGACCGCGCCCCCGGCCGAGATGTTCGTTCAAACCGGAACCGCGTACGGCGCCGCAACGATTACCGGGTCGGCCACCGATCCGGTCAATGCGGGCGCGACGATAACCGCCTACCACTACCCGTCGATTGCGCTGGGCTGCCGTTTCCGTTATCAGCCGGCGTTCGCGTTCGACCCCGATCGGGCCGCGCTCATGCTGCAGCAGAGCAATTGGACCGGTGCGGATCTGTACGACACCTTCCCGTCGGACCAGCTGGGCCCGCTCGATCCATGCTTGAACTCACCGCTCGCGACGCCTGCGAACACACCCGAAGTGTGGCACGCGCCGTACGGCGGGGTGCTGTTGCCGGCGGTGTCGTTGCAGGCTTTTACCGCCGTGAGCGTTTCGCAATGGCAAAACGCAGGCACGTCGTTCGCCCCTTCAGCTTCCGCGCTCTTGCTGCTCAAGACCAAAGAAGGGCGCATCGTCAAGGTGCTGCTGCCCATCGGTCCCTACGAGGCGAGCTCGCCCGGCGGGCCCTTTCCTTACTAGGTTTACACCTTGACGTGCAGCTGCAGGTACATCGTGAACGGCATGCCGAGCGAACTGGTTTGATCGTTGTACGTCCCGAAGTCCGGCTGGTACGGATAGCGCAGGAAGGTCTGCACGTTGTCTCCGGGATTGTACAAATTTCCCACCGGCGTTGAGAAGTTCGAGAGGTTCGCATAGCTGCAAACGTTGCGCGCGAACAGGTAGGTGAACGCGGTTTGCTGTCCGCCGAAGCATCCGCTGATCAAATTCGCGAGCGTCAGGGTTAGCGTCGCCTGCGGCGTGACGTCGTACGACACGCGCAGGTGTCCCAGAAGCTGCGCGGGCTGGCGGAAGGCGCCGATCGGGTCGAACTGTCCGGTATAAGGATCGGGAATGACGATCTGCCCGTTGCAGGTCGTCGCGTCGTACTCCAGGCCGCCTGCGGGGACCCCGTGCGGATACCGCGGATCGTTGGTCACCTGCATTGCGAGCGGACTGCATCCCGCCGCCGGGTCCACACCGGGCGTCGTTTCGGGGGCTCCGTATCGGTTGCCCGCGACGAACTGCAGCGCCGGGGTGATCGAGAAGCGATCGTGCTTGTAGTTGAGCACTAAACTGGCGACGTACGGATAATTGTACGAGTTCACGCCCGTACCGATGCCTCCGGGGTTCACCGAGAACGGAAGATATTTGCCGTTGAGATCGAGCAACGGCTGTGCGGGCGAATTCCAGTACGGGTTGGCGATGTCGCCCGCGGAGCACGCCGGATCGGGCTGTCCGCTCGTGGTGAAGCACGGCGCCGACGTGCCGCTTGGCGGAGCACCCGCGCCCGTCGTGTTCGTGTAGTTCGTCAGTCCGCATTGGGGCGTCTTCCCGGTTTTCCCCGAGCACGCCGAGGTGTAGGCGTTGTATATCGCGATGTCGTTGTTGATCGGGGTGAGAATCGATTGCCCGTTCGGCAGATTGCTGTACTGCACGTACGAATTCGTGTACGCGAAGGAGAACTGGCCGGCCAGGCCGTTCCTGTTGAAGTCGCCGGCCGTGAGCGCCAGTTCGAATCCTTCGGACGTTTGATTCCCCGCGTTCAACCCCGAGACGACGCCCGCTTTGGTGTTGGTGTAGAAGTTTTCGATCTCGTCGTTCGTGTGCCGGTAGAAGGGCGTCAGCTTGACCGAAACGCTGGTTCCTTTAAAGTGATGCTCGATGGAGAGGTCGCTGTTGTAACTGATCGGCGGCCTGACGCTGTGCCCCGGCGTCGTGAAGCCCAGCGCGTAGAAGCCTGCCAGCGTGGCCGGTAAGTTGGCCTGAATGGAGTCGTATTGCTCGTACGCCGACGTGGGCTGCTCGTTGTAGCGGCCGAAACTCGCGCGAATCACCGTATCGGGATCGATCGTGTACGTCGCGCCCACCCGCGGCTGCCAGACGTTGTAGACGTATTCTTGCGAGGGCGTATTCTGCATCGAGGCTGCGACGAGGTTGGCACCCGCGTCCGAGCACGACTCGGTGATCGCCAGCGGCAGCCCGGTCGCGGCGTTCGTCAGCGTGCTCTTGTCCACGAGCGTGAACGTAGTCGTGTTGAAGCACGTATCGTTGTTGAACGAGTTGAACCAGAACGTCCGCGCCGGTCCCGTATCGGTATTATCGCCGCGGAAATCGTAGCGGTCCAGCCGCAAGCCGAAGTTGACCAGTAATTTATCGTTGGGGCGGTACTGGTCGGTGACGGAGAAGCCGGTGAAATACGGTTTGACGTTGTTGTATTCGCCGAATTGACCGTTGCCGGTTACGAAGAATTGGCACGGGACGCCGCCGCAAGTGAACATGCCGGCGCAGGCGGCCAAGTTGGTAACGCTCGACGGACATCCGGAAGCGGTGAGGCTTCCGAGGGAAGCAAAGGTCGGAGCGGGCAGCTGCGTTCCGGTCGTCAGGAAGCCGTTGTTGCAGGTCGTCGGGCTGGCGATCGTTCCGCTTGCCGGAATCGCGTAGCAGATGCCGTGGGATACGTCGTTGGGATTCACGAGGACGGCGAAGTTGTCTTCGGGGTTGAAGGCCGCGCCGAATGCGCCGTACGGCTGCTCGTTGTAGACCCGGATCGCGCTGGCGGTGGTGTACGAGCCTTGCACTTGCAGCAAGTGCTTCGATCCGAATTGTTTGGCAAACGTGGCGCTCACGCCGCGCGTATGCGCGCTTAGTTCGTAGTCGTTGGAGTCGAAGCCGGTGAACTCGTACGTCGACACCGGGCCCGTTCCGATGTAGTTGGAGTAATACGTATAGCCGTACAGGCGCAGATACGCGTCCGCACCGAAATTCTTCTGATACTGCAGCTTCGCAATCGCTTGGCCGTTGTATTGGATATCGCGCTGCGTGAGCGGAATCTGCGAGCCGAACGGGCGGTTTGTCGGCGAGGACGGGAAGAAGTAGGACTGGACGAGGCCCGCATAGTTTGACGGCAGCGCGGCTCCGGTCGCGCCGGTGTACGTGTAGTAGTCCGAGTAAAACGGGACCAGGAACGCATTCGAAAACCACGGGTAGAGCGGGTCGTTCGGGTTGGCCGGGATGCCCATGTCCAGGCCCGAGTTGTAGAGTGCCGATTCGATCTCTGCGTTGTCGTAGAGCAGCTGGATGTCGTCGCGCCCGGAGTCGTGTTTGTGCGGGATGCCGATGTGCACGTTTGCCACCACATCCCGATTGACCAGGTTGGTCACGTAGTTCCCGTACGGAATCGGTCCAAGAATCCATCCGGGAGTGGGTCCGCCGAAATCGGTCGAGATATTCGGCTTGCCGTTCGTGTAGCACGATTGAAAGACGCCGACGTCCGGCGGGCTGGGCGCCGTCGGGCACGTCCCCAGAATCGGACCGAACATCGAGCTGTACGACTGCCCGTTGAACTGATCGATGTACCGGATGTCCTTGTTCGATCCGATGAACCCGGCATAGTAACTAAAAAGCCGGTTCGGCGAGGCTCCGCCGATCTCGAATCCCGCGCTGTGATAGAACGCGGGCCCGCCTACCGTAAGGTCCGCGATTCCGAAACCCGGATACGTGCCGGTCTTAATGACCTGGTTCACGAATCCGGCCAGTCCTTGCGCCTCGCCGTTTGCGGGCGTCGCGCCGGTGTACACTTGCAGCTCCTGCTGACCCAGCGACGTCAGCGAACCCGACGGATAATTGTCGAAGCTGCGGTTTACCGGTACGCCGTCAAACTCGTAGCCGACCTCGTAGGCGTCGCCGCCGCGCACGTGAACCGCCTGCAAGTATCCGGATTGATTCGTCGGCACGTACGCGCCCGGTACGCTTGCGATCGCCGAGAACGCACTGTTCAAATTGCCGCCGCCGCCAAGTGCGCTCAACCGCTGCTGCTGGGCCGCATTGACGGAGTAGACGTCGGCGGTCGTGCCCGGACGAACGAGGTCCGCGGAGCTGCGCGACGTCACGTTCGCGATCGTCTTGAGCGCGGTTCGAATGCGGAGCACGACGGTCTGCTGCTGGTCGGCAAACACCGTAACTCCGGCGGTCGACCCGGACTCGTAGCCGTTCTTCTCCGTCTCGATCGTGTACGTGTCGGGCGCGAGCGAGACGAAAATGAAGCGTCCGCCGGCATCGGTACTCGCGGTCTCGGTTTGCGAGGGACTCTTGACGGTCACGCGCACGCCGGGAACCGGCGCGCCGGAGACCGCGTCGACCACGGTCCCGGCGATGCCGCCCGTAGTGCCGGCCAACGCCGCACCCGGAGAACAGATCGAAAAGGCGAGCACTGCGGCAGCGAGTGCGGCACGCACGTTCATGGATGCACCTCGGCTTGTTGGAGAAGAGCAGTGTAGGCCGTCATCGCGGCTTGGTACGCTAGGCGAATCGCCTGCGCCTCACGCAGGTGGGGCGGGAGCGGAGGAGATTGAGGAAGCGCGACGTCTCCGAGCAACGTGGTCAACCGTTCCCGCAGAGAATCGGGACGCCAGAGATTGTCTTCGGAGTTGACTACCCCGGA
>DASRDE010000052.1:0-9362 GCA_035652755.1 Vulcanimicrobiaceae bacterium | reverse complement strand
GACGTCGACGAAGAGCACGGTCATGCTTTCATCGTTGCCCTGCGCCTGTTCGATCAGTTGCGGCAGCCGCTCTTGCAGCGCCATGCGGTTCGGCAGTGCGGTCAACGCGTCCTGACGCGCCAGGCGCGCAAAGCGCTCGGTATTCTCGCGCATGTCGGTCACGTCGAGCATGACGCCCACAGCGCCGATGACTTCGCCCTGCGGGTCGCGGAGCGGTTCGACGTCGTTCTGCATCCAGCGATCGCCGTGGCGCGACTCGTAGCGCACGGTTTCTCCGCCGAACGCCCGCGCGACGGCGGCAGCGCACGCCTCCTTTTCGTCGTACTCGCCCAGCAGCGATTCGAACGGCGCACCCTCGAGCGATGCTTCCGAGAGTCCGCGGGCACCCAGTGCCGCGCCGGCGGCTGACGTGATGCGCATGTCCAAATCGACGGTCCAGATGACTGCGGGAACCTGCGAGAGCAGCACTTGCAGGCGCCGCTCCTTGGCTCCCAGGCGCACTTCGGCCGTCTTGCTTTCGCTCACGTTGCGTAGATGCACGAGCAGCTCGTCTTGTGCCGGCTGCACGCGAATCTCGATCCACATGTTGGTCGAGGCGAAGAACTGGACGCGCTCGACCGGAGCACCGCTTTCCCGCGCTAGGCGAATGTCCGGCACGAGCTCCGACGCGAGCGGGTCGAAGATTTCGGCCAGACCCTTGCCGACCAGCTCGGCGGCGCTTCGCCGCAGCAGGTCCTCGGCGCGTTCGTTCACATGCGTGAAACGAAAGCGCCGATCGACGATGAAGAACGCATCCGGAATGCTTTCGAGCAAGCTGTAGCGCTGCTGCGCCAGGCGGCGCCACTGCGCGTACGACCCGGCCCTGAAGAAGAGCAGCGCTGCGAATGCGGTGCCGGCCGCAGCCAACAGCGTCAACGCCGCGGTCACGGCGTCTCGCTCCGCGCCAGTGCCCTACGCAGCCCCAGCGATCCGGTCACGCCGACGGCGTCGTAGATCGCTTTGATCTGCTGCTTGAGCGTGAACTCGCTGCGGCTGAAGCGCCGCGAGAGTTCTTCGATGCTGCACCCGTCGCATATCGCCAGCGCGATTTGCCGCTGTACGGGCGAGAGCATTGAAAGCGCCGGCGTCTGCGACGCCTCGGAGGGTTGCTGCACGTGCCGGCTGAGCGCGCTGTTCGGGAAGGCGAGCGCGTGCGCTTGGGCCATCCTTTTCCACGCATCGTCGCGCGTGAGTTCGAACAGCGCGTCCGCCGCCAG
Organism: Vulcanimicrobiaceae bacterium; assembly: GCA_035652755.1. GTDB lineage: Bacteria > Vulcanimicrobiota > Vulcanimicrobiia > Vulcanimicrobiales > Vulcanimicrobiaceae > DASRDE01. The sequence goes on along the minus strand of DASRDE010000052.1, from coordinate 8,106 downwards.
CGCGGCTCGGAACTCGTGTTGGATCTGCGAGAAGATCTGGTAGGCCGCTTCCAGATTCTTCACCGCGAGCGCCCGGTTTCCGAGAACCGCTTGCACCCGTCCGGACGCGTACTTCTCGAGCGCTTGCGTTCTGCGCTGATGCGACGCGCCCAGCGTCGGGTCGATGCCTTCGGTTCCGAACCGGATGTAGGTCGAGACATACCGCTGAGCTTGCGCCATGTCGGTGTGCGCGAAGAGCACGGCCAGCGAAATCAGGGCAATCCGCTCTTCGCCGATCGTGGCGCCCCATTGAACGGTTCGTGCCAAGTTGTGCGCCTGGTACAATTCCTCGGTCGCCCAGGCCTCATTGCCGTTCATCCGTGCGACGTAGGCGCGGTCCACGTGCGCCATGACTTTCCAGGCCACGGTGGGCGCGAGTTGCTTGGAGTCCTTGAACAGCCATTGCGCGCGAGCGGAATCGCCCTCCAAGAACGCTTGCCATGCCAGTGCGCGTACGCACAGGAAGTGGTAGATCTGCAGGTCCGCGGTCCACTCCATGGCTTCGTAGATCGCTTCGGCCTTTGCGACCGCGTCGCGCTCGCCGAGCTCGAAGGCCAGCTCCAGCAGCGCGTGCAGTGCTACGCTGACCATCGTCAGGTCGCAGCGGTACCCGTACTGCTCGACCATGTCCAGCGCGCCGGCCAGCTCGTGCAGCTGTTCGCGATACTCTTCGAGCCCGGCGTGCATCCAAGCCCGAACGACCTTGGCCGAGAAGCGGATTGCGGGATCCTCGGCTCGCATCGCCAGCGCAAAGCCGTCGTCGTGCGGAGCGTAGTGTTTGCTCGACCAGAGCAGGCGCATCCGGTGAAGCGCGAGTTCGGATGCAAGCGGATCCTCCGGTCCGCTCAGCAGCGACGCTGCCGATTCGAGCATCTCCTGCGCACCGTCGACGTTCCGTGAGTTCGTATACGCCCGCGCCGAAGCGATGAAGTAGCCGAACTTTCCACGGGTCGAAGAGAATGCGTCCGAATGTGCCGCCAGCTCTTGCAAACCCAAGATCGGGTCGCGGAAGGTCAGGACTTGCGCCCGCAGCAGCAGGCCTTGCTCCTTTTCCGCTTCAGGCCATTCCTCGCAGCCGCTCAGCTGCTCGAGCGCTTCGTCGCGCCGTGCGCGACGGTGAGCTTCGAGCGCCGAGGCCAGCATCTCGGCGGCCTGGGTGCCGGTGAACATAAGCGTCTCCCCTTATCTAGCCGCTTAGTCCACGATGGTTCCGACGTTGGTATCCTGCCCGCCGACCACGGTGGCCGACGGTCCACTGACGTATTGCTGCGACGACCCGGAGGTCGAACTGTACGACATGCCCGCCGCATTCACGTAGTGGTTGTAGATGCGCAGCGTATACGACCCTGCCTGAAGGGTGTGGATTTGGAAGTTGCCGTTTGCATCGGTGCTCGCGGTGTTGCCGATCGAGCCGTCCGCGGCGTACGTCACCGCAACGGCGTTCTGTACCGCGTTTCCGTTGCTGTCGACCACGTGCCCTTGAACCGAGCCTGCGTCGTCAATCGGCGCGACGAAGAGTGCCGGCTGCGCGTTGAGCGATCCGTTCGGCGCAAGCGTCAGCGATTCGAAGGCGTTGAAGTCGACGCGAACGGCGTTGTTGCCGTCTTGGGGAATCGAGAACGGCTGGTTCACGACCATCGCCACGCTTCCGGGTCCGGCCGGGCTCGTCGTCGTGTTGGAGCCTGCGCCGACACTACTGAGCGTGGGCAGTCCCGTTTGGAAGTTTACCGCCGTCGACGTGCCGTCGCTGAAGACGCCCGTGCTGCTGGAGAGATCGACGACGATGCGCAGCGCCTGATAAGACGAACGGCTGACCTGCGCGTTTGCGACGACCTGGCCGCCGTCGCCGGGCTCGTTGAGAACGTTGACGACGTAGGGCGTGCCGAATTGCGCGAGCACGGTCGAGTTGCCATTCTGAATGCCGTCGACTTCTTTGACCGCGATGTTGAGCGCGGACATCTGCTTGCCGCCCAGATTCGGCGGCGCGTCGCCCAGAAGAACTTGAAGAACTGCAGCCGCCGACGGTCCGATGCCGCCGTAGACGCCCTTCGGTAGCGCCGAATGGTTCGTCGCCGGAAGCGGGGATGAACTGGTCGCGTGCGAGCATCCTGCCAGCGCCACCAGACAAATGGAAACTACCGTCGTTGCAAAGAGCTTTCTCAACGTCGTCCCTCCGCGTCACTCTCCCTGGACGCAGCAAAGCTAAATTTTTTCCGCACCCGTGTACAGAAAAGTATACAGTTGCGTAAAGCCATGGCAAGCGCGCGTTTACGCTTTTAGCGTCCGTCTCAAGACAAATCGCGTTAAGATGTTGTAAATCAGGTGCCAAATCGGCGCGAGCGTCACATGCCTGACGTCCATGCGTTGTTCATTTATGAATACGCGAAGCACCGTCGCGGCGATCGCCGCAGTCGTCATCGTGCTCTTGGGCATCTCGCTTGCGGCTTCCAAAATGCCTCGCGGCGAATACACCGCAACGCCCACCGCCGACACGTATATGCCGGTCGAAAAGGCGCTGATCGTAAACGCCCGCGCCCGAAACGGCGCGTTTCAGCCGGCGGCGCCGGCACCGGCGGCCCATTCGACTCTGCGACTCACGGCACCGCAGATCGAGCGCACGGGCAGAATCAGCCTGTACGTCGGCGACGTCGAAGCGGCCGTCCGGCGCCTTTCGCAGCTGGCTCGGCGTCAATCGGGCGACGTCTTCTCGCTCACCGTTTCTAACGAAGACCGCCGTTCGGCCGCCAGCGCCCAGATGGATCTACGCGTGCCGTCGGCGGTTTTTGATGCGACGATGGACGGCGTTGCGGCCGCAGGCAAGGTTCGCGAACGCTCGGTCAGCGCGCAGGACGTCACCGGCGACATCACCGATTCGGCCGCGCGCCTTCGCAATCTGCAGCAAACCGAGCGGGACATCCGCGCGATCATGGACCGCTCCGGCAACGTGAGCCAAGTCATGGACGCGGAGAACCAACTCTCGCAGGTGCGCGAACAGATCGAGGAGCTCGAGTCGAGCCTTGCCGCCATGCGCGGTCAGGTCGCCTACTCGACGATCAGCGTCGACGTGCAGGCCGAGGCCGCTGCCCAGCCGGTCGAACCGAACGCGCTGGCACAGATCGCAAACGCCTGGCACGCCGCGCTGCACGCGCTCGCCCAGACGGCTATCGCCATCGCGGCGCTGCTCGTGTGGCTGCTCGTCCTCGCTCCGCTTTTCGCCGTCGCCGCCCTGATCGTCTTAATCGTCAGCGCGCAACTGCGAAACCGCGCGGCTCGTGCGGCGGCCGTGGAACGACCGTAAACCGTGCGCTGCGGCTCACGCCGCCCGGGCCGGCGATCGTTAATAGCCAGTGCCCGGGACGGACCGGCCACAAATAGCGATCGTCTGCGGATCGCGCGATCACATTGCCGTTGAGCCGCCAGCTGACCGTCGCACCCGCGGGGCGGCTCACGACGAAGGCGATTGCCTGCTCCGCGCGCGCCGGGTCACCCGGAGCTAGTGCGTCCTCGAAGACGTCGCCGTCGTGCGGAAACAGGATGCGCAGCGGTCCGCGGGTCGCGCCTTGCTGCGCGCGCCATTCGTCGTAGGCCGGCCGATCGATCGTATCCGCCGGCGCGGCGCGGCGTGAAGCCAGTAAAAGCGCGGCCGGGGGCGCCGCCAGCGGCGGCGGATCGCGGTGTTCGTACAGATGCAGCATGATGCGGCTCCACAGCGGGCCCGCGCCGTCCACGCCGGCGATTCGCTCCATCGGCGCGCCGCTGAAGTTGCCGGCCCACACCGCAACCGTGTATTCGGACGTAAAGCCGACGGTCCACGTGTCGCGATATCCCGAAGACGTTCCGGTCTTCACCGCGGCATCGAAGGGCACGTCCAAGACGGAATGCGTTCCGAACGAGTGGACGCGCGCATGGCGATCGGCCAGCACGTCGCTGATAAGCTCCCAATCCTCGCGCGAACCGATCCGCGCCGAAACGGCGGCCGGATCGTCCAGACGCGTCCGCAGCGCAATCGCATCGCCGCCGCGCGCCATCGTCACGTAGGCGCGCGCCAAGTCCCAGAGCGTGACTTCGCCCGCTCCCAGCGTCAGCCCTAAGCCGTAATACGACGGCGCGCGCCGCAAGTGCTCGAATCCCAGTGCGCGCAATCGATCCAGAAACGGCGGGACGCCGGCGCGCGAAAGCACCCGGACGGCGGGCACGTTGAGGGAATTGGCCAAAGCCGTGCGCATCGTGACCGGCCCCGCAAAGCGCGTGCTGTAGTCCTGCGGCGAGTAGAGCTGCGCGCCCGGAATCGCATAGGATGCAGGTACGTCGGCGAGCACGGAATCGGGCGCGATCGCGCCGCGTTCCAAGGCGTACTCGTAGAGAAACGGCTTGAGCGCCGAACCCGGCTGGCGCAGCGAACGCACTCCGTCGTTGCTTCCCAGATACGCCGGATCGAAGTAGTCGAGCGATCCGAGATACGCCAGCACGTCGCCGGTGCGATTATCGATGACCAGCGCCGCCGCTTGCGTCACGTTGCGGCCGGCTAGCGCGCCGACGACGTCGCGTGCCTGCGCTTGAACGAAGCGCTGCAGCGGCAGATCGATCGTCGTGCGAACCCGGCTGCCCGCACCGCTGCCCGCAAGGCGGAACACGAGCTGCTCGGCACCGGCGAAGGTGCGATTGGCCGGTTGCAAGTGCAGCGTTTCGCGAGCTGCGGCGCGCGCATCGGCACTGGATAAGAACCCGTCGAGCGTCATCCGGCGAAGAACGTACGCTTGCCGTGCGCGCGCGGCGCGCCAATGCGTTCGCGGATCGTAGGCTGCCGGGTCGTTCGGGATGCCCGCAAGCAGCGCGGCTTGCGCCGCATCGAGGTCCGACGCCGGTACGCCGAAGTACTCGCGCGCGGCCGCTTCGACGCCGTAGACGTTGCCGCCCATCGCGGCGCGATTCGCATATGCTTCCAGGATCGTGTCCTTGGGCGAACCGGCGTCGATTCGCGACGCATACCAGAGCTGCAAGGCTTTACCGCGCATGCCCTGCGGAAGGCCGAAGCGCATGCGCGCCATTTGCATGTCGATGGTCGATGCGCCGCCGGCATTGCACAGGCATCGCACCGCATCGTAGAGCGCGCGCGCGGCCGCGATCCAATCGACCGCCGCGTGCTGGTAGAAGCGCCGGTCTTCGGCCGCCCGAACCGCTTGGAGAAACCGCGGCGAGATGCGATCCAGCGGTACGGCCGCGGCCCGTTCCTGATTTGCGCTCAGAACCGTACCGAGCGGAATGCCCGAACGATCTTCAAAGGCGGTCGCGCCGTCCTGGGCTTGGATTACCGATGGCGCGATGGCGAAGATCTGCGGCAACGCAACGGCGGCGCTGCATGCGATTCCGAGCCAAAAGATCGCGGCAACCGCGCGCATGAATCGCCCATTCGCCGTGGAATGCGGCGGTCATGCGCATGCGTTTCGCAGTTGCGTCGTTCGCCGTACTTGCCGCGCTTGCAGCGTGCGGGCGTCCGGGTCAGCCGGAGCGGCCGCCCAGTATCGAGGCGCTGCCCGCGCCCTCGCTGCCGCCGTGGATTGCGCAGATTGCTCCGGCCGGCACTGCCCAGCCGCAGTCGCAGATCCGCGTGCTTTTCACGCAGCCGCTGCTTGCGGTGCAGGCGATGGGCTCGGCTCAAGAGTCGGCGGTGCTCTCGCACTTCCGCCTGGATCCCGCCGTCGGCGGGGCGTTCGTCGTGCTGACGCCGCGGATGGTCGCGTATCAAACGGATGCGCCGCTGCCGCCGTCCACCCGCTTTCGCGTAACGCTGACCGCCGGGCTCAAAGACGTGCGCGGCGACGGTTTGTCGCGCGATCTCGCTTGGACGTTTGCCACGCAGCCGCTGCAGTTCTCGCTGCCGGACGCGTACGCGACGCCCTCGGGCGTCGTTGGTTTGCGCCCAGTCGTGCCGCTGCAACTCAATGCCGACGTCGATCGGGGGGAACTCGCGGCGCATGCCTACTTTCGGAATTCCTCGGACGGCAGCAAGATTCAAGCGGCCGTTACTGCCGCGCCGTCACCGCCGCCCGGCGCCGTGGTGTACGATCTGTCGCCGCAGGCGAATCTCGCCAAGTATTCGCATTACGATCTGATCGTCGATGCGGGCCTCTTGCCGCTGCACGGCAACTTGCCCGCCGCGGATGCCTTCCGCTTCCCGCTGCAAACGTACGGCGATCTCGATTTTATCGCCGCGCGCCCTACGTCCAATCCGTATTCGGAACCCAAGAGCCGGTTTGCCGGCGGTGATCCGGCGTTCGCCTTTTCCAACGCGCTCGATCCGAAAACGTATGCCGCTCACGTCCGCGTCGAGCCGTCGCCGCAAGCCGCCGGGAAGATCGTATCGCTTTCCGACGACGGGAATGCGATTTTAATCAATCCGTACGCATTGCGTCCGCAAACGGGGTACCGCGTGGCGTTCGACGCGGGTCTGCTCGACGTGTTCGGGCAGCGCTTGGGGCGCACCGTCGAGGTCCCGTTCACCACGCCGGAATTGGCACCGTACTTCTGGGCGCCCGAAGGGCAATACACGTTCGTTGCCGGGCAGCAGCTGCAGCTGGAATACACCGCGGTAAACCTGCCCGGGAACCAGTACCGCGCGGCTTACCGCGCCTTGCAGCCCGAAGAAATCGCTGCTGCGCCGTACTCGGCCGGACCGGATCGGCTGCCGCAAGGCTCGTGGCCCGTGCGCACCTTTTCCGCCCAGCGCGATCGCGAAACGCAGATCCGCGTGCCGCTGCAAAGCCTATTAGGCGGGCCGTTCGGGTTGCTGGCGTACGGCGCGCAGCCGTTTGCCAATCGCACCTACGGCGGGACGGTCCAGATCACGAACTTGGGCGTCTTTGCGCAGCTGTTTCCGGGCTCGATTGACGTTGCGGTTCAGCACCTGGACGACGGCGCGCCGGTGCGCCGTGCAGCGATCGAGCTGTACGTACCCCACACGATGCCGAACGGGCCCGCCGCGCGTCTGTGCGCGCGGGCGCAGACCGGCGACGACGGAACGTTCTCGCTGACCGGTCCGCTCGTGGAAAGCTGTTACGCGCAAAGCCTGCCGGATGAGCAGGCGCCGGCGCTGCTCGTCGTTGCGCGCGAAGGCAGCGACTGGGCGTATGCGCTCGTCGAGCAGTGGAGCGGCATCTACGAGTACAGCTCGTCATATATGGAAGGCGCCTGGACGGCAGGCGCGCCCGTCTCCCGCGGAACGATCTTCTCGGATCGGCAGATGTATCAACCCGGAGAGCGCGGCTGGTTTACCGCCGTATGCTACGTGCTGCAGAACGGAACGCTGCACGCGGATCGGGGCGCAGCGTATACGCTCAAACTGCGCGATCCGGACGGCAACACCCGAACGCTGCCCGGGCAGACCTCCAATCGCTTCGCGACGTTTTCGTTTCCGATCGACTTTTCCAAGACGCAGACTCCCGGATACTACACGCTCGAAGCGACCAGCCCGGACGGCGCCCGCATCACCGGAGGATTCCGCGTCGCGCATTTCCGGCCGCCGAACTTCGCCGTCGATTTGAAGCTCGACAAGGCTTTCGCGGCCGCCGGCAGCTCCGTTCAAGCCTCGGGCAGCTCGCACTATCTGTTCGGCGCACCGATGAGCGGCGCGCAGGCATCGCTGCACGTCACGCGCACGCAAAGCGCGTACTCTCCGCCCGGACGCGATGACTATACCTTCGGGCGCCAGTGGCCCTGGCCCGATCAGCCTCCCGACCTCGACAGCGACGTGCTGACCCAAGCGATGACGCTGGACTCGTCCGGCGCTGCGGCTGCGAGCGTTCCGGTCGCCGCGGATCTGCCGTATGCGATGACGTACAACGTCGATTTGGAGGCGACCGACGTTTCGCACCTGGCGACCAGCGCGACGCAATCGTTTACGGCTTTGCCGGCAACCTCGCTGATCGGTCTTAAAGGCGACTTCGTCGGAAGCGCGGGTTCGCCGATCTCGGCCGCCGCCATCGTTACGGATCCGCAAGGGAAAGCGGTTTCCGGATCGCATGTGCACGTGCTGCTGCAGAAGATCGAGTTCAGCGGCGTAACGCAAGT
>DASRDE010000051.1:0-4493 GCA_035652755.1 Vulcanimicrobiaceae bacterium | reverse complement strand
CGCGACCGCGTGCCGGTACTCGCGCTCCTCGATCAGCAGCCCCAGCTCGCGCAAAGCCGACACGATCCGGCTGCGGGCTTCGAAGCGATCGAGGCCGTCGAACGCGCCGACGTCGACGTCCGCGCCCGTCACCCGCGCGTTCGTGTCGAGCACCGACGGCATCGCGAGGCCATGACGCAACCCAATCTCGTAGTCCGTGGGGTCGTGCGCGGGCGTAACCTTCACCGCGCCGGTGCCGAACTGCGCGTCGACGGCATCGTCCGCGACGATGGGAATCTCGCGCTGCAGCAGCGGCGGCACGAGCACCGTCTTGCCGATCAGCGCTCGATAGCGATCGTCCTGCGGATGAACGGCGATCGCAACGTCGCCGAGCATCGTTTCCGGCCTGGTCGTCGCGACTTCGATACCGCCGGCGCGGTCATGGGGGAACGGGTACCTGATGCGCCACAACGTCGCATCGCGCTCCTCGTGTTCGATCTCCGCGTCCGAGATCGTCGTCTGCGCTTTCGGATCCCAGTTGATCAGCCGCTTTCCGCGATAGATCAGGCCCTCGCGGTAAAGCTGCACGAACACCTTGCGGACGGCTGCGGAAAGGCCGTCGTCCATCGTGAAACGGCTGCGCTGCCAATCCGGACCGAAGCCGAGCGCGCGAAACTGCGCGTCGATCGTGCCGCCGGTTTCGCGCGACCACTCCCAAGCGAGCTCCAGATACGCTTGCCGCCCGAGCGATTCGCGCGTCTTGCCTTCGGCCGCCAGCCGGCGTACCAGAACCGCTTCGGTTGCGATCGCGGCATGATCGGTCCCGGGCAGCCAATCGGCGTTATCGCCGAGCATCCGGTGGTATCGCGTAAGGATGTCCATCGGCGTATACGTGGAGCCGTGACCCAGATGCGCGCGCGCAGTGACGTTCGGCGGCGGCATGCAGATGATGAACGGCGGACGCGCCGGGTCAGGCTCCTCGTGAAAGTAGCCCGAGCGTTCCCACCATTCGTATAAGCGCGCTTCGACCGCTTTCGGATCGTAGTGTTTGGGAAGGTCCGTCACGGCGGGGCTGCTTACCCCGCGCACGCGCCGGTCTGCAGCGCGGCATAGCCGAGCACGTATGCGACGACGACCAGCATCACGAGGACGACGACGCGCTCCGCGCTCGAGCGAAGCGTAACACACGCCGACAGCCAAACGCCGCCCGCAACGAGCGCGATCAGCAGAACTGCGGCGGCATACGCCGCGTACGCGCTCCGAAGCGCAACGAGCGCATCGGGCTGCGAGCAGTGCGCCGCAACCGCCGTGGCAAGCACGACGAGCGCGCAAAGCGCCGCTACCGCTATTGCCGAAGCCCCACGCCGTATACCTGACCGCACCAAGGCGGCGCCCTTTACGCCCATGACGGCTGGTCGTTCGGGCGGAGTACGCTTTCCCCTCGCGCCGCACGAATCGCGCGCATTGCGACGGCGACCACTCCGAGAAAACCGAGTACGTCGATCGCGGCGCTCCACGGCGCATGCAGCCAGATCGTATGGAAGCGATCCAGGTTCCACGTGAATCCGGGATTGCCGGTCCAGGGCGAGACGGTGCCGATTGCTTCCATCACGATTCCCGCCAGCACCACGAGCCGAACGGCCCAAACCGCCCAACGCGATCGAATCGCCGCCAGCAATGGCCCGAGCGCGACGCAGAGCAGCGCAAGAAAATCGGCGTAGCGCCGTTCGCCGTAGTTGCCCGCACTGTGATCGTCGGTGAACAAAAACGTCAGCACCAAAAAGACGGCGCACGATGCAGCAATGCCGGCGGCGAGTATCCGCTGTTCGCCGCGATTGCGCCACATGAGCACCAGTCCCCAGATGCAGAGCACGACGGCCGGCGAGTACGTGAACAGCCCCTTGTCGCCGAACGTCAGATACCACGCATAGTCCTTATACGCGTCCGCGGATCCGACGACGCCGAGTGTCAAGTAGTGATGCTTGAAGAGCGATCCGGGATAATCCCACACGTTTCCGTTCATCGCCGGCGGAATGACGCTTCCGGAAAAGTGCAGGTTGAACGCGGCCTGCGCCGCCAGCAGCGGAAGCGCGCCGAGCGTGGCAGCGATCCACGAGACCGCGCTTCGACGCGGCAATACGAAGAGCGGAATCAAGAAAAATACGACTGCGGCCGCATCGAATGCCGCAGCGATCGCTATGAACAAGCCCGCAAGGAATGCATGCGCAGGAGCGCCGCGGCGAGCAAGGATGCAGTGCGTCGCGCCCGCGAGCACGGCCATGCCGCACGGCACGTGGTTTGCCAGCACGACCGCCCACGTCAACACCGGCGTGGCAACGGCCATTAATCTACACGCAACTAGCGCGATGCGCTCGCTCAGGCCCAGCAGGCGCGCCAGCACGTATGCGTACGCCGTACCCGCGGCAAAGCACAGGCCGACGGTGAAGAGCGTGACGAGGTAGTATGCAAGCGGAAAATTCGTGACGAACGAAACGTGGAAGGGCCGCATCGCGAGCTCGACCACCGCGCCCATGACGATCAGCAGCGGCTCTTTGTCGGAATAAAAATGCCCCGCGTACGTGTACCGGTCGCACGTTCCGCCCCAGGGCGACTGCTCGATTCGAAACGTATGCCGCTCGGCCAGCGAGTCGATCGCCGCGATGCGCGACATGTCGTTGCAAGAATCGGTATGCGTCTTCGTCAAAAGCGCCGCGAGCGCGAACGCGATCGCAAAAACCCAGAGGACGCGCCGGTCGAACCCGTTTACCATTGGCACCCGGCGCGTTTGCTACACTTCCGTGCGGGCCTCCTGGAGGCTACTCGGCTAGTGACGAGCGAAGGCGGACGTCGGTGAACTCGCCCGTGTCGATCATCTGCCGCAGCCCCGACACGATTTCGGCGTGGTCGGCGGCTTTGGTCAGAACAGCGTTCGCACCGGAGAAATGGCAGGCTTTGGCCCATTCCGCGCTGCGCATGCTCGTGTAGACCGCGATGAGCGCCTTGGGCAGCAGCGTGCGCAGCAGCGTGATGAACTTGAGCGGCTCCTGCGTCGAGAAATCGACGTCAATAAAGATGAGATCCGGCGGATCCTCGAGGAGCTGCCTGAAGTTCGCTTCCCCCGAGAAACGATCGACCGCGAGACCGAGATCGCCGAAGACCTCGTGCAAGCTCGAGACAAACAGCTCTTGGGGCTCAATGACGTGTACTTTCACGTGCGTTCGTTGCTCAATCACATTCATCGACGCTAAGCAGTGATCATCGGTTCTTCTTCGACTGTTGAATCCCCAGGGCCGAGTTCGTAGGCGCCGTAGTCGGAGCGGCGCGGCACGACGCGATTGAGCACGAAGCCCAAGATGTTCTTGACGCCGACCTGCTGCAGGCGCCGCAGCGCCGACTTGGCTTCACGCAGATCGGTTTGACCGGACGAGAGCACGACGATCGTGCCGTCGGCCTTGCGCGAAACGACTGCCGCATCCAAATTCACGCTCAGTGCGGCGGTGTCCACGATCACGCAGCGGTAGTGCTCCGACGCTTCGCGCAGCAGATCGTCCATGCGCGTGGATTCGAGCAGTTTGATTGGGTTAGGCGTCGGGGTCCCGCTGGTAAGGATGTCCAGACCGGGATACTTCGTCTTCTGCGCGACCTCGGTCAGGCGAGCGCGCCCGACGAGCACGTCGGAGAGACCCCGATCGTTCTTCATATGCAGCTTGGTGTGAATCGATGCGCGGCGGAGATCCGCGTCGATCAACAGCACGCGCGGCTCGAGTTCGGCCATGGCCAGCGCGACGTTGACCGAGATCGTCGACTTGCCGTCGCCCTGCGAGGGGCTGGTCACGACGAGCGTTTCGAGCTTCGTATCGCTGGCATACTTGATCGAGGTGACCAGTTGCAGGAAGGATTCCACGGTAAGCGTGCGGACCCAGGGCAGCGCGGCCACGCCGTTGCGCATCCGCACGAGCGGAATCTGCGCGAGCGCGGGCAGCGCGAGCTCTTCCTCGGCTTCGCGATCGTCCTTGATGCTGCCGTCGAGGTAATCGATGATGAACGCGCCGACGATGGAGAGAGTCAGGCCGAGCAGCACGCCCAGCATGAGGTTCAGCATCAGGTTCGGCGTCACGCGCGCGGCACCGGGCGTCGCCGGCTGCGTGATCGTGACGTCGCTCAGCGCGGTGTCGCGGGCGATATTCGCGTTATTGAACTTCTGCTGCAGCGCGGTGTAGACGTCTTGCGCCGACTGCGCGTTCCGCTGCAGGTCGGCAAGAACGGCCGCCTGCGCCGGCAGTTGCTGCAGCTTGGGATTCATCGCGTCGCGCTGGTGCTGCAGCGCGGTGATCGCGGCTGCATCCGATGCCGCCTGCGCCTGGTATTGGGCCTCCTGCTGCTGCAGTTGCTGGTAGAGCGGATTCGGAACCGTATTGGTGCTGGCAGTTACGGTCGACTGCTGACGGGCGATCTCCGCCTGGAGCTGCGAGACTTGCTGCTTGAGCGCGATAACCTGAGGATGCTGATCGGTG
>DASRDE010000050.1:0-7415 GCA_035652755.1 Vulcanimicrobiaceae bacterium | reverse complement strand
TCCGCGACGGCGGCCGTCGACTCATCGAACACCTACTACGCGATGAACAACCCCAACAATCAGCTCTACAACACTACCGGGGGCTGCGATTCGCCCAAGGGCACGCTCGTGCAATTGATCGATCCGCAGACCAACGATCAGAGCCGAAGCATCTTCCCGTGCTTCGATCATCAGACGCTGATGGATCTGCTCGACCAGCGGCACGTTTCGTGGCGGTACTATCAGCCGCGGCTCGGTGCGGGGCTCTGGTACGCGCCCGACGCGATCTCGCACATCCGGTACGGCCGCGACTATGCCAACGTCGTGACGCCGGCGACGCAGATCATCACTGATATTCAGCAGCACAATCTGCCGAACGTGTCGTGGGTGATCCCGACGGCAGCCGAATCCGACCACGCGCGTATCACGGACGGAAGCGGTCCGGCGTTCGTGGCATCCATCGTGAATGCGGTAGGCAATTCGAATTATTGGAGCAACTCCGCGATCTTCGTCGTGTGGGACGATTGGGGCGGCTGGTACGACCACGTAGCGCCCGTGCCGCTCAACTACTACGAGCTGGGCATGCGCGTGCCGCTCATTGCCATCTCGCCCCTTGCCAAGCAAGGTTACGTGTCACACACCGAGCACGAATTTGCCAGCCTTTTGAACTTCATCGAGGAGAACTTCGGGCTGCCGTGCACGAATGCGCCGCCCAGTTGCGGTGCGTTGGGCTACAGCGATACCCGCGCCGACGATTTGAGCGACATGTTCAACCTGCAGCAGCATCACTTGCAGTTCAAACCGATCAAGGCGCCGCCGCTCTCACGCTCGGAGAACACGGACACGCGGATCCCGGACGACGACTAGCTCGTAGGTTGCCAGAGAAGGCCCAAGGCGCCGGCGGCTGCCGCCAAGCCGCGATCGCGCGTCATGAGGCTAGTAACCTCTCGGGTGGCCAGCTCGAGATACGCAGCATCGTACACCGAGATCTTATGACGGCGGGAGAGAGCGAGTTCAGCGGTCAGATCGCTGCGCGCGTCGCGTTCGTCGACGATAAGCCCAAGCGCGGAGATTCGATGCAGGCGATCTGCGATTTGCTCGGCGCTAATACGGCCACGTACCTCTGCGGCGCGAAGACCGTTCAGCACTTCATAGCGCCAAAGCGGCGGGACACATACCGTCTCATCCGCGATGGCGCGTAACATGTGAAGCGAGACTTCGTCGATTTCGTCGGGGATGAGCCATGAAAGCGCTGCCGACGCGTCCAGAATCAGCATCTAGAAGCGTTTGCCCTCGTCAATCCATTCGCGGATCTCTTCGCTCGTGGCCGTTTGGCCCCGCGCGATCATCTCGCCGCGCATGCGTATAAGATCCTCAATTGCCTGCCCTTTGGTGAGACTGGCCTTCCCGGGTTCAAACCGTGAAATTTGAGCGACCGGCTTTCCGTTACGGGTCACGACAATGGTCTCACCCCGTTCGGCCGCCTCGACAAGGGCCGATAGGTGCGTCTTGGCCTCGAAAATCCCGACTTGCCGCATGGAGCTAGTTTACAAGGCTAGCTAGATTCATACAAGCGGGAGAGGCCTCGGTACCTCGGCCCTGGACAATGTTCTTAAGGCGTGTATAATGGTGGACTGTGCCCCGCACCCGACGGCGCCCCCTTATAAGGAAGCGCGCCCCAGGGCGCCGGCCAGCGGCAACGGTGGGACGGCTTACGAGCCAACGTGAGACCAAGTCCCTGCGTCAGCAGCGGCCCGGTTGTGGGCAGTCACCTTAGGGTGAACGCTTGAACCTGATTGACGTAAATAATTTCGACGCGATGCGCATCGGCCTCGCGTCGCCCGAACAGATCCGCGCGTGGTCGTTCGGCGAAGTCCGTAAGCCCGAAACGATCAACTACCGCACCCTCAAGCCCGAACGCGACGGCTTGTTCTGCGAGAAGATCTTCGGCCCCACCAAAGACTGGGAATGTCATTGCGGCAAATACAAGCGGATCCGCTTCAAAGGCATGATCTGCGATCGCTGCGGCGTCGAGATTACGCGCGCGAAGGTCCGCCGCGAGCGCATGGGCCACATCGAGCTGGCCACGCCCGTCAGCCATATTTGGTACTTCAAAGGCGTGCCCAGCCGCATCGGCATCCTGCTGGACATGTCGCCGCGCCAATTGGAAAAAGTGATCTACTTTGCGGCGTACGTCGTCATCGATCCCGGCGGCACCCCGCTGCAGAAGCGCGAAGTCCTGACCGAGCAGAAGTACCGCGAGCATCGCGAGAAGTTCGGCAACGCGTTCAAGGCCGGCATGGGTGCCGAAGCGGTGCGCGAGCTGCTGCGCGATTTGAACCTGCGGCGCATTCAGGAAGAGCTGCGCAAAGAATTCAAGGAAACGACCGGGCAAAAGCGCCTCAAGGCCATTAAGCGTCTCGAGGTCGTCGAAGCGTTCCTGAACAGCGGCAATAAACCGGAGTGGATGATCCTCTCCGCGGTGCCGGTGATTGCGCCCGAACTGCGCCCGATGGTGCAGCTCGACGGCGGGCGCTTCGCGACGTCCGATCTGAACGATCTGTACCGGCGCGTCATCAACCGCAACAATCGTTTGAAGCGGCTGCTGGAGCTGAGCGCGCCCGAGATCATCATCAAGAACGAAAAGCGCATGCTGCAGGAAGCAGTGGACGCGCTCATCGACAACGGCCGGCGCGGCCGTCCGGTCACCGGGCCCAACAATCGTCCGCTCAAATCACTCAGCGATATCCTCAAAGGCAAGCAGGGCCGGTTCCGGCAGAACCTGCTCGGCAAGCGCGTCGACTACTCGGGCCGTTCGGTCATCGTCGTCGGTCCCTCGCTCAAACTGCATCAATGCGGGCTTCCGAAAGAGATGGCGCTCGAGCTCTTCAAGCCGTTCGTGATGAAGAAGCTCGTCGACCGCGCTCAAGCGCATAATATTAAGAGCGCAAAGCGCATGGTCGAACGCGTGCGTCCCGAGGTTTGGGACGTGCTGGACGAAGTCATTCGCGAGCATCCGGTGCTGCTCAACCGCGCACCGACGCTGCACCGTTTGGGCATTCAAGCATTCGAGCCCGTGCTGGTGGAAGGCAAAGCCATCCATCTGCATCCGCTGGTTTGCACGCCTTACAACGCCGACTTCGACGGCGATCAGATGGCCGTTCACCTTCCGCTGAGCGCCGGCGCGCAGGCGGAAGCGCGCATCCTGATGCTCTCGTCGAACAACATTCTGCTTCCGGCGTACGGTAATCCGGTCTCGATTCCGACGCAAGACATGGTGCTCGGGCTGTACTATCTCACGTTCCAGCGCGACGAGTACAAAGGCCCGGCCAAGGCCGCCATCGCCGACGATTACGACGATCGCGTCTTCCGGCCGGCCGAGACGAACGGCCGCAAGAAGAAGGGCGCCGACGGCGAGCAAAACGGTCAGCGGCTTCGGACGTTCATGGACACGAACGAAGCGGTCATGGCCCACGACACGCACAGCGTCTCGCTCCACGAGTGGATCAACGTCCGCTGGAAGGGCGAGATCATCCGCACGACGGTTGGGCGCATCATCTTCAACAGCGCCATTCCGACGAACTGGAATCTGCCGTTCGCCAATTACATCCTGGACAAAACCGCGCTCAAGAAGCTGATCACGTCATGCTATCGCACGTACGGCAATGCCGAGACGGCGAAGTTCCTGGACGCGATTAAGGACCTGGGCTTCCACTATGCGACGCAGTCGGGCACGACCGTGTCGATCAACGACATCATCGTTCCCGATTCGAAGCACGACATTCTGGACAAGGCGCAGCAGGAAGTCGACAACCTGCACCGCCTGTACGAACAAGGCTTCATTTCGCAGGAAGAGCAGTACAACAAGACCATCGAGATCTGGCAAAAAGCCAGCGACGACGTCACCGTCGCGATGCAAGAGGCGCAGAACCCGCTCAACCCGGTGTTCATGATGGCGACCTCGGGCGCGCGCGGCTCCATCGCGCAGGTCAAGCAGCTCGGCGGTATGCGCGGCCTTATGTCCGACCCGTCCGGCCGAATCCTGGAGATCCCGGTCAAAGCCTCGCTCAAAGAAGGCCTGACCGTTTTGGAATACTTCATTTCGACCCACGGCGCACGCAAGGGTCTTGCCGACACCGCGCTGCGCACCGCGGACTCGGGATACCTCACGCGCCGTTTGGTCGACGTCGCGCAAGACGTCATCATCCGCGAGGAAGATTGCGGAACGGCCAACGGCATCACCGTGAGCGACATCGCTGCCGGCAAGGAAATCATCGAACCGCTCAGCGACCGCATCATCGGGCGCCGAGCGGCAGAGGATGTCAAAGACGGCAAGACGGCGATCGTCAAGCGCGACGACGAGATCGACGAAGAAAAGGTCAAAGCCATCGTCGACGCGGGCATTAAGACGGTGAAGATCCGTTCGGTGCTCACGTGCCAGGCAAGGTACGGCGTTTGCTCGATGTGCTACGGACGCAACTTGGCCACCGGCAATAAAGTGGACATCGGCGAGGCCGTCGGCATCATCGCGGCACAGTCGATCGGCGAGCCGGGTACGCAGCTTACGCTGCGAACCTTCCACACCGGCGGCGTCGCGACCGAAGACATCATCACGGGTCTGCCGCGCGTCGAGGAAATCTTCGAAGCGCGTAAGCCCAAAGGCCAAGCCACGGTGGCCGAGCATTCGGGCGAAGTGCACTTCGGCGAAGAGAAGAACCGGCGCATCGTCATCATCACCGACGAGGCGGGCGAGCAGCACGAGTACGACATCCCGCACGGCACGCATCTGGTCGTTCATGAAGGCGACAAGATCCAGGCCGGCGATCAGCTCAACGAAGGCTCGCTCAACCCGCACGACGTCCTGCGCATCAAGGGCGAAACCGCACTGCAGAACTACCTGGTACAGGAAGTTCAAAAGGTGTACCGTTCGCAAGGCGTGGACATCAACGACAAGCACATCGAAGTGATCGTGCGTTCGATGCTTCGCAAGGTGAAGATCCGCGACGGCGCGGATACCAATCTGCTCCCCGGTCAGCTGGTCGAGGCTTCGTACTTCAACGAATGCAACGAGCGGCTGAACTCGGATCAGCAGAAGGCCGAAGCCGAACCGGTGCTGCTGGGCGTGACGAAGGCGTCGCTGGCAACGGAGTCGTTCCTCTCGGCGGCGTCCTTCCAGGAGACGACTCGCGTGCTTACGGATGCCGCGATCAAAGGCAAACACGATCCGCTGCTGGGCCTCAAAGAGAATGTCATCATCGGCAAACTCATTCCGGCCGGTACGGGCATGTCGCGCTACCGTAATCTGCAGATCGAGCCCGAAGGGCAGGATCTCGACGAAGAAGGGCGTCCGCGCAACGCGTTCGAGGCGTCACTCTACGAGGGCTTCACCCACGACGACGCCGCGCTCCAAGAGATCATGGGTGCGGGCGGCGACGGGATGCAGAAGCTGGTCAGCGCGTACGATCGTACACGCGAACCGGCGACCGTGCAGTACGAAGGCGAGTACGAAGACCATCTCAACGTGCACGCCGCACCTCGTAAGACCCAGTACGACAAGTCGGCGAGCCTGAGCAAGGGGATCAATCCCGAAGACCTCTAACGGCTGACGACGCAGTCGAAAGACGGAAAAAGGGCGATGCATCAGCATCGCCCTTTTCCTTCCAGGCGTGTACCTTGCGTTTAGTGCGAAGTCATCTGGGCCGAGCGGAACGTAAAGCGGCTGAGCAGCGACTGCATGGCGATCGACTCGCGTCCCGCGTCCGAAACGCGAACGATCAGCATGCCGTTGTTGGAGTCGCCCGCGCGAAGCATGTCGACCGCTTGGCGGCGCGCGTTTTCGGCGGCCTCTTCGGCGGTCGTGCCCATCGCGGTGATATAGGGAACGCGGCTTTCGGCCATATAGCCTAAGCCCAATGGCGTTACATGTACTCGGACCAGATCCACGCGGGGCTTCCTCTCGTTTAGCCCCTCGATCGTACGCCGCTACGTGCCGGCAAACAAGTTGCCGTCCGACCCGTTATTCGGGGTGTGCGGCTCGCCATTAACCCACGCCTCGCGCTGGGCGAAGCTGCGCGCGGCCTCCAGGATGGGGGCCTGGATCTCGTTCAGCGGAGCCTCCTGAAGGAGGGCAAGCGGGCTTCGGTCCTCGAGCGCGGGATTGCTTCCG
Organism: Vulcanimicrobiaceae bacterium; assembly: GCA_035652755.1. Classification (GTDB taxonomy): domain Bacteria; phylum Vulcanimicrobiota; class Vulcanimicrobiia; order Vulcanimicrobiales; family Vulcanimicrobiaceae; genus DASRDE01. The sequence goes on along the minus strand of DASRDE010000050.1, from coordinate 1,270 downwards.
TTAAACCAAGCGCGCGCCACCTCGCGGTCCGCGTACGTGACAATCATTCCCGCGACTTGCAGTGCAAATCTGAGCACGTGGGCGCGCTGCGGCTCGCGGCCCCTGGTCCACTGGGCGACCGCGCGCGTCTCGGATACTCCCCCGATCGCGGCGACGGAGGTCGCACCCAGGAGGTCCGTGAGCTCCCGAACGACCTGCGCGATCGGCAGGGACATCGCATGCTGGAACGATTCCGTGTCGGATCGAAAACGGGTCGGCGGCTGCTTCCGGGCGGCGTCCATCACAGGTAGTATACCACCCTAAATCCCAGGTTATTCACCTTACACGAAATGCTCGGCCGCCTACCCGGCGAACGCTCCGGGCGACGGAGGGTGGGCTGGTGAGAATCGGAATCGTCGCCGTCCATGGCGTGATACCGCAGCTGCGATTCGGCTTTCAAGACGAAGTGGCGACGCGCCTTACCGGGGCGTTGAATGCTTCGTTGCAAGAAGCCGCATGGACGTGGACGGTGGTTCTACCCTCCAACGGTGCGGCGAACACGGCCAATGTTCCGACCATCTCGCGCGTACACCAAGTGCACGACGACCCGGCTAATCCCGCGTCCGAATTCTTCGACGTGCACGAAGCTTTTTGGAGTCCGATCGACAAGGGCAAAACGAGCTTCGCATCGATCTGCGCCTGGCTGCTCAAAACGGTTTTCGCCCCGCTGAATTCGTTTGCGCGGTATCGCGAACGTCCGTTGAAAGTATGCTGGGATCTCGGATATGTCTTGCTGGCATTTGCCGTAGCCGTGTTCTTGCTGCTGTTTGCGGCGATGGAGTCGGCGAACGGCATGCTGTACGTCCTGTGCCAAGTGCAAGTGCCGCACGCCGGCAAGCTCAAAGATTTCGGAGCAATGCCCTGCCCCGCCGCATGGGCTCACACGTTCGATTGGAGCGTGCTGTTCGGAATGGCCTCGCTGCTGCTCAATCCGCTGGCCTTTGCGAAACTCATCGGTCCGGGGGTGATTGCCGGGCTGGTTTTCGGCCTCATCGGAACGTACTTGTGGTGGCAGGCAATTCGGTCGCTGTGGTTCTTGGTCAAGGGGATCGTTCAAGGTCGCGGCGACTTACTCGCCGTCGTGTCGCGGCTGGTTGCAATTGCGCTCCTGACGGCTGCGGGCGGTATTCTGGTTTATTGCGAGTGGCGCACACCGGTGGCCGGCGCCGCGCTTCGAGAAACCGGCCTGCTGATGATCGTCTCGATCGCAGCATTCGATTTTGGCCGATCG
>DASRDE010000049.1:0-3501 GCA_035652755.1 Vulcanimicrobiaceae bacterium | reverse complement strand
CCCGGCCCCGTCAACGCCTCGGCCGACGAATTTTACGTTACGGTGCACGGGCGCGGCGGCCACGGCGCCTATCCGCACATGGCGGGCGATACGATTCCCGCCAGCGCAGCGATGATTTTGGCCCTGCAGAACATTGCTGCGCGCGAGATCGATCCGCTCGGCTCGGTCGTCGTCACCGTCGGCACGATCGGCGGCGGGTATCGCAACAACGTTATCGCCGACGAAGTCAAGATGAGCGGCACATTTCGCGCGCACGATCCCGAGATTCGCAACACGTTGGAAGCGCGTGCGCGGCGAATTCTCGACGGCGTCGCCGCGGCGTACGGCGTTCGCGCCGAACTCGAAGTACTGTACGGCTATCCGCCGGTGGTCAACGATCCCGTATTGAGCGAGAACTTCGCGCGGTACATGCGCACGCAGCCGGGCGTTACGGTCGAACGGCCCTCTCCGACGATGGGTGCCGAAGATTTCGCGTATTTCGCGCAGGCCGTGCCCGGCGTGCAAGTTCGCCTAGGCGTTCGCAATCAAGCCGAAGGCATCGTGCATTCGGGCCATAGTCCGCAATTCCGTATCGACGAAGCCGCGCTGCCCATCGGCGTGCAAACGCTGACGGCGTTCGCCGTCGGCGTCGGCAGCGGCGCGGTAGCCGTCGACTGATCGGCGGCTGCACGGCTCAGGTACGAACAACCCGTGGAAAAGCGGTGGCCGGGATGTCGATGATCGGTGGAGATCCCACTAGGGCTTGTGGATAAACAGCGAAAAGGCCCTATATATAGTATCAGAGAACGGTTAGGCATGGCCATTCTGCGCGAAGCCGCACCGCGCGCCGGGGTCTGCGCGCTCACCGCATCCATCGACGTCCATACCGCCGCCGAAAACGCTTTTCGCCTGTTGTGCACGGTCGAAAAGTGGCCGCTCTGGCTATCGTTCCTTCGCAGCGCCGAAGTGCTCGACTCGTCGGGCGCGCTGCGCGCGGGCAGCGAAGTCGTGCTGCGCTCGAGCGTCCCGGGCGATCCCGAGCAACTCTTCGAAGTCGATCACTTCATCACCAACCATCAGCTCTCGCTGGTCGGCGCGTATTCCACGCGCCGTCGCATCGATTTTCGCATCGAGAACAAGACGTCGCTTTGCCGCCTGCACGCGCGCATCGAATATCCGGCCTACGGCGGGCGCGTCGGCATGTTGTACGAAGGCGTGCGGTCCGGCCGCAAGCTCGGATTACAGCTCGAAGAATCGCTTACGCACTTCAAGCATCTTGCCGAGTATCGCGCCGAAGCGAAAGACGAGCTGCTCGCCGACTTCTAGCGGTCCGCCCGGTCGTAGGTCTTCAGCCATGCGAAGACCTCGTCGAACACGTCGCGCCGCTGTTCCCATGCGTGCGGAAAGTGCGGCGAACCCGGATAAGTCACCATCCGCACCGTCTTGCCGAGCTCCCGCAGGAAGACGAAGAACTCGCGTCCTTGAAACGTCGGAACGCGCACGTCGGATTCGCCGTGCAGAATGAGCAGCGGCGTCATGACGCGATCGGCGTACATAATTGCCGAATACTGCAGGAACGCTTGGACGTCCGTAATGTGCGAACGCGCGTCGTAATCGATTTGCGCGAGGTCGCTCGTCGGCACGAAGCTCAGCCAGTCCGTGATGCCCGCGCCTTCGATCGCGGCTTTGTACCGGTGCGTCTGCGTCACCGTCCATGACGTCATAAAACCGCCCGCGCTCCATCCGAACATCGCCAGGCGCTTCGGATCCGCATAACCGGCGCTAATCGCGTAGTCGGTGCCGCTGTCCACGTCCGCATAAGCACGATCGCCGAAATGCTGATAGATCGCGGCCGTGAAGGACGAATTCACGCCCGTCGAACCGCGGTACTCGGTTTGCAGCACCACGTATCCCTGTGCCGCGACGAGCTGCGAAAACGAATCGAACTCGAGCGTATCGTTTGCCTCCGGGCCGCCGTGCGGCAAATTGACGAACGGATAGCGTCTTCCGGCGATGTACCCCGGCGGCAGCGTCAGAATACCGGTGAGCGGGGTCGCAGGCCCGCGCCAATGCACCACGCGAACTCGTCCGAGCGCGACGTGGCCCAGCAGTGCGTCGCCTTCGTGCGTAATGCGCGAAAACGCAGCACCGCGTGCCACGTAAACATTGGCTGCGTGTGAGGTGTCGTCGGCGGTGAACGCGAGCACCGGCGCGCCAACCGTCACGCGCGAAGAGACGGGCGTCCCGTCAATGCTCCCGTTCGGAATGCGATAAGCCGGCACGAGCGCGCCGCCTGCGAACCGATCGAGTTCCGCCTGCACGCCGCGGACGACTTGTACCCACGTGTTTCCGGCCGAATCGGCTTTGAGCGCGAGCGCCGTTCCCTGCAGATTCGGTGTGCGGTCCACGGCGGTTCCACCCGCAGCCGGCACGGTGTACACGTGTTCGGGCGTCAACGTCGGCGTCGCGGTACTTAGGAACGCGATCGTCCGCGAATCCATCCACGCGATCGACGCTGCCGCGTTGTCCACGTGCGTAACCGGCACCGCGCCGCGTGCCGAGCAGCGAGCGATCGCACCTTGGACCAAGTGAAAACCGATTTTTCCGTTTTGCGTGAGGATCGCCACTTCGCGCGAATCCGGCGACCATGCCAGTTCTTGCACGTCGGCGTAACCAGGGCACCACCACGCGCCGCGCGTACCGTCCGTGCGAACGACGTATGGCGTGGAAACCGCGTTTTCGACGACAGTGCGAACTTCGGCCAGCGGATCGACGGGCTCGTTCGATGCAAGCGTTGCGATCCAGCGGCCGTCCGGCGATAGCGCAACCGGCCCCGCGCCGTGAACCAAATGCGTAAGCACCCGCGGAAGCTTCGCGCCGATACGCAAAAGCGCGACTTGCGCTTCCCCTTTCGGTTTGGAATACGTTCCGAACAGTTCGTCTTGCGCGCTGAATCCGGCGGGGTCAAAACCTTTCGGAATCGTCAACCGCCGCGCGCCGGTGCCGCTGCTCGAGATCGTCCACCATTCGTGAACCGTCGGGCCTTTCTTGGCTCCGTGCGCGACGTCGTACAAGATCGTGCGGCCGTCCCGCGAGACGTCGACCGCTGTCGCGCTTCGAAGCGCCGTCCAATCCGCAGGCGTGAACGCCGGTGCGCCCAGCGCACCCGCAAGCACAAGAGCAAAAAGCATGGCCAAGACTCTTGCGCGCTTCAAAGCAAACCCTGCGGGTCGCGCCGCATGCCCGGCTCGTCCGTTAGCAGTGTTTGACTGGGAGTGCTAGGCCGGGTATACTTCTACTCGATATGCCCCTGTACGACTATCAATGCTCCAAATGCGGACACGTGGTCGAGGTGCGGCACGGGTTTGACGACGTGTATAGTGAGCCGTGCCCCGCGTGCGGTTCCGCCCTCAAGCGCGTGTTCAATCCGGCGCCGATCGTGTTCAAGGGCTCCGGCTTTTACGTGACCGATTCGCGCAAGAAAGAGGCGCCGGCCAAAGATGCGGCGCCCAAGAAAGAGCC
>DASRDE010000048.1:0-2007 GCA_035652755.1 Vulcanimicrobiaceae bacterium | reverse complement strand
GAAATCTTGCCCGCTTCGGCTTTTGCCAGGTCGAGCACGCGGTTGATGAGATCGAGCAGATGGTTCGAACTGGCCAGGATATCGGTCAAGTAGTGTTTCTGCCGAGGCGTGACTGGCCCGGCTTTATCGTCGCGCAGCACCTCCGCCATCCCCATGATGCCCGTCAGCGGCGTGCGCAGCTCGTGCGACATATGCGTGACGAACTCGCTCTTCACGCGCGCGAGCTCGCGTATCTGTTCGTTTTGCCGTTCGAGCTGCCACCGCTGCTGCGCTTCGCGCTGCGCCTCCGCAAGCGACCAGAAAATCGAGCCGGCGAGCACGAGCAAGAGCACGATCGTGCCCCCGATGGACATGAACACCGCGGATCGCGCAGCATCTTCGTTTGCGTGGCTGGCCTCCATGCGGCTGCCGCGCAGCGCTTGTACGAGTTCATCCGCCTTTGTCAGCAATGACTCCGAGAGCGTGAGCCTCAGGTCCGCAGCCGTGAAGGGGGCGGACTCCTTATGCGACCGCAGGAGCGCAGCCGGCGCCGTCCGAGCCTGCCATCTCAGGTACGTCGCGCGGATGTCGCGCACTTGCGCGCGGTAGCGCTCTTCGGTTAGAAGCGACGGCAACCGCGCAAAGCGCACCTCGACGCGCGCGGCAAGTTCGCGTTGACGTGAATGGCGCACGTCGCGCATCAGGAGTGCGGCTCTGGCGTCGTTCTGCATGCGCACGAAATCGCCGGCCAAGCTTGCAGCCATTACCACCGATTGGTCGGCGCGGTCTTCGGCGGCCGATGCGCGCTCAAGAACCGCGATTCGCCACAGCACGATCCCGACGAGCGCGACCAGCACCCCTGCTGCCGGCACCCCGGCGCGCAGCAGCAGGCGCAGGTTCTGACGAAACGGCGTCATCCCCGTCATGCCTGCCTCCATTCCCGGCACATGGCCGTTAGGGCGCATCATAGAACGCCGGCGTCCTCTCCTAAAGAACGCCGGCAATCGGCCGTTCCCGGTCTCTTCTCCAAACCTTCACGGGTCGATCGTGGACCGTTCGCTCGATGGCCATGGCGACGTACCGTCGCCTACGTAACGGCGTCTACTTAATGGACGGCGACGTCGACGGGGTGCGCCAAGCCTTTAGTAATCGTCGGTTTCGTTCGTTTGCCGGCGGCATCGTAGGTCGTTACCGTGCCGCACGGCGATGACGCACAGTTTGCCGCATACACGTACCCGCGGCTATCGACCGCAATGCCGTATGCCAGACCGTTGCCGAATCGATCGCGATCCCTGATGCGCGGCTGGGTTGGTTTACCGTCGGGCGTATAGGCCGCGACGCCCGGCCCGGAGGCGACGTAGATGTTCCCTTGAGGGCCGATCGCGATGCCCCACGGCCAAAGCGGATGAAGGGTCGGGACCGTTCTCTTTCCGGCCGGCGAAAACGAATAGACGGCGCCCGGCCCGTTATTGTCGATGAAATAGACGCTTACATAAATCTTCCCGTTTGCATCGACGGCGAGAAACTCCGGCCAATTGGACGTCGTCACGACGAAGTTCAGCGTTCCCGGTGAGCCGTCGGCGTTGTACGTTTTCACGTCTCCGCCCTGGCCGTCGCTACCGTCCAAGACGTAGATCGTGCCGTGCGCGTCGACGGCAACGTCCTGAACTCCGAAGTCGGGGTTGCTTTCATGCACCGTAATCGTCGGCGATGTTTGCCGGCCGTCCGCAGCGTACGTCGTGATTGTATTATTGCCGGCGTTCGCTACGTAGATCTTGCCGGCGGCATCGACCGCAATGCCGAATGGAATATCGATTGCCGCGGTTATCGTCGGCTTGGTCTGCGACCCGTCCAGCGCGTACGCCTTAATCGAATTGCTGTTGGCATTGGCGACATAGATCTTCTGCGGCTGCGCCGTCCGCTCTGAACGCGTTTGGAGAGTGTACGCCGAGAGTGGCTGCGGAACGGTGCCTTTTTGCTGGGTGCATGCGTTCAGAGCAACCATCGACGCGATCGCCAAGAGCGCCG
>DASRDE010000047.1:0-4593 GCA_035652755.1 Vulcanimicrobiaceae bacterium | reverse complement strand
CAGCTTTATTGGTAGCGCCAACGGGAATCGAACCCGTCTTTCCGCCTTGAAAGGGCGATGTCCTAACCGATAGACGATGGCGCCGTGTCCTTCAGGGATGACACCATGGCGGGCGAGCGCTGTCAACCACTTCCCCCCGCGCGGGGCGGCAGTCAGCGGCTGTTGGGCGATTGCGAAGCGATGATCGTGTGGGTCGTCTGACCCTTGGCCGCGCTGTGAGCGTCGACGGTGACGGTGACCGCCGCGTGCTTTGCGGTCCCGATGGTCAGCGTGCCGGCGCCGTTCTTGGAACGCTTCTCCCATTGGACGGCGATGCGGTTTGCGTGGCCGCGCATTGATGCGGTCAGGTCCACCGACTGCCCGGGCGTGAAGATCGTGGTAATGGGGCGGCCGTTGGCCCAGATGCTGAAGGCGACTCCGTGCGACGCGGCGCCTTCCTTGGCAAAGTACTTGTCGCCGGGCGTCTGCGTCATGCCGTTGTCGGGCGCCGCGGTCGAGTTGGCTTGCGCGAGCGACGTCTGCATGGGCGCGGGCGTCTGGCCCTTCTGCGATTGGCTCATGCTGGTGTGGCATGCGCTCAGCGTGGCCAGCACGACCATTGCGGCGAGCAGCCTGCCGGGGACCATCAGTGCCATGGTCGGCTCATTCCACGGGCAGGCGGCGCCCAAACGCGGGTTACCTGGGCCCGGTAGGATTCGAACCTACGCGCAACCAGTTATGAGCCGGCCGCTCTACCGCTGAGCTACGGGCCCGCGAACCCGCCCCGTATTCGGCCCGCCGCGGGTGTGGTACTTCTATTAAGGTATGGCCGATGTAAACCCGACCCGATTCGAAAATATCCCGCCGTATCCCGAGAGCAAAGAAGATCGCAAGCAGAATATCGTGCTTGCGGTGATTGAAACGCCGAAGCTCACGCGCCACAAGTTCGCATTCAACCCCACGTTCGGCGCGTTCGAGCTGCGCGCGACGATTGCCGAAGGGCTGACGTGGCCCTACGATTACGGCTTCATCCCGGGGACGCTCGCCGACGACGGCGACCCGCTCGACGTGCTGTATCTCAACGACGAGCCGACCTTCACCGGCTGCTTGGTCAAAGCGCGCGTGCTGGGCCTGGTCCGCTTGAAGAAGAACGACGTCGAAAACGACCGCATCCTGGCCTGCGCGGCGCGGATGAGCGGGGTCTCGCAGTCGACCGATTCCTACAATGAGATCGACGATCTGCCCGAGGCGCAGCTGAGCAGCATCTGCCGCTTTCTGGTCGAGTATTCGGAAGATCAGGGCAATGCGATTCGCTTCAAGGGCACCCACGGGGTCGAATCGGCCTTCAAGGCCATCGATAAGGCAGTCAGCGCCTTCAAGAAGCGGGGCAAGGCCGACTCGGGTCACGGCTAGCGCGCCCGGCTCGCTTTTGAGGGGGCCTGCTCGCCCGGGCTGGATGCGCGGCGCCGAGGGCGAATTGCCGATACCGTAGGAAGTGAAAGCGAGGTTCTGTTCTTCGATGCATTGGTCTGTCCGCCGGTTAACCACGGCGCTCGTCGCCGTTTTGGTGCTCCCCGCCACGATGGGAGCGACGCCGGCGTCCGCGCTCGATTCAAGCCAAGATCTGCACCAAAGCTTCGAGCTGCTCTCGACCACGTACTACGCGAAGATCGACGCGCAGAAATTGCTCGACGGCGCGCGCACCGCGCTCGAAGATGCCGCTCGCAAGAAGGGCGTTCGCATCGCCTTCCCCGCGTTTCACGATAGCGGTCGCGTCGACGACAACGTCGCGCAGATCGATTCGGCAATCGATTCGCTTCAGAATCAAACGCACGAGTCGGAGACGACCCTTACGTACGACGCGATCGACGGGATGGCCAAAGCCGTCGGCGATCGCTACACGACCTTCTTCACGCCCGACCAATTCCGTCAGTTCAATCAGGCGCTGGACCCCGACAAAATTTCCGGTATCGGCGTGCTCATTCAACCCGATGATGCAACCAAATTCATTCGCGCCTATTACGTCGTGCCCGGGACCCCGGCCGAAAAGGCCGGTCTGCAGTCCGGCGACGTCTTTACGGCTGTGGACGGAAAATCGACCCACGGGCTGACCACCGACGACGCGACCAAGTTGCTGCGCGGGCAAACTGGGTCACCCGTGCACATTGCGGCGATGCGCGACGGCAAATCGCTGGGCGATCTCTCCATCGTGCGCTCCGAAGTGCAGCCGCCCACGGTCATCTTCAAAATGCTGCCGCAGCAGATCGGCTATATCTGGGTGCTCGCCTTCGGTAAGGATACGCCGAGCGAATTCGCCGTTGCCCTCAGCCGTCTGGAGCGCGACAACGTGCGCGGCTACGTGCTCGACCTGCGCAACGACGGCGGCGGTTACGTGAACTCAGCGCTCGACATCAGCTCGCGCTTCATCAACGACGATCCGCTGCTGACGATTGAAGAACGCGACAACCACACGACGACGATCGACTCGCCAAGCGGCGCGCTGCCGCGCCGCCCGATGGCGGTGCTGGTCAACCGCTATACGGCGTCGGCCTCGGAGATTACGGCGGGCGCACTGCAGGACGACGGCATCGGCGTGCTGGTCGGCGAGAAGACGTTCGGCAAGGGCGTCATGCAGTCGCTGACCGCGCTGCCCGATGGTGCGGCGATCAAGATCACGACCGCGCACTATCTCACGCCTAAGAACCGGGACATCAATCTCAAGGGTATCGAGCCGGACTACAGCGTCTCGGAGAATTCCGACGCGCGCTTCGGCGAAGTCGGACACGATGCGCAGCTGCAAGCCGCGCTCAGCATCCTGACGAAAAAGATCGCGCTCGCTAGACCGTAATCTGCGGATCCATCCGCTTGACCAAGCTCACGCGCGTCCCGCCGCGTGAGTACCTGACGTCGTTCATGAGCGAGCGCATGATGATCGTGCCGTAGCCGCTCTCAACGGGGCGCTCCTGGTCACCCCCGCTGTCCTGGATGTCGATGCGCAGCTCGTCGTCCTCAAACGTGCAATGCACCGAGAAGCCGCCGCCGCGCTGGTACCGGCTGCGGTCGGCGGCGCAGATGAGCGCCTCGCCGGCAGCGACGCGAATATCCGACACGGCCGGCTCGCTGAAGCCGCAGATGCGCGCAAAGCGGCCAATAGCAGTGCGAGCAAGCGCCACGCTGCGCGGGTCGGTCATGAATGTCGCTTGATATGTAGCCACCTCCCATTTACCATAGTCAACCAACGTGCGCTCCACAAGCTCCGGGGGACCCACCGCTTGGTAGTCCATCAGGACGACGGCGCCCGGCAGGGAGGGCAGCGAGGACGGCGACGACGCGCGCCCGACGAGGCCGGTTCGCTCGGCTGCGAGAAAGCGGCGCCTTCATGAAACCACGGCTCCGTCGCAGTATGGGGCTCGTCGATGTCGCGCTGTACTTTTTGATCGCGAGCACGAACCTTCAGTGGGTCGCGGCCTCTGCGGCGGCCGGCCCGACGTCGCTGTTCGCATGGGTGATCGGCTGCGCGGCGATGTTCGCGCCGCTCTGCATCGTGGTCGTCTTCCTGTCCGCGAAATATCCGCGCGAAGGCGGCATGTACGTCTGGGTGACGCGCGCCTTCGGCCCATTTGCCGGTTTCATTACCGCCTGGACGTATTGGTTCAGTACGGTGGCATATTTTCCGGCGCTCTTATATTTCACCGCGGGCAACGCGCTGTATCTGATGGGCAAGTCGCCCGGTAGCGCGGGATCGCCGGAGTTCTTCATCGCGTTTTCGCTGGGCGGCCTTGCGATCGGAACGGCGCTCAACATCTTGGGTTTGGAGACGGGCAAACGGCTCGTGAACGTGGCGGCGATCTGCCGAACGTCGATCATCGTGATCTTGCTCGGCCTGGGCATTGCCGCCTGGCTGAAGTTTGGTTTCGCGACGACGCTCACGCCGTCAACTCTGCGTCCGACCTTCGACTTGAAAGAGCTGATCTTCTTATCGGTGATTGCGTTTGCGTTCACCGGTGCCGAGTCGCTGCCGTTCATGGCCGAAGAAGTGCGCGATCCCGAGCGCTCCATTCCCCGCGGGCTGGCGGCGGCCGCGCCGCTCATCGTCGGCGTTTACGTCCTTGGGACGCTCGCAGTCTTTGCGTTGATAAAGCCCGCGAACGCCGATTCACTCTACAGCGTTATGCAAGGCGTTGTCGTTGCCGCGGGTCACTGGGGCGGGACTGCGCTCGTCGCCGGCTGCGCGGCGCTCGTGGTGCTGAGTTGTCTCGGCAGCTTGACGGCGTGGCTCGGCGCCAATGCGCGTCTGCCGTTTGTCGCCGGTATCGACCACTATTTGCCCGCGAGCTTCGGGTGGCTGCATCCTCGCTGGAGCTCGCCGGTCGTCTCACTCCTCGTCCAGTGTGGGATGGCCGCGGTGCTCGTCATCATCGGGCAAGGCGGCACGTCGGTCAAAGGCGCCTACGACGTACTCGTTTCGTCGACGGTGCTCGCAACGATGCTGCCTTTCATCTTCATGTTCGCGGCCGGGCTGAAATTCGCGGAACGAAAACCGTTAGTGATACTCGCGAGCATCGTGGGTTTCTGCACGTGCACCGTTGCGATGCTGCTTGCCGCGTTTCCCGG
>DASRDE010000046.1:0-2265 GCA_035652755.1 Vulcanimicrobiaceae bacterium | reverse complement strand
ACAAGCCATCACTGCCGACGTCAAAAAGCCGATTCGCGCGCGCCCGCATGTTCTCGTAACCGGCCACCGCCGCCAGCTCGATCAGCTGCTCTTCGGAGAAATGGCGCCGCAGTTCGGCGTACAGTTCGTCGCTCACGTTCGCCGGCGTTTCGGCCAGCGCGTCGCTCATGCGCAGAAGCGCCGCGTCCGGCGCTGAAAACCCCTCGAATCCGCCCGACGTAATCGTGGCCAGCTCCCCGCCGCTCATGCCGTACATTCTGCCACCTGCAGAATTTGCGTCGATTCAAAATGGGCAGCCGACGCGCATCGCCGTTCGCAATGCGACGATCATGCATTGGCGCCCCGAAAGCGCGGACTTCTCGAAGAGCAGCCACTGTGCGAGTCCATGCAGCCAAAAGACGCGCGGCACGCGTCCGGAGATCCGCAGCGGCGTCAGGTCACGCCCGGTGACTTTGCGGACTTTGTTGAAGACGAAGCGCATGAACAGCGGCGCTTTGTCGGGGTCTATGCCTTTGATGCGAGTCATTCTCTTGTCATCCCGAGCGGAGCATACGGCACGCGAACCCGCGTGCCCTAGCGCAGTCCAAGGACGCTCACGCCCGTATTAAATCGCCGCGGCGACGCGTTCGGCACGATAGCGGCTAACCTCGATGTAGGTGTACGCCTGCGCCGCACAGGCGCACAGTCGTTCCAGCGACTCAACTTCGTCCGGATCCAACACGGTGCCGTCGCGGTGAATGCCGTAGACGACGAATGCGGTCATTTCCGGCCCCTGATGGATCGGAATCGCGATTGAAGCGTGCCCGAACGGGTTATCGGTAAGGTCGCTCAGACTAAGGCGCGTATTTTCGGCGCAAAGGAACCGCACTAAATCGTGGTCCGGTTCGAATGCAATCGCCGCGCTGGTATCGATGCCGGATGCCGAGCACAGCACGAACGTTTGTCCCGTTTTGCGGAAGAGCGCCGCCGACGCGAGCTGCAACCGCCGGTACGGGTCGCGAACGAGTGCGCGGTCGACCGTTTCTTCCTGCGTCGCGTTCAAAAGCGTGCGTCCCAGCCGGCTCAAGAACGTCTCGGCTTGGTACTTATCCCGGAAGAGCAGAAAATCAACGGTGGCTTCCACCCACCGGTGCAGCCGGTTCAGGGTGAAGGCGATCGCGATCGTGACGAGTGCGTCCAGTGCCAGCGCCAGGCGTGCTTCGTGCAAATAGGTACTGGTGAGCCAGTCGACAAGCCCGATCCCAACGACTACGAAGCCGGTAATCGCCGCGTATACCACCGTGCGGCTGATGACAAACCGTACGTCGATGACGTGATGCTTTAAGACGGCGTACGCAACGCTGATCGGCACGATGATGATCGCCGCGTACATGAAACTGAGCGTGGCGTAGGACAATGTTCCCGGGTAATTAACCTCCAGCGTCAGCGCAATGAGAAGGCAGCTGAGCCCGACGCCGAACGCCGCCCCGACCCATCGAATTCGTTGCCGTTCCATGCCGTGCGAATGAATGTAGCGCTCCAAGAACACCGCCACGCCTAGAAAAAAGACAAAAGGCCAGAGAACCTGGAACGTCAGCAGCGAAAATGCGTCGACCGCCCAACCCGTAAAAGTCGAGCCGATCCAAACGTACGTGTTGATCCCGGCCATCACGAGAAAAATAAAGGGCAGCGCGCGCAGCACGAGCACGCCAAAACGGCTTGACGGAGCATTTGTCGGGAAGAGCGTCATGAACAGCAAGAATCCCACAGCGGCAGCGGCCGTTGACAACAAGAACGCATATTCAACAACGCAGGCCACGCTAAACGGGAGGAGTGCCTGGGAGCCTGAATGCGATCCGACGTTTAGCCCCCAAAAAAACAGGAAGAGGCCCCATGCCATGGCGGTCGGGCGCATTATAACGAGCCAGCCGCTCAAGACGATCGCTATAATTGGTGTAATCGTACGGACGACGATTCCGAGCTTCGTCGCCGCGCTCAGCTGTTCGGGAATTGGGAACAGCGACACCAAACGCGTCTGGTTTGCACGGCGAATCGCTACCGTGTATCGCTCGTAAGGAAGAGGCGCGTTGCCGCCGACGCGCCGGCTTTCGAACGGCGTGCTGGGGATATCTATGCGATCGCCGGCTCGCACCCCGGCCTGCGCCCCCGGCGACCCCGGGCTTACGCGTTCAACCCAGCCGCCCTGGCTTATTGCCAGGCCAACGTCTCCGAGCGGTGTCCATAGTCGCCCGACGCTCGGGAGTATTTGAAAAATCGACCACGCAG
>DASRDE010000045.1:0-12265 GCA_035652755.1 Vulcanimicrobiaceae bacterium | reverse complement strand
TATGGTGGGCGATGACGGGCTCGAACCGCCGACATCCTCCTTGTAAGGGAGGCGCTCTCCCAGCTGAGCTAATCGCCCGTGACTTTATTTTATACGATTGATTTCCATCGTACTGCACCCTTTAGCGGTTTTGACCCTCGTCTGACCCTTGTTTCTCCGGAAGGCGCGATGAGAGGTTCGGAAAGAGCGCGACGCGTCTCACGACTGACGGTAGCCAAAAGTCTGCCAGGTTTTGGGCGAGCGCCATGGGGGCTACGGTTTGCCGGTCGCTCGGTCGCCTTGCTCGAAAACCCCCGGTTGTAATTCAAGCGGTAAGTACGGGTTTTAATAAAAAGCCTAACTTATTACTTGTTTAAGTACGGCTTTTATGATAAAGTCGGCCTTATTTAATGGCGAAATTCGAGCAACGAACTTGGACGCCCACTCTGGGAGCCGGGCTACCCCGACGCGACCGCCAAGGCGGCCGCTATTCCGTCTATATCCCGGACAGGCTTCTCGATCGCACGTTTTTGCTGGGTGGGGAAGAAGCGGCTGACGTCGCGGATGCCGAGCGAGCAATCTCCGATCTCGATCGAACAGCAGCCACGCTGGCCGATACGGAGGCGCTGGCACGTCTCCTATTGCGTGCGGAATCGGTTGCGTCCTCACACATTGAAGGGTTGGTAATCGGCCCTCGCCGGTTGCTGCGAGCCGACGCTGCACGTCAAAAGGGGAACGATCCCGGCGATGTCACCGCGGCTGAAGTGCTCGCAAATATTGACGCGATGGCCTATGCAATTCAAGCGGTGAACGAGGGTGCTGCGATCACACCGGCGCTGCTGCGCGAGACGCATCGGCGGTTGCTTGAGCCGACAATGCTCAAAGAACATGGCGGCCAGACGCGCACGCAGCAGAATTGGATAGGCGGTAGCAGTTACAATCCATGCTCAGCATCATTTGTTCCGCCACCGTGGGAAACGGTTGATCCACTGCTCGATGATCTTTGCTCGTTCTGCAATGATGACTCGCTACCGACGGTGGCGCAAGCCGCGATCGCGCACGCACAATTCGAGACAATCCATCCCTTTATCGACGGCAACGGCCGTGTAGGCCGCGCACTCATCCACCTTGTCTTCCGGCGCCGCAATCTCACGACAACAGTATCGCCACCGGTCTCACTGGTTTTGGCCACGCGTGTCCAGGACTATATCGCAGGCTTGAGCGCAACCCGTTACGTAGGCGCACCCGATTCAAAGGAAGCGCGCGATGGGTTAAATCTGTGGCTTGGGACGTTCGCCGCCGCGTGCACGCGCGCTGCCAACGATGCAGTCGCTTTTGAACAACGGATCTCTTCGATTCAGGATAATTGGCGTGAGAGACTCGGGGCCGTCAACCGGCATTCTGTTGTGTTGCGTATTATCGACCTTCTCCCGGGATCACCGATCCTCACGATTGCCGACGCTCAACGCCTGACCGGTGGCAGTAAGTCCAGCGTCATCGAAGCGATGCGGCGCCTCGAGGCCGCCAACGTGATCACATTAATAACGGCCGGCCGACAACGCGGACAGTCCTATCAAGCGAAGGACGTTGTTGACGCATTTCTCGACCTTGAGCGTCAACTCGCCTCACCAGCCGGAGACACCCTGATTGAGACGCCGATTCGCAACGTGCCGGCACGACGATGAACACATTGATTTCCGAAGATAGGCGGCCTTGCACTTCGATATGCCGCTCTTCGCCTACGAGACGGTGTATTCGGAAGTCACCAGTCCGGTCTTAAAGGGCGTCGTCCGAACGTGAACGAGCTGAGTATCTCTCGGAAGCGGCCCGAACAGCGGGATTCCTTCACCGATGAGAACGGGAACGTGCGTAACGATCAATCGGGTGACAAGCCCTGCGCGAAGGAAGCGCTGCACCGTTATTCCGCCGTCAACGTACAGATGCGTAAATCCGCGTCGGCTGAGACTTTCAACGATTTCAGCCGGCTCGCCGGATCGATGCTCGACTTCGCCATCTTTAACAACCGATACGTCGACCGGATTACTGCTTAGAACGAAGACGGGCATTTTGCCATAGGGCCAGCTTCCGAACGTAAGAACCTTTTCGAATGTCCGGCGCCCGATCACGATCGCGTCGACGGTGGCGATAAACGCCTCGTATTCAGGATTGCCGCCATCCGGCAAGAAGTCGAGATCGTCATTCTTCCGGGCCAAAAACCCGTCGAGGCTTAGCCCGGCGAAGACCGTGACGTTCATCTTGCCCTCACCCACTCATAACAATGATTGGAGTTGGAGGGTTCGGGTCAGCGTTCGGGTGCCCCGTTTTATCGTGAGCCGGTACCGCCTGCCGCTTTGCTTGAGTGCTTCCTCCAATTCCCACGCTGCATAGTGCTCCGCCGAATCACCGTCTAGTGCGGCGATGACATCACCCTGACGCAAGCCGATGACGCTCGCAGGCGAGGCCGCAGCGACGTGCTGCACGACAAAGGTTCTAAAATTCGGGCCGGCTGCGGTAAACGTAATTCCGCTTGCGTCCGATTCAAAAGGTTTGGAGAAGTCGCTGTTGGGCTCCAATATCAAGCGGCCTTGCAGGTAATCGAGCGTGACGGTAAATCGCCGCAGAACGCTGCCGCCGAGATTCACGCCAATTGCTTTGCTCGCGAAAACACCGTCTTTATCTTGCGAAAGGCTTACGATTGGCTCACGTACCAGCCATGGACCGACGCGCAGCGCGGCGATACGGGCCAGCAAGGTGACGTCCGGATTGCTTCCTGTGACGCCGTACATCGGCAGCGTGCGGGTCACGCTTTGTGTCATCGCATACTGCTCGACAAGCGGTGCGGAGACCACTGTGCCGCCGGCTCCCAAATCCAGACTGAATCGGACAGGTATCGCGGGCTTATCCGCAAGCGCGAGTTGGCCGTCTATTTGCGGCTCGCTCTCGAAGCGGCCGGCAAACGCCAGCACCGGTGCTGTTCCCGTGTATGCAAACCGATCGCGATCGTACAGCGTGATGAGGCGCTGGGCGTAATCTATGCGCCAGACGTAACCGCGTATCACATCCACGCCGATGATGCCATAGACCGGACGCCCGATCAGCGGCTGACTGAGGGCAAGGGGCATCGTTCCCGCGGTCACTTTGGCGGCGATCCGGTGCGGCAACTCGAGCGCTATCTGCGACGATGACGGATCGTAGCCCAGGTCCCCAGTGTATTCGCCGGCCACTACGGTGGCCGGTGCGCCCGTATCTAGGATGAACGCGAACGGCCCTCTTCCGTTGACTTTGATCGGCAAGAAGATCTGATTTGCAAGAAGCTCGAACGGAAACTGCAGCGATGATGCGCCGTTCGGGAGACGCCCGTGCGCAAGCCCTTCATCAGCCGCTCGCGAAACGAGCCGCATGCCGCAATACGGGCACGCGCCCGGTGCATCGAACGAAAGTTTGTCACCTGCGCATCCGCACGGCGGGCAGATGAATGCGCCCGCGGCGGATGACGGCGCGGCGAACACGGGAACCGAAAGCGCGCTTCCCGCCGCGATAATGAAATGGCTGCGCTTCACGACGCCAGCCCTCCGCTGCTCCCTTTTAGAACTAATTCGTTAGTGGACTATAACATGGGCGGGGGCCGGTGTCAACTAATTCTTTAAGATACGTTCTACGGCAGCCGGCGGCGATTCAACGGATCAGAGCGCGGGTGGTCGCTGCAGCAACCCTTTCGGCCGGCAAGTAACGTCGTATCTTTACGAACCCGCAAGCCCGAAACTGCTCGGTAACCAATGTTGCGTTTTCCGCGCTTGCAACATAAGTCAGCACAGTACGGCCCTCACTAACCGCGATATCGTAATAGTGCGCCGCGTCGTGGGGTATTCCGAGATTTTTAAGGTAATTTGCGCCGGCATCGGCCGCGGGAGCATCGAGTGCCAACCTCGCTCCCATCCCGAACAGCGTTATGCGTCCGGTCTCCAAACCAACGCATTGCTCCAAAGTCTTTTCGAGTGCCGCTACATCGGCGGTGCGCGCGATTGCGGCTATAAGGACGTCCGGCATTCATTTTCCTTTTTCCAAGGCACAGGCGTGCGGTAAACAATTTTGCCGGACGGGTTTAGCACCTATCGTAAACCTAGTATGCTCTCAATCCGCATAAATAGCAAATCGCGGTGAGATGGAATCGAGAAAGAAGGCCCGTAAACTTGGCAGTTTACCGGCCTTTTTCTGTTTTGCAACCGCAATCAAGAACGACTACGGTGTTTTGGCGTAGGACTTCGTGGGCTCGCGATGAGCAACGACGCGCCCTTCCTCAAGGTCCAGCAGGTCGGGCCATGTCGTCACATCGGTGCGCTCAGGAGCGATGCGCGTACGCATTTTCGTGAAATGCTGGAGCGACTCGCCCTCGGGAATACTCGTCATCCAGCGACGGTTGAACGAAGCGATTTCGTCGGGCGTCTTCTTTTCCACGAAGCCTTTGAGGTTGCCATCGATCTCGGCGTCGCTCTTGGCACCCTTGACGAATTTTAGAAACTCGGAATCTTTAATTCCGAGAAACTCGAAGAGGCCTTTATCCATCTCGGATGGGTAGTCGTACTGGCCTATGGTGCCGTGCGCGGAGGCTTTAGCTTTATCGATGGTTCGCGCAAGTTGCACGAGCCCAAGATGCTTCTCTCGGACGCTGCGCGGCACTGTTTTGGTCAGATCCATTTTTTCCATACTTTCAGAATTGCTATTCCATTCGGTGTGAACCGTCGAACGGCAATTCAGTTGCACTTAGGTTGCAGGCCGTATGGTGTCCCGATTAAAGGTCTTTGCGATTTTTTGGCGGCGGCATTCGCTCGCTCTAACGCCGGCTGCTCCGATTAAGCTGTATTCCTATGAGGGTTTAGTAGTTTCGCAACGAGTTCCAATCGATTGCGCGATCCGGTTTTGTCGATCATGCTCTTGATGTGATCTTGCACTGTGGACGAGGTGATCTGCATTTGATCGGCGATCTCGCTCAATGTCGCTCCCGGCAACATGAGTGCCAGCGTTTGAAGCTCGCGCGGCGAAAGTTTGTACGCCTCCGCCGCTTTCGTAAAGACGCTTCCGCCCGGTGCGCGCTGGAGTAAGACGCCGACGAAAAGGCCGGTGGGGCCGGAGAGCGGCTGAGTGCGAACGGTAAGGAAGGGAAGCGGGTGTGCCGCTCCCATGTGCTGAGTCGCCGGATCGGACGTCCATGCGCTGATGAGGTTGCGCACGGTCTCCTCAATGATTGGCGGCAAGCGCTGCGCGAGTCGAGCACGGATCGCGGTCGTGGCCGCATCGCGCCGTCCCTGCGCGTCCCAAGTAAGCACGACGTTGAGATCGCGGTCCAAAACGTGCATGACCGGCTGATCGAGCGCAGCGGATGAAACCTGGTCATGTGAAGCGTCCGCGATTGTCAGTCCGGAAAGGCGATCGGTGGAGGAATCGAGTGCGAGCGCGAGCGCCTGAATCTCCAGCGACGTAAATGGGCCCAGGTCGTCCGTGCGCAGCAGGGTCAATACGCCGAACTCCCTGCGCCTGTCCGCGAACACTAACGTTACGCCGCTCACATAGGGCTCTTCAAACGCCGTGAGCGTCGCCGCAAGTCTGGGGCCGGTTGTCGCCCGTTCGCGTTGCAGCAGAAGCTCTTCCCGCAGGTGTTCGAACTCTCTCCGTCTATCATCGGGGTCTTCGGACGAAAGCATCTGATCGCCGGGCCCATTGTTCCCAAAGCGCGCGAAGCTCCAGTGCGAGACGCGAACGACGCTTAATATCTCGGTAATGAGCCCGCGCGCAGGGTCTTGCTCGGCAAGGCTCTGAATCGGCGCCAAATCCGATCGGTCAAGCCGGATGCGCTTGTCGACTTCCACTAGGCTCCATGATTATCACGATAGCAAGCATACCAAAACCGTGAGAGAATAGGTATGGCCTCTCCGGGAGGACGCGACTTTGGCGTTCCGCCGTTCAAGCGGTAGGGACGAATACATCCGTTCGGAGCAGTTCTGGAGCGGCCATCCCGTCCGGTAAGCGGATAGCAAGATAAGGAAGCCATGGAGCACAACAGGTGTGCCGTTCTGAGCCGCGACAAGGACGTAGCGAACTTGTACAGCAGGGTTCTGCTCGAGGCCGGTTACGACTGCCCTCAGCGTTCTAGCGACGTCCGCGTCACGAATCTCCGTGCGTACGCGCCTCGGGTACTGATGATCGACGTCGATGACATGCGGGCCGATAAACTGGAGTCCATTAGGCAGCTCCGTTTTGTGTTGCCCGATTGCGCCATTACGGTTGTGTCGTCGAATCTGCAAGGCAGTTGGGCCATGCAGTGTCATATGGCCGGCGCGAACGGGGTGCTTTCCAGCGGAAGCGGTGCGCGGCGGATGATTGCCGGTTTAAAAAGCGCGGTACGGACGGGCTGCTTTACCGATCCCGACTTTGCGGCGCCGTCGAGCGAGTGCTAACGAATGCCGATCGCCTCCGCGGGCGCGCTTCGGGCCCTGTCGGGTTCGGTCAGTTCGGCGAAAGCGACGCCGGATACCGCCGCTCGCGTGCTTGTCGACCATCTCTACGCGCACCGGTTTCCCGCGGTGCCCGGAGTGGACGTCGGGACAGCATACCTTCTTGCCGAGGATGAGGTACGCGTCGGCGGGGACCTTATCGACGTGTATCAGTTCAACAACGGCTCTCTTGCCATTTCAATCGCCGACATATCCGGCAAGGGCGCGCAAGCGGCTTCGCGCGCTGCGCTCGTAAAATACGGGCTACGCGCATACGTGTCGGCGGGGTTTACGCCGGCGCAAGTGCTCCGCAACCTGAACGTACTGTACATGGAAACATCGGCGTTCGACAACGTCGATCCCGATTCGTTCGTCAGCGTGTTTTTGGGGATCATCGATCCGGAGCATCGAATCATAACGTATGCCTCTGCAGGTCACGAACCGGCGATACTGTCGGTCCCGCGGCAGTTACCACAGTTGCTGCCGCCCACCGCCCCGATCGTCGGTGTGTTCGAGGAGTCGCACAAGATCTTTCATCAACGGCTCGTTTATCTGGAGCCCGGCGGATCG
The DNA here is from genome assembly GCA_035652755.1 of Vulcanimicrobiaceae bacterium. Lineage (GTDB taxonomy): Bacteria > Vulcanimicrobiota > Vulcanimicrobiia > Vulcanimicrobiales > Vulcanimicrobiaceae > DASRDE01. Next base: position 5,228 of record DASRDE010000045.1, on the reverse strand, counting down.
ACGTTGGTCGTCACCACCGATGGAGTCAGCGAGGCGCGCGCGCCGAATGGTGAATTCGTCAAACCGGACGACATCATGAGATGGATTGAATCGAATCGTAATTTACCCGCTCAGGAGCAGGCTGATCGTCTGCTGTCGGCGACGCAGCAGTTTTGCGGCGGCCGAGCCCGCGACGACATTGCTATTGTCGTAGCTCGCTTCGCCTGACGGCAACTACGTACGGCTTTCGTCCAGCGGCTGCGGCAGCGCGCTACGAGCCAGCGGGTAGCCTTAGCTCGGAAACACCGCGGAGCCAAGCAAAAAGAGGTCATATGCTGAACCGCGGCTCAAAGAGCGCAGATGAACGCACGCACACGCGTAGCGGTTGTCGCCTTTTCTCTACTTCTTCTTGCTGGGTGCTCCGGCGCACAACAATCGACCCTGACGCCGAGCAGCGCGGCCTCTCGAAACAGCTCGCCCGGCTTGCTAAAGCCGGCTTATACGTATTACGACCTTGGACCCGGACCGAACGGCAAAGACGCATACGGCTACGGCGAAAGCCTCAAGGCCCAGGGCGGAACGTATTTGGATCACACGATCTCGTGCGGCAAGGACTGCTCGGCCAAGGTCTATTACCCGCTCGCGTGGTCGGGACCGAATTCGAGCCCCGTGGTTCTCTTGCCGCAATTCTACGTCGAGGGCTGGGCGTACGGCGCCGGCGGTTCGCTGATCGTCGGCACGCTCATCACGAATAACGGCGGCTACTTCGGATATTCGCACGCAGCGCTCTGGCAAGGTTCCGCGCATACCTTCACCGACCTCAATCCGGCCGGCAGTTGCGGCAGTTGTTCGCCGGGATCGAATGCGTACAGCACTGACGGCACGTTTATCGCAGGATCCGGCGGCTCGCCGCAGCACGCCCTGCTTTGGAGTTTGGCGAACCTAAAATCGCCGGTCGATCTGAATCCCGCCGGCGATACTTCTTCCGAAGCCTACGTGGTGCGCGGTTCCGTGCAAGCGGGCTACGCGGTCTCGAGCCAGACGAATAGCTATCACGCCATTCTTTGGCACGGCACGGCTTCGAGCGCCGTCGATCTCACGCCGTCGAGTTTGTCGAGCGCCTACGTCACTGGTCTGGGCCGTGGTAGCCAGGCCGGCTGCGGTGTGCCCGTCGGAATGAACGTGCCCCACGCACTTCTGTGGCACGGAAAAGCGTCGAGCATGGTCGATCTCCAACCCGCGGGATTCGTCGATTCATGCGCGCGCGCCGCCTACGGGAGCGTGCAGGTAGGGTACGGACACGCGAGCGGCACGAACGCGCTCCACGCGTTGCTGTGGTCCGGCAGCGCAAACTCAGCAGTCGATCTCCAACAATTCTTGCCGGGCACGTTCACCAGTTCGCAAGCGTATGCAATCGACTCGGCCGGCGCCATTCTCGGCTCTGCATACTCGACTAGCACCGCCTCGTGGCACGCCGTGGTGTGGGTGCCGTGAGGTCGCGCCGCAAACCCGAAAACTGCCCGCTGTGCGGCGGAACGCACGTCGTACCGATTACCTACGGCCTTCCGACGATCGAAACGGCCAAAGCCGCCGAGCGCGGTGAGGTGGCCTTAGGCGGATGCGTCGTGCATCCCGACAACCGCCGCTGGCAGTGCGGCAGTTGCCGGGGCCGGTTCAACGACGGCGGCGCCGACGCTATCGAGCCGGTGCAATACTAAGGGGTCGCGTCCGTAAAGCTCGTGGCGTAGAACGTCCCGTGCAGCCAGTAGCCGTCGGCGACGACTTGCCGGCCTACGCCGACGACGCCCGTCGCTTTGGCGTTGAGTGCAGGCTGATCGTTGATCGTGATCGATCGCGAGGATTGCTGCAGCGTGACCTGACTGCCGTTCACCGCCGTGATGGTGCCGCTCAGGCTGTCGGGCTCGTGCGCGAATGCGCCGAAATCCGGCGCAGCTTCGTCCGCGGCGCTCGCATTGCGTGCGTCGTCGATCGTTGACGCGAAAAACGTACCGCGTTCCCAATACCCGATCGCGACGACGTCGCGGCCGACCGCGACATTGCCCGTGAGTCTGCGGTTGAGCGCCGGCTGATCGTCGACCACGATAGTATCGTTTGCGCGCTGCAGCGTGACCAGATGGCCATTGACTACGGTGATGGTGCCGTGCACTGCTCCGTGCAGACGATCGCCCACCTCGTCGCGTTCGGCATCGGCACCGGCCTCGGCATAGACGTTGGCGTCGGCGAAGCTCGTCGCGTAGAACGTGCCGTCCTGCCAGTGACCGCGCGCGACGATCTGCCGGCCGACGGCGACGTTCCCCGTCATCCGCTGATCCAACGCGGGTTGATCGTTGATCACGATCGTCCCTTCGCTGCGCTGCACGGTGACCAAATGACCGTTGACGGCCGTGATGGTGCCGCGAATGACGCGCGGCTGCTCGCTTTGAGCGTGTACGGCCGCCGTCAAAGCAGCCGAGAGAAGAATGGCTACGAGGCTGGCGCGGAATGCCGGCATGTGTATAGGTCCTCCAAAAAAGTGCACTCCGATCAGATTCCCAAGTCCGCGCGCCGCGACGCGGCAGCGGCCGCTCGCTCGTGCTACAATACGATCCCGACGTGGAGGACAGCATGAAGTACCTGCGATTCGTACTGGCGGCTCTCTTGCTCGCCGCCTGCAGCGCACATGCGCCCGGCCTGCCGCCTGCATCCTCGTTTGACGCCCGGACGTTCGATCGAGCGAGCGGGCCGCGCTATCTGCGCGAGTACACTCTGCCGCTCGGAACCTATCCCAGCAGCATCGTGTCCGGTCCTGACGGCGCACTCTGGTTTACGACCTATCCCTATTTCACGAATCATCAAGCTATCAACTTGGGCGTCGGACGCATCACCCTCCAGGGCAAGCAGCACTACTACCTGTTTGAAAACGGTTTGTACGACATGGTCGTTGGCGCGCAGGGCCGTATGTGGTGGACGAATCCTTTCTGGCGCCCGTTTTCAACGGGATACGTTACGACGAGCGGCACCTTCGTACAATTCACCGGTGACGGCGGCGGCGATCCGGAGATTATAACGGCGGACGCGGCCGGCAATCCCTGGTACATACGCTTCGGCGCGTCGCACGATGTCATTGGGATGAATCAAAACGGGCGCCGGGTCCGGGAGTTCCAAATTCCTTGGGCGGTAAGAACCGCTTGGGGAATCGGCAACCAGCTCTGGCTGAACGCAATCGCGACGCCGCACAGCCTCGTGGGATACATCCACGGGGGCGGCTTTCACCGCGTGCAGATTCCCGGCGGCAATTACATCCCCGGCCTGCTCACGCCGGGTCCCGACGGACGAATGTGGTTCTGCCAAAGCGCGGCGCTGGCCGCCGTCACGTCCTCGCTTCAAGTGACGCTCTATCCGCTGCCGCAGAATCACGAGTGCGCAGGCCTCGTAACCGGGCCGGACGGCAACATTTGGGCGGCTGATTTCCAAGGGAGCACGCTGATACGCATGACGCCGTCGGGAAGCGTTACGCTGTATCCGACGCCGACGCCCAACATGATTCCGGCAGCGATCTGCGTCGGACCGGACGGAAATATCTGGTTCACCGAGATTCAGCACGACACCGACGTCTCGAAGATCGGCGTCCTTAAACCCTGACCGAAGGAGCAGTACCATGCAAACGTCCGCGTCGACGCAGTTCACCCGCCTAGAGCGCGAAGGCCCGATTGCGATCGTGACGATGGCCAGGCCCGAGAAGCGAAATGCGCTCTCGCTCGACATGATGGAAGAGCTGAACGCCGTCTTTGGCCGGCTGGGCGGCTCGAGCGACGTCGCCGTTGCGATCTTGCGTGGAGAAGGAGCAGCCTTCAGCGCAGGACACGACCTGCGGGAACTGGGGTGCAGCGACGCCGCGTCGGCCGAACGCATTTTCGACGTCTGCGTAGAGCTCATGACCACGATTCAGACGATTCGGCAGCCGGTCATCGCGGAGGTCGCGACGGTCGCCACTGCGGCGGGGTGCCAGCTCGTCGCCACCTGCGACCTCGCCGTTGCGTCGACCGAAGCGACGTTTGCAACGCCGGGTGTTCGCATCGGGCTGTTCTGCTCGACGCCGATGGTTGCGCTCACGCGCGCCGTCGGCCGAAAGCGTGCCATGGAGATGCTGCTGACCGGCGACTTCATCGACGCGCGCACTGCAGCGGAGTGGGGCCTCGTCAACCACGTCGTGCCGCCCGAACAGCTCCACGAAGCGGCGTTGAACTTGGCAGTTCGAATAGCTCGAGCGAGCCGGACCATAGTCGCACTTGGGAAAGCCGCGTTCTACCGGCAGATCGACCTCGATCAAGCGCAGGCATACGCGGCGATGAAGCGCGTGATGACGGACAACACGTTGGAGCCGGATGCGCAAGAGGGCATTGCGGCCTTTCTGGAGCGCCGACCGGCCCGATGGCACGAGTGACGCCTTTTTGTTAAACTTCGTTTAGGCTTCGATAGTGTCGCAGGTGGCTGCCGCGGTGCAAGCCAATGGCAGCCCTACGGTTCTCGCCTCGTGGGCAAGCGGGAAACCGGACAGAAAAGCGTCGCCCACACCCGGTATGCGGGAAACCGCATACGCGACGACAGCGAGGGCTCGCCTACGGCGGGCCTTCCTGTTTTTTGCGCGAAGAGAGCCGCCCGTGAATCGGATCGATCCCCGGACGCGCTACGCCGCGATCGTCCTGTTGATTGCGCTCGTCGCCTGTGCGGCTGTCGCGGTCTTCCGGATCCGCGTCGAACAGCGCACGCAGCGCGTCGAGATCGCGATGGATTACAACGACTTCATCGCCCTGGCGCACTCGTACAACTACAAGCCCGCCGAATTTCTGCTGCAGTTGCGCCGCGCGGGGCTCACGTCGCTGGCCTTGAGCGAGGAACTCGGAAGCGCCCTGACCGGATCCGCGAGCGCATCGGCGTACGCGATCTCCGGCGTGGCGCTCCAGGATGCAGCGCGCGTTTCGGCAATCGCCGACCCGACGCTGGCCGGGCTCGTCCGCAGCAGCAGCATCCGCCCGGGTGCGATGTACCTGCTGGTGTACGACCGTCCGACGTTCGAGCGGTATCTCCAGCAGCTGCCGCTGCACTTCGAGCGATCGGGAATTCGCGTTCTGCACGCGAGTCTGCCGTACGTGATTGCGCTGCGGACGCAGTCCGACTACTTCAACACCGCCTCCCTGGGGATACCGCAGGATCAGGTCGCGCTCGCGCGCCGCCTGGGTTTTTTCGTC
>DASRDE010000044.1:0-2894 GCA_035652755.1 Vulcanimicrobiaceae bacterium | reverse complement strand
CGTTCGAACAGGATCCCGATTTAAAGAACATTCGCGGCTGGGTCGACGACACGGGCGAAGGGCGATGGACCGTGCAGGCCGCGATCGACGAGAACGTGCCCGCCCCGGTCATTACACTCTCGCTGCTCGCGCGGTTTGCGTCGCGCCAGGACGAATCGTACAGCGCGAAGGTCATCGCCGCGCTGCGCAATCAGTTCGGCGGCCACGCCGTCAAGGCGGAAACCGCCAAGACATGACCGCGGCATCCACGCCGGTCACCGGCAACGGGATGGCGCAGATCTCCGTCAATCCGCTGCGAACCGGCATCGAAACCTCGCGCATCAGCGATCCGTGCACGGTCGTCTTCTTCGGCGCCAGCGGCGACCTGTTCAAGCGCATGCTCATCCCGGCGATCTACAACCTGCGCTTGGACGACATTCTGCCCGCGAACTTCGGCCTCATCGGCTTCGCCCGGACCGAGTACAACGACGACCAGTTCCGCGAGTACTGCCGCAAATGCGTCGACGAGTTCTCCCGTTCGGGCCCGGTCAAGGAGTCGCTGTGGAACGATCTGGCCGAGCGCATCGGCTATATCACCGCCGATTTCAACGACACCTCGCACTTCGAAGCGCTCAAGAAACGGCTGGACGAATACCAGCAGAAGTTCGGCGCCGGCAACAATCGGCTCTACTATCTGGCGACGCCGCCGTCGGTCTTTCCGAAGATCGTCGATCAGCTCAAAAACGCAGGCCTGGACCCGGCCAGCAACTCCAAGGGCTGGAGCCGCATCATCGTCGAGAAGCCGTTCGGCACCGATTTGGAATCGGCGCGCGCGCTGCAGGCCGAGGTCGAAAAGGTTTTCAACGAATCTCAGGTCTACCGCATCGACCATTATTTGGGCAAGGAAACGGTCCAGGACATCATGGCGCTGCGCTTTGCCAACACGATCTTCGAGCCGATTTGGACGCGCAATTACATCGAGTCGGTGCAGATTACGGCGGCCGAGACCCTCGGGGTCGAGGAGCGCGGCGGCTATTACGACAACGCCGGCGCGCTGCGCGACATGATTCAAAATCACGTGTTGAACCTGTTGGCGCTGGTCGCGATGGAGCCGCCCGCTTCGGCGGACGCCGACGCAATTCGCAACGAGAAGTATAAGGTCTTCTCCGCGATCGCCCCGCCCAATCCGGAAGAAGTCTTTCACATGAGCGTGCGCGGGCAGTACGACGCCGGTACCGTCGGCGGCGAGCAAGTCCCGGCGTACCGAAACGAGCCAGACGTGCGGCCCGATTCGAACACCGAGACGTACGCGGCGCTGCGCCTGCAGATCAACAACTGGCGCTGGGCCGGCGTGCCGATCTACTTGCGTAGCGGCAAACGCCTTGCGCGCAAGGTCTCCGAGATCGCGATCACCTTCAACGCGATTCCGCACCGCCTCTTCGGCGAGAAGAGCGACACCATCGAGCGCAATGCGCTCGTGATCAAGATTCAGCCCGACGAGGGCATCTCGATGCGCTTCAACGCCAAGGTGCCCGGCCAGAAGAACCACATCCGCAGCGTGACGATGGATTTCAACTATGGAACCGGCTTCGGCGTGCGATCGGCGCCCGCATACGAGCGTCTGATCGCCGACGCGATGCGCGGCGACGCGACGCTGTTCACTCGGTGGGATGCCGTCGAGCGCGCCTGGCAGATCGTCATGCCGATTCTCGAGGTGTGGCAGTCGATCCGCGACCGCAGCTTCCCCAACTACGCCGCCGGAACCGACGGTCCCGAGGCGGCGCACGCTCTTAATCCGGGCTGGCGCCCGTTGTAGCCATGGCTGCCATCGCGGTCGACCATTTGCTGGACGAGCTGGCGCGCGCGCAGGCCGGAGAAGCCGAAGTCGCCGCGACCGCGCTCAACGTCGTCGCTTTTGTGGAGTCGGATCGCGATCTGCTCGCGCGGCTGCTCCAGCGCGTGGACGCACTGGCAGGACGGCGCGCAACGCGCTCGATCGTTCTCTCGGCTTTCGAGGACGCGTCGGACCAGGAGGTCAGCGACGGCCGCGTGCAGCTCGGCGCGGCAACGCTCGGCGCATTGGAGCTGCGTTCGCTCGCGCACGATCTCATGGTGCCGAACGTGCGATCGGTGCTCCTGTGGGGCGGCGAATCGCTGCACGATCAGCGGTACCGCCATCTGAGCGAGCTGGTCGACGTGGTGATCCTGTTCAGTTCGGGCCGCGACGCGGGATTGCAGCCGCTCAAAGAGCTGGCCGAGGTGATGGAGATGCACGGCGCGGAGAAGATCCGCGACCTTTCATTCCTGCGGCTGCTGCCCTGGCAAGACTTGATCGCGCACTTCTTCGACGATCCGCAATCGGTCGAGGAACTGGACTCGCTCGAGTGCGTGGAGATTCACTGCGGGTCGCCGCCCGAGGCGTATTATTTCGTCGGCTGGCTGGCCAGCCGCTTGCGCTGGGAGGCCTGCGGCGCAAATGAGTTCTGCAACCCGCACGGCCGCGTTATCCGGTTTTCGTTCGCGCAGGAAGGTCCCGTGCGGCGCATCGGCAGCATCACGCTGCATTCCGCGCATTCGACGTTCGACGCACGCATAGACGCATCGAACGACGACTTGGTCTGCCTGACCGTCGAGGGCGCCAACGCCCGGCCGCACCGGTGCCTGCCGCTGCACGATCTCGAGATGGTCTCGCTGATCGAGCGCGCGATCTTCGAGCCGCTGCAAGGGCAGCTCTTCGCGGAAACCTTTACGTCGGTGCGACGCCTGCTGGATCACTGCGCGTGACGGGCCTGCCGCGGGTGCTCGTGCTCGAGACTCCCGAGGAGCTGGCGCAAGCGGTCGCCGATGCGTTCGTCGCGGATGCTGCCGATGCGCCGCACGGGACCTTCCTGCGCGAACGAAAACCGGATAACGCG
>DASRDE010000043.1:0-2200 GCA_035652755.1 Vulcanimicrobiaceae bacterium | reverse complement strand
CGGGCAGCGCTACGGATACTTCGTCGATCGCGCTATCGACGTGACGCTGCATCGCATGACTCTGGTCGGCAAGGCGATTGACGCCGCGGCCTCCGCCGGCGTAACGGATATCGGCGGCGTGAACTTCGGCGTAAGCGATCGCAAGGGACAGCTCGCGCTCGCGCTGCGCTCGGCTGTTTCCGATGCGCGTTTGCAAGCGCAGAATCTTGCACAAGCGGCCGGTTTGCGCATCGTTCGCGTGAAGTCGATGCAGCAGAGTTCGACGATCGCGCCGCCGCCGTCACCGGTCATGATGCGCGCGATGGCCGCGCCCGCTGCGCCGGTGCCCACGGATATTCGTCCGGGGTCGGTTCAGGCGCGAGCGAGCGTCGTCATCACCTACGAGGCGCAGTAGGCAGCCGGCCCTTTCGAAACTCCGGACCTGCCTGCCGGGTACCATCCACTGACATGACGACGTTGTGCGAAGTCTGCGGCTTGCAGCCCGCGACGCTCCAAGAGGGCAGCCAGCAGCTGTGCCGGCAGTGTGCGGCGCGCCGCGCGGCAACAAAGGCCGCGCTTCCCTTGCTGGGGGCTGCCGTGACCGCCGCCGCGCTCGTCGCCGGCGGGGCGCTGCTGCTCGACAAATTGAACGGGCCGCAAGAGGGCAAAGGCCCCGCGAATCCGATCGAAGATTGGACCCGCCGCCTGCGCAGCGGAACCCCGACGCTGGGCGCGTTCTCGCGCGATTTGACCGAGCTCGCGCGCACCGGAAAGCTGGACCCAGTGATCGGCCGCGAGGACGAAGTGGAACGTGTCGTTTCGATTCTCGCTCGGCGAAGCAAAAACAATCCCGTGCTGGTGGGCGAGCCGGGCGTCGGCAAGACCGCCATCGTTGAGGGGCTCGCGCAGCGAATCGTCGCGGGCAACGTTCCGGACGCAATCAAACACAAGCGCGTCCTCGCATTATCGCTCGGTCCGCTCGTCGCCGGAACGAAGTATCGCGGCGAGTTCGAATCGCGCGTCAAGCGGATTCTTGACGAGGTGCGCAAGGCGTCGCGCGACGTGATCTTGTTCATCGACGAGCTGCATACGCTGGTGGGCGCCGGCGCGGCCGAAGGTTCGCTCGATCTCAGCTCCATGATCAAGCCCGAACTCGCGCGCGGCGATCTGCAGTGCATCGGAGCGACGACGTTCGATGAATACCGTAAGTACATCGAGTCCGATGCCGCACTGGAGCGGCGCTTCCAGCCCGTGATGGTGGACGAACCCAGCATCGACGACACGATCGCAATCCTCGAAGGCTTGAGCGACCGCTACGCGCTCCACCACAACGTTCGTTTCGAACCAGAGGCGATCCGAGCTGCGGCGTCACTCTCGGCGCGCTACATCGCCGATCGCTTCCTGCCGGATAAGGCGATCGATCTGCTCGACGAAGCGGCCGCGTCCGTTGCGCTTGCCAATAAAGGCGCGCTCGATCGTCCGGCCGTCACCGCCGAAAACGTCGGCGCCGTCGTAACGAAGTGGACCGGTATACCGCAAGCCACACTCTCGGAATCGCAAGCGAACAATTTACTCTCGCTCGAAACGACGCTGCAGCGCCGAGTCATCGGCCAAGAGCAGGCGATTGCGGCCGTCAGCGAAGCGATTCGCCGCGCGCGCGCCGGGCTGCACGATCCGCGAAAGCCGCTCGGCAGTTTTCTCTTCCTCGGATCCAGCGGCGTGGGAAAGACCGAGCTGGCCAAAGCGCTCGCCGAGGCGCTCTTCGGAACGGAAGAAGCGCTCGTACGCATCGACCTTTCCGAATACACGGAAGGCCATACGATTTCACGCCTGCTCGGAGCGCCGCCCGGATATCAGGGGCACGACGAAGCCGGGCAACTCACCGAACCGGTTCGCCGGCGCCCGTACTGCGTGGTGCTCTTCGATGAGCTGGAAAAGGCGCATCCGGACGTCGCGGCCATTCTTCTGCAGATCCTCGACGACGGGCGCGTCACCGATGCGAAGGGCCGGACGATCGATTTCCGTCACGCGCTGATCATCATGACGACCAACGCGGGGGCCGACGAACTCGACGTCGCCTTCCGCCCCGAATTTCTCAACCGCATCGACGACGTCGTGCGTTTTAACGACTTGGACCTCGCGCAGATCGAACAGATCGTCGCCATCCACGTCGATGCACTCGCTGCGAGGTTGGGCATGCGCGACGTGAGATTGGACTTGG
>DASRDE010000042.1:0-22221 GCA_035652755.1 Vulcanimicrobiaceae bacterium | reverse complement strand
TCGCCTGGACGTCGCGGGTCTCCCCCGGCTTCATGCCGGCGATCCCGCTCGCAAACCCGGGAATGAACCTCTCCTCGCTCAGCTCGGTCTGCTGCCCCTTGGCCGTGCCGCCTTCGAAGGCGACGCCCTCGATTTTGCCCTCGTAATCCAGCGTGGCGACGTCGCCCAGGCGAGCCTCGCGCTCGACCGGCACCAGCGTCGCGCGTTCGCGTGCCAGCGCCTTGAGCGCGCGCTCGACGTCCTCGTCGGTGACGACCACCGGGTCCCGGCGCACCGCCAGCCCGCGGTAGTTGGCCAGCGCGATTTCGGGGCGCACTTCCACGACGGCCTTGACCGCCGTCGGCAAGCTGCCGTCGCTGGGGACCAGCTCCATCTTCGGGCGGTCTACCGGCTCGAGGTCGTGCTCGCGGACCGCCTTGGCGTACACGGTGGGAACCACGTCCTCGATCGCTTCATTCGTGATCGCCGACGATCCGTACGCCTGCTCGAAGACGCGCCGCGGGACTTTCCCCGGGCGGAATCCCGGCAACTTCGCGTTTTTGGAGAGACGGCGAAACGCCCGTTCTTCCGCGTCGCGCATCTCTTCGGACGTGATCGGGATGACGAGCTCGACTTGCGTGGGCGCAAGCTTCGTTAGAGTCGAGGTAGGCAGGGCGTTATACTCCTCGGGACGGCATGTTCGCCGTCAAACAGCAAACCCCCAACGCGCGTCGGGGGCAGTGATTCTGGAGCGGAAGACGAGATTCGAACTCGCGACCCTCGCCTTGGCAAGGCGATGCTCTACCACTGAGCTACTTCCGCACTCGCTCTTTCACACCGGCGGTGGGTACGTGCGGGCCTGTCGTTTGGGCAAGCAGAGACTCGAACTCTGATGGGTTGCCCCACTGGAACCTAAATCCAGCGCGTCTGCCAGTTCCGCCACTTGCCCGGCGCGCCGTCACGGCCCCGAGCGACCCCGATAAATATGGGTCTAGTTCGAAAAATCCTCCACGAAATATTCGTTGCCGTCGGCATCGGTGGCGACGCCGATCCCGACGCGGCTGTAGCTCGGCGACAGCGTATTTTCGCGGTGGGGCACGCTTTGGAACAGAAGCGAGTCGGCCTGCTGCACGTCTGGGGCCAAGGCGATGTTTTCAGCGGCGGAGCTGAACGAGCAGCCGGCGGCGCGCATGCGATCGAACGGCGAATCGCCTGTGGGCGACTCGTGCGCGAAGTAGCGGCGCCGCGCCATATCCAGCGCGTGTTCTGCGGCAGCGCTGGCAAGACGCGCATCCAAAACCAAGGGCCGCAAGCCGTGCGTCATCCGTTCAGTGTTGATGTCGTGGAGCAACGAGAAAGCGGCGGCGGCTGCGATAATCTGCACCATACACCGATTTATCGGAAGGTTAAGGTTCCTCCAATAGATCGCCGCTTGATTTAAAGTCCCCTGCCCAACGGTACGACCGCTCGGCCGCTTGTATATCTTCGAAGGTTACCGAGGCGTCGTCGTACGAGGCGCCTGCGAAGGAGAGGCGCCCCTGAGCCCGCTCGTCGAGGATGTACGGCGCCCCGCCCACGTCTGCGAACGTCACGACCCACGTAACGCCCGGCCCGGGCCCGGACGTAAAATTTCCGTCGCTGACGACTCGGTCGGTGAAATACGTGCGCTCGTCGACCCACATGTCGCGCAGGCGGTACCGCTTGGGCGCGTGCAGCGGCGCAAGCTTGAGGTGAAAATCGGGGTGGCCGCCCACCGGTTCGACGCCCGCGAGCGTGATCGCGTAATCGCGCGCATACGCGTGCACGTCGGCGATCTCCGGCAATCCGCTGCCCGTGGCTTTTACCGGACGCATCGGGGCCGGATCGTGAAACTCGTCGCGAATTTGGCGCACCAGTTCCGCGGAATCGATCGCGTCGCGCGGCACGTATTTTGCGATGCCGAACGAGTAGTTGGGCGCCAGATTCGGAACGCCCAGATAATCCGTGCGCGATTCGGGTTTCGAGACGCGCATCACGAAGACGTTGACGTTGAATCCGGGTGGAACGACGTGGGGATGTTCGCGCTCTTCGTCGCTGACCGGATCGACGATCACCGCGTCACGCGCGGCATCGTAGGCCAGGTGGTAGTGATTGCTCTTCCACTGGCCGGCTTCGTTCACGCGCACGTCGACCGTGTACGTCAGGAACGACGGATAGCGCGCGTTTTCCCAATACGCGCGGGCGGCTGCATAGATGGCGTACGGATCCGGCAGCATGCCCGCATAACGCGGCACGATTGGGGCGAGTTCCAAGGCGCCGCCGAAGCGGACGCGGGCGGTTAGGCCTGCTGCGCCTCTTTGAAGGCGTCGCTCCAGGCCATGGTGCGGCCGTTTTCGAGCGCGGCGCGCGCGGCGTCGGTGCCCATGGCGTTTTCGCCTTCCCGCACGACGTGTTCGTAGTCAAGCTGGTCGAAGGGCTGGCGCGGTACGCCGATGCTCTCGAAGATCCCGTCGGCAAAGCCCGCTAGACGCAGCGCGCGCGGCCAATCCTTTTCAGCGAGCGCGAGGCGCGAGAGCGAATCGACGCAGTTGCCGCTGAGCCAGTCGTCTTGGTACTCGCGCACCAGCTCGAGCGCGCGGCGGAGTGCGGGGCGCGCAGCTTCGGCGTCGCCGCGTTTGAGTTCGAATGCGCCCAAGTTGGTCAGCGACCACCCCGTAGACTGCGGATCGCGCAGGCGTTCGAAGATCGCCAAGCTCTGGCGCGTCAGACTTACGGCGCGGTCGTACTCGCCGACGGTCGCAGCCAGATCGCCCAGGTTTCCGAGCAGACTGGCCACCCCGCGGTCGTCTTCGAGCTCGCGCAGCAGCTCCAAACTCTGTTCGTGCAGCTCGCGTGCCTTCTGCGGATTGCCAAGCCAGTTTTCCGCAATGGCGCGTCCGTTGTACACGTCCGCCAGCGAACGCCGGTCGCCGATCCGGCGGCACAGCTCGTAGCCTTCGGCCAAATAGCCGAGCGCGTCTTCGACGCGGCGCAGCAAGATCGAGGCGGCGGAGGCTTCGTACAGCGCCTTTGCCAGACCGCGTTCGTCGCCCAGTTCGCGGAAGAGCGCGATCGACGTGCGCGCCGAATCGAGCGCGCGCTGCGAATGTGCGCTGTCCAGGCGCGCCCAGCCGTAGTGCAGCTTCGCCATGGTCTGTTTCGAGAAGCGCACGTCGGTGCGCGAGAGGAGTTGTTCGATCCATTCGCGGCCCGCGCCGACGCGGCCGAGCTGCTCCCAATAATGCACCAGACTGCAGGCCATTGCCGCGCCCAGTTCGAGATCGTGCTCCTCGGCGATCGTGAACAGCAGCGCGACGCGCACGTTGTCCAGTTCGGGCGCCATTGCGGCAAAGACACGGCGCCACTCGCGCGTGGAGTAGCTGGCATCGAGCGCCTGAGCGCGCTTACAGAAATAGCGCGCGTGACGTAGGCCCAAATCCGTCCACTCGCCGCGCGCCCGCGCCTGTTCTTGCGCGAAGATCCGGATCGCACCCGGGAGCACGTAGCGCTCCGTGCCGCTCGTGCGCTCCACGCTCACGAAGGACTTTTCGACCAGCGACGGCAGATCGGCCGTGCCGCCGCAGACCGCTTCGATGGCCTCGGCCGTTGCGCCGCCGGCGAAAATCGCCAGCCCGCGCAGCGCGGTCTGTTCTTCCGGTGAAAGCACGTTGTAGCTCCACTCGACGAATCCGCGCATGGCCTCGCGGCCGAGCTGCGCGCGATCAGGCAGACTCTCGAGCAGTTGCTGCGGATCCAACTTCGTCAGCTGCGCGGCGGCGAGCTGAATCGCGCGCGGGCGGCCGTCCAGTTCGCGGCAGATCAGCTCGACCGTTTGGCGCTGTTCGGGTAGAAACTCGAGCGAGGCGACCGCCTTGGCGCGCTGTTCGAACAGCGCCACCGCTTCTTCTTCATTCAAACGCGGCATCACGAACGCCGTTTCTCCGCCCGCCAGCAGCGGCTCGCGGCACGTGATGAGCAGCCGCACGCTGCGCGCCTGCGCGAGCAGCCCGGTCGCGAACTCCACCGTATCGGCCGTGATGCGTTCGCAGTTGTCCAGCAGCAGCAACGCTTTCTTCGATTTCAAGAACTCGGCGGCGGCACTGCGCGCGTCCACCACCGGCGTATCGACCGCGCCGATCGTCGTGTTGACCTTGCCCGCAAGATGCCGCGCGTCGACGACGGTCGAGCAGTCGATGTAGAAAACGCCGTCGGGAAAGCGCGCCAACTCGCGATGCGCGAGCTCGATGGCCTGCCGCGACTTGCCGACGCCCGCCGGGCCCACGACCGTCAGCCAGCGCGCGGAACGCAGGAGGCGGCGCAGCTGCTGCAGCTCCTCGCTTCGGCCCACCGTCGCGTCCGCAAAGAGCGGAAGGTTGTGGCGATACGCTTTTGCGGCGTACGCGGGGGGTGCGTCGGAGCGGTAATTCTCGCCGGCGACGCGGTTGCGGCCGCTGCGTTTGGCCTGATAGAGCGCGACATCGGCGGCTTCGACGAGCGAATCGGGCGATGCGCCGCGCGGCGGAATCTTGCAGGCGACGCCGATGCTGATCGTCAGCCGCTGCAGCAGCGATCCGCTGTGAGCGATGCCCAGCTCTAACACCGATTCGCGCATGCGCTCGGCGATGCGCACGGCACCCGCCATGTCGGTATCCGGAAGGATGGCGACGAACTCTTCCCCGCCGTAGCGCGCAAAGAAATCCTCCGAACGCGCAAGGCAGGACGTGAGCGCGGTGGCCACTTGCTGGAGCGCGGCGTCGCCGGCGACGTGTCCGTACGTGTCGTTGAACGGCTTAAAGAAATCGATGTCGACGAGCATGACGGCCAGGTTCGCATTGCGGCGGACCGAGCGGCGCCACTCCGACGTCAGGCGCGCGTTGAACGAGCGCCGGTTCGGCACTCCCGTCAAGCTGTCGGTCGACGCGATATTTTCCAGATGAGCGCTTTGCGTTTCGAGCTGCGCTTGATGGACGCGGACGCTCAGATACAGCGCGCAGGTCTGCAGCAGATCGACGTCTTCTTCGGTATACGCGTACGGCCGCACGCTCTGCACCGAGAGTGCGCCGATGATTTCGGTGCCGAACTTGAGCGGAACGAAAATTGCCGAGACGCGTTCGTCGTTCTGCGGTTGTCCCGGAAGGTTGAGGGCCAGCCGTCCTTCGGTCCAATCTTCCAAGCGCCGTTTGAGGATGGGCCGGCCGGTGCGCAGCACTTCGGCGGTGCGCGATTCGGGGCGCACGCGGCGGTTTTCGAGTTTTCCGACGATGCCGTTCTCGAGCATGAACGCGATCCGCGCGCCTTCGCCGTCTTTAATGGCGATGAAGACCATCGAGGCGTCGACGAAGCGCGCAAGCAGCGAACAAACCGCATGGAAAAGATTCTCCAGCGACAAATCGCTCGTGAGCAGCTCGGCGGTACGCTGGACGACTTCCCGGTCACGGTCGGCCCGCGAGAGGGCCGCCCGCCCAATCGCGTCTTTCACCGAAAACAATTTCGCATCGCTCGGTTGGCGGCCCCTCAGCCTTTACGAAAACAAGACCCGGCGCCCGTGCCCGGAGCAATACTGCTTTCCTGGGCAAGCGAGCGCCACGTCCTGTCTCTCCAGGCTGCCTTACGGCGTGAGGACCTTTACCGTGTTGTCGTTGTCGTCGTTGAAGTAGAGCTTGGCATTCTGCGGCGTCGTGCCGGTGGCGGCCATTCCGAAGATCGCGCCGGGAGCGCCCGTGTCGACGTTCTTGACGGCGACGACTTTGCCGGCGGGCGTGAGTTCGACGATCAGGTTCTTGCCTTGCGGGTCGAGCGTGTTTCCGAGCGCGATATTTCCGCCGGGAAGCAGCGCCGAGCTGATCGGCCCGTTGAGCGGCTTCCCGTGGTAGACGACGTGCGCGTCCGCTGCATTCGGGCCGCTGAACGTCAGGCCGTCCACCGTGATGCCGTGATCCTGCACCGTCGAAACGTTGTCGATCGCGTAGAGTGCATTGTTGTCGCCGTCGACGACATACAGCAGATCGCCGCTTGCAACGTAGTTCAGGCCCGACGGAGCAAGGATGCTGCCGGGCTTGCCGCCATTGACGGGAAAGCCGCTGGCGATGACCGTGAACGTTCCGTGCGAGAGATCGATGCGGACCAATTCTCCGGTCTTGGCGTTCGTAGCGTAAAACGCCGGGACGGACTGGTTGCTGGAGAACGCGATGCCCCACGGGCCGTGCCAGATAGCATTCTTTTCGGTCGTGAGCAATTTACCGCTCGACGAGATGATCGGCGCGTTGTTCGCGCTATAGTCGGTCGGCCAGACGGTGTCGTCGGGAGAGAGCGCGATTGCATCGCAGCCCTTTATTGCGCCCGAGCTAAAGAAGTGGCGCGGCTTGGAGCCCGGCTTGCTGTTGAGCAGCACGATCGCCGTGCCCGTGCCCTGGACGTTCGCTTTGTCGTTGAAGTCGCAGTCGACGATGTCGCCCGTGTGAATGCTGCCCCACGTCGATTGCGCGATCGCCAGCCCGTACGGATTGACGTCGCCGGTGACGGGATCGACCGTCGACCCGACCGTCGTAAGTTTGAGCGCGGACAGGACGGACGGCGTCCCCGGCATCGTACGGTTGAAACTTTGAAGTGCGTTGGTTCCCGCCAGCGGTACCGGGCTATTGCCCGAGCCGCACGCCGACAACGCAAAGACCCCCAACATAAGGAAGAGTTTGGCGCGCATGTTTGCCTCCGGAAAAGTGAACAGACCCTCACGCTATGGCAGCGGTCTGAAAACTCTCTGAAGGGGCGGTTACCGATACACCGCCCACGGCGGCGGCGTGCAGCGCCACCCCGGTGAGCCGGGTACGGTAGACTTTAACCACGTGTCGGTCGCGGAGTAGAACTCGTTGCAGCCGCCGTTCATGACCCAATAGAGCCCGCCGTTGCATACGCCGTAAATAGCGTCGTACACGATAAACTCGCTACCCAGCCACGTGAATCGCAGCGTCCGCGTGGTCACGTAGTGCCGGATGCGTTTCAAGGCCTCCCTTTCGGAGGCGGTAAGCGCGGGGATATTTGACTTGCCGGCGTCCGCCGCGCTATAGGTCATCGGGCCCAGTACGCCGTCGGCCTGGCAGGCGATGCCGCCGTCGATCTTCAGCGTTCGAACGTTTCGGCCGTCCGCGTAGTCGTACTCGAGGACGCGCGCTCCGCTGGGAACGTCGGAAGCAGATTGCGCGGGCCGTGCATTGCCTCTACAACCGGATTCGATCGCGAGCGGCAGCATCGCCAATAAGCAAAGAAAAAGCGCCGGCCAATGCAGGCGACGCTCTTTCACCATTTTTTGCACCGCCAGGGACTCGAACCCCGAACCAATTGATTAAGAGTCAACTGCTCTACCATTGAGCTAGCGGTGCATGCATGTGCGCCCTCCGGGACTCGAACCCGGGACCAATAGATTAAAAGTCTACTGCTCTACCAACTGAGCTAAAGGCGCGGACGACTCAGTGTAGCGCGCGTTGGGCGCTTTGACAAGCGCGTGCGGGCCCCTGCCGCTAGGTGCCCGTCGGGCAGGCGACTAAAGGCGAACGCGATGACGCTGGACGACCTGCGGCACGGTGCGACGATTGCCGACGTCCTGCGTGAAAACGTGCGCGTGCGGGCGGGTGCCGAGGCTGTGACCGACGGGACTCGCAGGCTTTCGTGGCGGGAACTCTACGAGGCAGCGAACTCATCGGCGTCACACATGACGGCGCTCGGTTTGCACGCAGGCGACCGAGTAGCCGTGGTGCTGCCCAATCAAATCGAATCCGTGATCCTGTACTGGGCGTGCGCGCTTTCGGGCGTGCTGTTCGTCGGCATCAACCCGCGATTCGGTCACGACGATCTCGAAAACATTCTGCGCCACAGCGGCGCGCGCTTTGCATTCGTCGGCGACGACGCGCTGGCGCGGCGGATCCGTGAATTGTCGCTGCCCGGCTTGCACGACGTGATTGCCGTCGAGGCGACCGACCCCGTCGGCCTTTTCACGCAGCCGCTGCGTTCTGCCGCGCATGGTCCGCTCGTAGGCCGCGACGACGCGTTCGCGCTCTGCTACACCTCGGGCACGACCGGGCGCCCGAAAGGCGCAATGCTCACGCACGGCAATCTGGTTTGGAACGCAGCGACCGTTGCCGAGCACCTGGGCTGTGGTCCGGAAGACACGCTGCTGCTCACCGTCGGAATCACGCACATCTTCGGGCTTTCCGCGGGTGTGCTGGCCGCGGCCGTCGCCGGTGCGCGCCTTGTGGTGCTCAAGACGTTCGCCGCTGCCGCAGCGCTCGATCTCTGCGAATGGGAAGGCGTCACGATTCTGCACGGTAACCCGACGATGTTCGTGCTGGAACTGGCGGCGCAACGCCGGGCTCCGCGCGATTTGGCCGCGCTACGCACCGGAATCATCGCGGCCGCGCCCGTGCCGCCGGATTTAGTTGACGCGGTGCGCTACGAACTGCATTGCGACGTGCAGATCGCGTGGGGCCTCACGGAGACCGCGCCCGCGGTTACGATGACGCGGTCCGACGACGAACCGCACGCGCGGCGCGTTACAGTGGGACGTCCGCTTCCCGGCGTACGGATTCAGATCGATAAAACGGGACACGAGTACGGCGAGATCCTGGTAAAGAGCCCGGGCGTCTTTCGCGGCTACTTCAACGATCCGGAACTGACGCGCGACAGCTTCACTGAAGACGGCTGGTTTCGCACGGGCGATCTCGGGCTAATGGACGCCGCGGGGTATTTACACCTGATGGGGCGGCTCAAGGAGATCGTCATTCGCGGCGGCCTGCACGTGTATCCGGACGAAGTCGAACGCGTGCTGGCGGAACAACCGTGGATCGAGGCGGTGGCGTTGGTGGGGATTCCGGATGCGGTCCTGGGCGAACGCACCTGCGCTTGCGTGGTGCTCAGCGAACAGCATGGCGTGCCGGACGACTTGCTGGCAGCAATTCGAAACGCGATCGTTTCGCGGCTGGCGGATTATAAAGTTCCCGACGCTGTGCTGCGCGTTGCCGAGCTGCCGCGAAATCAGGCGGGAAAGGTACTTCGCGGTCAGTTACGCCAGGACGCGATCGCGCGCATCGCCGGCGGTTAAGGCTTCGATGTCTTCCGGCCGCATCGCGGCCCAGTAATAATGGCCTTGCGCGCGCGTACAGCCGCGCGAAAGCACGAAGTCGCGTTGTGCGGAAGTCTCCACTCCTTCAGCGATGACGCCGATGCCCAGGCTCTGCGCCATCGAGATAATCGTGCCCGCGATAACGCCCGCGCCGGGAGCCGACGGGTCCATCGGCATGAACGAGCGATCGATCTTGAGCGCGTCGATGGGATAGCGGTCCAAATAGCTCAACGACGAGTAGCCGGTGCCGAAGTCGTCTATCGAAATTCGCACGCCGAGATCTTTGAGCGCGTCGATCGTCGACGACGATGACGCCGCGCTTTCCATGAGGATCGTCTCCGTCAGTTCGAGCTCGAGGTACGTCGCGTCGAGCGACGCGCCGGCGAGCGCACCTGCGACGCTCGAGAGAACGTCGCCGTCGAATTGGCGCGCGGAAATATTGACGGCAACGGGAATCTGAAAGATGCCGCGCCGCTGCCAATCGCTGTTCTGCCGGCACGCCTCGCGCAAGACCCAATCGCCCATCGCATTCACGAGCCCAGTCTCTTCGGCCAGCGAAATGAACGATTCGGGGTGCAGCAAGCCCTTTTCCGGATGACGCCAGCGCAGCAGCGCTTCAAGCGCGACGATGCGCTCGGTCCGCATCTCGACGATCGGTTGATAATGCAATTCGAGCTCGCCTTGCGCGATCGCCCGGCGCAAGTCGTTCTCGAGAATGAAGTAATCCATCGAACGCGCGCTCATCGATTCGTCGAAGACGACGTAGGTGTCGCCCGCATGTCGCTTGCACTCGAACAGCGCCGTGTCGGCATGCTTGATGAGCGTGTCGGCGTCGGCGGCATGGTTGGGATAGAGGGCGACGCCCGCACACGCGGTCACGACGAACTCTCGTCCTTCTATCGCGAAGGGCTGCCTGATCGCAGCTAATACTTTGTGCGCGACCGCGTGGACTTCGTCGATCGATTCAATGGCCGGCAGCAAGAACACGAATTCGTCCCCGCCCATGCGAGCGACGGTATCGCCGGCCCGCACGCAGGCGCGCAACCGCGTTCCCAACTCCGCGAGCACCAAGTCCCCCGTGCGGTGGCCGAGCGAGTCGTTGATGCTCTTGAAGCGATCCAAATCGACGAACAGCACGGCGACCATACGGCGGTCGCGCTTCGCCTGCGACATGGCCATCGCGAGCCGATCGGAGAGCAGCCGCCGGTTGGGCAAGTTGGTGAGCGGGTCGTGGTACGCGAGGTGCTCGATCCGCTGCTCGGCGATCTTGCGATCCGTTACGTCCGATGCCGTGCCGACCACGCCGGTGATCCGGTCACCTTGCGCGAGGGGATGCAGGCTGCACGTGATCGTCCGCTGATGGCCGTCGGCATGCGCGACGTGGGCTTCGAACCGCCGTTCCTTCCCGAGCTCGTTCAACGCGTGCGCCAGCATGCGCTGCACTTCCGATTGGGCGTCGACCGTGAAGATCTGCTCGAACGGCATGCCGATGAGCTCGTGATGCCGGTAACCGGTGATCTGCGTGAGGCGCTGGTTTGCCAAGGCGAACTTCCCCGAGAGGTCCAGCGAAAAGACCGCATCGGTAATCGACTCGAGCACGTTCTTCAAGAATTCGTTCGTCTTTTCGAGCGCGGCCTCGGCACGCGTGCGCACGGTGACGTCGACCCCGACGGCCATTACGTACGCAGGGCCGTTTGCCAGCACGAGCGGACGCTTGACGATTTGCAGCACGCGGGAGACACCGCCGCCGTCCACCAGATGGCGCTCGACGAAGCGCGAGCGGCGAGTGGTCAGCACTTGCAGATCCTCGACGATCTCCTCGTCGGCTTCGGCAGCAGTGCGCGTAAAAGCGGCTATGGGCTTACCGGTCATCTCGTCGACCGTGACGCCGTACAGATCCGCGAAGGCTTGGCTGACGATTACGTAGCGCCCCTGACCGTCGCGAATGCTCACGCAATTCGGCGTGAGATCGAAAACGTGACGGATGAGATCGTCGCGAACGTCGGGCGGCACGACCGCCTGGCGCGCATTCTGCCAATCGCCGATCGCCCGCGCAATGGACTCGCGCAAACGTACAAAGTCGCTGCGCAGAACGACGTCGTAGGCGCCGGCACCGGCGGCATAGCGTACGACGTTCATGTCGATGCGTTCGCACGCGACGATTACCGGGCGAGAAGCGGCTAGCGTACGCAACCCGGCTAAGTCTTCGTCGGTGTAGCTTTGACCTTCGGACGCGAGCATCACGACCGCGTCCCAGCGCGGGCGCGATTCGAGCATCCGCCCTATGCGCAGAAATGCGCGGCCTTGAAAACCGCCCTGCGCCAAGGCAGCAAGAACGTCGCGGGCCCGGGTGGCTCCGGGTCCGACGAGAGCGACTTTTGCGTTCACGCCGAAGCGTGTCGGGGGGCTAAAGCAAAAGCGGAGGGGTAGAGCGCCGCAAGTTCGTCCGCCGAGATCGCGCGCGCATAGTAGTACCCTTGCCCGTAACGGCAACCGACGTTGCGAAGCACGTCACGTTGGCGCTGCGTTTCGATGCCTTCGGCCACCACGCGAACGTCGAATGCTTCGGCTAGCGTCATCAACGTGCGTACGATCGGCTCGCTCGCGACGTCGCCGTCAGGGCCGGAAACAAACGATCGATCGATTTTAATAGCGTCCACCTTGAACTGCTGCAGGTACCGCAGCGACGAGTAGCCGGTACCGAAGTCGTCTATGCAGATGCCGAATCCCTGCGAGCGCAGGCGCTCGACCAGCGCGTTGGGCCGCGTGCCCGCGTCGAGCACCACGCTTTCCGTGATCTCGAGCATCAGCTCGGAGGGATCCAAGCCGAATTCACGGATCAGCGATAGCAGCGTCGATTCGAAATCGACGTCGAGCAACTCGGCGGCGGAGACGTTGACGTTGATTGGGAACAGCGTGCGTCGACCCGCAGCGCGCTTCCACAATGCGATCTGGGCGCAGGCAGTTCGAAGCACGAAACGCCCGATCGGCACGGCAAGGCCCGTTTGTTCGGCGAGCGGCATAAAATCGGACGGCCCGATGACGCCTTCGCTCGTATGATTCCACCGCAGCAGCGCCTCGCATCCGGCGATGGTCCCGTCCGCGATTTTTACGATGGGCTGAAAAAGTAAATCGAACTCTTCGTTCTCCAGAGCCCGGCGTAAATCGCTGGTCAACTGCAGGCGTTTCTCCGCACGGGCGTGCATGCGCGAATCGAAGACGGCAAAGCGCGATCCGCCGCCGCCTTTGGCGTGGCGCATCGCGATGTCGGCGTCCCGCATCACATCTTCGCCGCGTCCGTACGTGGGCGAGGCCAGCGCGATACCGACGCTCGCGGAGACGTAGATCGACCGGCTCCCCAGCGAGAACGGTTTAGAGAGCGCGTTCAACACGCGCCGCGCGATGACTTCGACGTGCAGGACGTCCGGAAGCGATCGCACGAGCACGGCGAACTCGTCGCTGCCCAAGCGCGCAACCACGTCGGCGGCCTCTATTGCTGCCCGCAGGCGGTGCGCAACCTGCGAGATGACGAAATCGCCCGAATCGTGGCCCAGGCTCTCGTTGATGTCCTTGAAACGGTCCAAGTCCACGAAGAGCACGGCAAACGGCGACTCGGGCGAAGACTTAAGATGCACGAACTGTTCGCGGACCCGCGTTTCGAAGAGCGCCCGGTTCGGCAATCCCGTC
This sequence comes from Vulcanimicrobiaceae bacterium, assembly GCA_035652755.1. Taxonomy (GTDB): domain Bacteria; phylum Vulcanimicrobiota; class Vulcanimicrobiia; order Vulcanimicrobiales; family Vulcanimicrobiaceae; genus DASRDE01. Next base: position 9,425 of record DASRDE010000042.1, on the reverse strand, counting down.
AGCGTGTCGTGCGTCATGTCGTGCAGCATGCGCCGTTCGCTGCGCTTGAGTTCGGTGAGATCGCGGAACATGCAAATCGCGAAGTACGGTTTGCCCGCATCGTCGTGCACGAGTGAGACCATGGAATCGGTCCACGCTTCGTGTCCGTCGGGCGTCATGACGTGCTGCTCGAACTCGAACAGGTCGCGCTCGCCCCTCATCAGCTCGGAAAAATCGCTTTCGTGGCCTTCCAAAACGCCGGCCGAGTTCTCGCCGTAGATGTTCCGGAAGACGGCGTTGGCGTCCAGAATCTGACCGTTGCGATCCAGAATGGCAATGCCGAGCGCGGCGCCGTCGAAGACCGCGCGGAACTGGGCTTCCGAAAGCCGGAGGGCGCGTTCGGCGCTCTGGCGCGCGAGCTCGGCGCTGAGCCGTTCCGATTCTTGCTGAGCTTTCGCCAAGGCCTCGCGATCGCGGCGCGCCGTAACCTCCGCGACCATCAGCATGATCCCGACCAGAAGAATCGCGCCGATCAGCAATAAGGCGTAGACGTAGGCGTTCCGCTGGTTCACATACGCGATACGCTGCGCGAGCTGGGCTTGCAGCACCAGCGTGAGGTCTTGAATCATCGCCAGGGCGTTGCCGGCTACCGCCTGCGTATTCGTGCGCGTTACGGCGGCACTGCCCGCGGGCCGTTCGCGCAGAACGACGTTGGCGTTCACGTCATCGTAGAAGCGATGGCCGGCGGCGAGCATCGCGGCATTTTGCGCGAGGTAATGGCCGGCATCCGCGGCGGACACCACGCCTTCGTTTTGCAGCGTCGGCAGGACGAGATCGGTAAAGTCGTCCGTATTTAAGTCCAGATCGCCCTGGTCGGGTGAGATCGAGTTCAACAGGCGCGCGAGCGTCACGCGATTCGGAATGCTGATGGACCTTTGAATCTTGGCGTCTTCGGAGATCATGTCGACGTAGAGCGCTTCATCCAGTGCGCCCGGCATCTTGGCGAACGTCATGTCCGCCAAATCCTGGGAGACGCGGTTCGTTTCGTATTCCAAACCCGAGACGTCTTCGAGTTTATAGATCAGGCCCACGCCGAACGCGTGCGCGAGTTTTCCGGCGTAGCGGTGCGGGTCCGATCCGGGACTGAGCAGACGCGCGTGCGACCAGAGCTTGCGCACCGCCGTCCATTGCGGCACGATTCCCAGCGACTCGGCGTGCGCGCTCGTATAGGTGTTGGCGGCGAACATCTCGCGATCGATACGCGAACGCAAGTTCGGATCGTAACCGACGGGGGTGAGAGCGTCGATCTGCCGCCGGTACTCGTTGACGTCGACGTAGAGCGGCAGCAGGTTTCGCACGTACGAGACCGCGTCGCGCTCGCGCGTGAGCGTCGGAACGTCGCCGCCGGCCTTCGAATCGAGCGCAAACGCCTGCCAGAGGGCAGCAAAAAGCAATACCGCAGAGATAGCGGTAACAACGAGCCCTGTTGACACCCGCCGTCGCGAGCCGGGAGTACGGCGCTCCATGTACCGGTGCTACGTTCGCTCCGTGACAGGTCTCTCATTTCAGAGAGGCCAGCCAAGGGGGAGCTTTATGGAAAGACTTCGTTAAGTGAGGCGGTTGGGGTGGCTGACGGGATCCGAACCCGCGACCTCCAGATCCACAATCTGGCGCTCTAACCAGGCTGAGCTACAACCACCATACCGCGCGGGACTCACGCGCCCGGAGGGAATCGAACCCCCATCTTCGAGTTTAGAAGACTCGTGCCTTATCCGTTAGACCACGGGCGCATTTGCGAACCGGCCCGGATAGCCTCCCGCCGCTGGGCGCGGCAATGCCTCGAATAGGATATCACGGCAACGCAAGCCGCCCGGCGTCCGCGCCGGGAGTACTGGTCGGGACGACAGGATTCGAACCTGCGACTTTCGCGTCCCAAACGCGACGCTCTACCAAGCTGAGCTACGTCCCGGGCACCGCTTCAAATTTAAAGTTCCGGCCGCTTCTCCTGGCGGCGCTTGTTTCCCCTGGGTGCAAGTAAAAACTTTTCACCGCGGACGTCGATATAAATAGTAGCCGTCGCCTTCGACGGCTACGCTGCGTGCCGACCTTATCTTGTGGAGATCCGGAATCGCAGTCATGAAGAGGCGCCGGCTGAGCCCGGCGCCTCTTTTCGTTTTAAAAAAGCAGCGGATGAAAGCCGGCGTATCGCGAGAGGTCCAAGTTTCCGTTGTCGCCGGCAAAGATGCGAAGCGATTGCACCGTCAGGCCCGCGCGCATCGCGGCGCGCAGCATTCGCAGATTCGTGCCGGGCACCAGCGCCACGCACCACGAAGCGTCGAACGTGCTGCGCAGCGCCGCCAGGGCAAACGCAAAGAACTGGACCACGTACGTCTGCGATGCGGCGGCCAGCGGACCGATGCGGCCGCTGGGCCACAGGTAGACGTAGCCCGCAATCTCCTCGTCGCGCCGGAAAATGAAGCCTCGCCCGGATTCGCTGAAGTAGGCGTGGTCGATCGAACGCGACGTCCCGCGAACTTCGCGATCGAGCTGCGCCAGCGCGCCGCGGTGTTTTCCCGGCTCGAGCGGCTCCGTGCCGAAGCGGTAGCTCCCGGCCGCCATGCGCGCGAGTTCGTTCTCGCGCGGAATGCTGCCGCTCACCTCGAGCACCGGCGTCTGCATCGCCAGACCGCGGCGCAGCAGAAACGCGGCCGCCCCTCTTTCCGGCGCGTCGAACAATGCGCTGCGCGCGACTTCGTCTTGCGCGTTCCATATCGGCGCGAGCAGTTGCGAAGCTACGCCCTGGCCGCGAAACGATGGTTCGACGAAGAGCTCGCTCAGGAACGATTCGTCGTCCAGCCGCCGCGCGAACGCAATGCCGATCGCCGTTCCGTCGACGTCCTTGGCGACGTATGCGCCCGCTTGCGCCACCTCGACGTAGAGTTTCTCGGCATGCTCGTCGCGGCAGCGGCTGCGCGCAAACGACGCGACCTCGTCCGCCGATGCGGAAAGGATCTGCGGTTCTTCAGGCATGCGCCCGGAACGCGCGCAAGAGGTCGCTTCCCGCACGGGCACGATGGCTGATGCGGTTTTTGTGCTCCTCCGGGAGTTGGGCGAACGTCTTACTTTCCGGCGGATACCAAAACAGCGGATCGTAACCGAAACCCAAGCGCCCCAGCTCTTCGCCCGCGATCGTGCCTTCGACTTCACCGTAACCGGTGAAGGCCGTTCCGTCTTCGAGCAGCAGCATCATGGCGCAGCAGAACTTGGCGCCGCGCTCTTGGGCCGGCACGTTCGCGAGTTCTTCCAACAGCTTTTCTCGGCGTTCGGGCCAGGTGATATGTTTGCCGCCGTACCGCGCCGAAAGCACGCCGGGCCTTCCGCCCAGCGCCGCGACTTCGATGCCCGAGTCGTCGGCGAGCACGGCGCCCTGCACTCCCGCCAGCCGCAGCTGCGCGTGGAGGGCCCGCGCTTTTGCCTCGGCGTTGCCCGCATAGTTATCTTCTTCTTCCGGCGCTTCGGCGTAGAGCGGAAAGGTGTCCAGCTCCAGCTCGCTCCCGGCGAAAATCGCCTTGAGCTCGATGAGCTTGCCGAGGTTTTTCGTGGCAACGTATGTTTTGAGGCCCGCGGGCATCACTCTTCGAGGCGCAGCACGGCCATGAACGCTTCCTGGGGCAAATCCACCTTGCCGACGCGCTTCATGCGCTCTTTGCCGGCCTTTTGTTTTTCGAGCAGTTTGCGTTTGCGCGTGATGTCGCCGCCGTAGCATTTGGCCAGAACGTTCTTTCGCATCGCGCTGACGGTTTCGCGTGCGACGATCTTGCCGCCGATGGCCGCTTGAATCGGGACCTCGAACATCTGCCGCGGGATCAGCTCTTTGAGCTTTTCGGTCAGCGCTCTGCCGCGGATCGAGGCGCGCTCGCGCGCAACGATGAACGAAAGCGCGTCGACGACTTCGCCGTTGAGCAGGATCTCGAGTTTGACCAGGTCGCCTTCGCGGTAGCCGATCATCTCGTAGTCCAGCGACGCGTAGCCCTTCGTGCGGGACTTCAACTGATCGAAGTAGTCGATAATGACCTCGATCAGCGGCATCTCGTAGGTGAGAATGACGCGCCCGTCGTGCAGGTACTCCATGTTGCCGAGCGTCCCGCGCCGCGCCTGGGTGATCTCCATGATCCCGCCGACGTAGTCGGGCGGCGTAATAATCGTCGCCTTGACGTACGGCTCTTCGATCGTCCGGATCAGGTTCATCACGGGGAGTTTGCTCGGATTGTCGATCGTCTCGATGGTGCCGTCGGTCTTGGTGACGCGGAAGACGACCGACGGTGAGGTCGCGATGAGATCCAGACCGTAGTTGCGTTCCAGCCGCTCCTGCACGATCTCCATGTGAAGCAGCCCCAAGAAGCCGCAGCGAAAGCCGAAGCCCAGCGCGACCGACGTCTCGGGTTCGTAGGTGAAGGCCGCGTCGTTGAGCTTGAGTTTCTCGAGCGCGTCCCGCAGCGCCGAATACTCGACGCCTTCGTTGGGATACAAGCCGCAGTACACCATCGGCACCGCCTTCCGGTAACCCGGAAGCGGCACGTGCGCGGGATTATTCGCCTGCGTGATCGTGTCGCCGACGTCGATGTCGCCGAGCGACTTAATGTTTGCGATCACGTAGCCCACGCCGCCGATCTCGAGTTTATCGACTGGCCGCATCTGCGGGCTAAAAATACCGACCTCGGTACATTCGAAGACCCGCTGGTGCGCCATCGACATGAACCGCGTTCCCTGCTCGAGTTCGCCGTCGACGACACGCACGTAGCTGACGACGCCGCGGTACGGATCGAACTGCGCGTTAAAGACCAGGCTGCGCAGATGATCGCGATGGCCTTTCGGCGGCGGAATGCGGGCGACGATGGCTTCGAGGATCTCCTCGACGCCGATGCCCTGCTTGGCACTGGCCAGGATGCACTCGCTCTTCTCGATGATGAGCAGCTCTTCGACCTCGCCCATCACGCGTTCCGGATCGGCAGCGGGCAGATCGATCTTATTGATCACCGGAATGATGGCCAGATCGTGTTCGAGCGCGAGGTGGTAGTTGGCCAGCGTCTGCGCTTCGATGCCTTGCGCGGCGTCGATGATCAGGATCGCTCCCTCGCAGGCCGCCAGCGAACGCGAGACCTCGTACGAGAAGTCGACGTGACCGGGCGTGTCGATGAGGTTGAGCCGGTACGTTTGCCCGTCTTTGGCCGGATAGTTGAGGGTCACGGGGTGCATGCGGATCGTGATCCCGCGCTCGCGCTCGAGATCCATGGCATCGAGCGCCTGCTCTTCCATGTCGCGCATCTCGATCGTCCGCGTCACTTCGAGCAAACGATCCGAAAGCGTGGTCTTGCCGTGATCGATGTGCGCGATGATGCAGAAGTTGCGGACGCGCTCCGCGACCTCCGTGCGATGCGGGGACGTCACGTCAGTAGCAGACGAAGATCTGCGGGCGGATGAGGAAGTTGTCGACCACCCACAGGATGCCGAGCAGCACCATGAACGCGATATCGAAGCCGCCTACGGGCGGAATGAGCCGGCGGATCGGATTGAGCAGCGGCTCGACCAGCATATCGACGTAGCGGCTCCAGGAGCCGCGCAGATCGGGCACCCACGACAGCACCGCGTACACCAGCATGACGATGGTGTAGAGCCAGATGATCTTGTCGATCGCCGAGAAAAACTGACACCATGCCAAGCTCACGGAGCCTGGCTTTCTACGGAAGGGCGGCTAAAACTTTTGCCGGTACGCCGTTCAGATACGGCTCGGGATCGATCGGCGAGCCGTTGAGCATCACTTGGTAGTGCAGGTGGGGTCCCGTCGAGAAGCCCGTGGAGCCGACCAGGCCGATCGCCTGGCCCTTGTGCACAAAGCTGCCCGGCTGCACGTCCATGCGCGAAAGATGCGCGTACCACGTGTGATAGCCGTTGCCGTGATCGATGTCGATTTTTTCACCGAAGCCGCCGTCCCAGCCCGCGCTGGCTACCGTTCCGGCCGCGGCGGCGCGAACGACTTCGCCGTAGTCAGCACCCAGATCCACGCCGGGATGGAATTGCGCGTCGGGGTAGGAGCGGTAGCAGAAACAGCCGACGACTTCGGCGCCGTCGACGGGATCGATCGAAGGAATCGCCGCCAACGCTTGCGCGCGCGCCAGCTCTTGCAGATGACGCACGTTGAGCACGCGCATCGTCAATCGCCGCAGCAGATTCGACTCCGCACTCGTGCGGTCGGCCGCGGCCGCGAGCGCGTCGATCGTGTGACGCACGTCCGAGGTTTTTTGAACGTGCACCCCGATGAGCTGCTGGATCTCCTGGTTTTGCTTCTGAACGTGCTCGAGCTGCCGGCGAATCAGCGACGTGCGCCGATCGATCACTTGCAGCTGCAGCCGCTGCTTGGTCGCCAGCGACCGCAGTGCCTCGACTTGGGCATGCGCGCGCCAGATTTGAACCGCGCCCGCGCCGAGCGAGCCCAGGATGCAAGCCAATACAAAGGCGCCCGCAGCAATAATATGCTGACGCCGCACTTCGAAGCGGTGGACGGTGTCGCCCCGGTGAGGGACGATTTTAATAAAATATCGCTCTTTGAGTTTGATCATCTCGAACTGGACCAGGGTACAGGCCTACCGCAGGCTCGAGTGACGAAGCGCGTCACGTTCGCGTAAAGGTCGGGCCGCCCTCTCGGGCTTCCAGACCGTTCGCGCCTACATTAAATAGGCTTCGCAAAACCACAACGGAGACCAGGTGAGGCCCGGCACCCGTGAGGATTCGCTTACCGTTGCTTCCTTCCGGACCTGGCGGGGTTCACGAGTTCACGCCGCGGGCGGCCCGGCCCCCGTCATGGCCGATGCATGATACCACGGGCCGCCAGGGCGGTTGCAAGCCGCTCCCGTAGCAGTTGACCATGATTTTTACGCCTGCCGCAGCGCTCGCTTGGAACCTCACCACAGCGCAAGTCACCTCGTCCTGCAACGCCGCAATTGCGACGGCCAAAGCGCAGGCCGCACGCTTGGCCGCCCTTCCAGGACCCAAGACGTTCGCCAGCGCCGTGCTGCCGCTCGAGAACCTCGAAGCCGATTTGAGCGACAACACGATGGTCCAGGGGTTTCTGTTCTTCGTAGCGCCCGACAAGAGCGTGCGCGATGCCTCGCAGCAGTGTCAAAACGACGAGTCGGCATTCTACAACGCCGTTCAAGCCGATCCGCACATCTATCGCGGACTGCTCGCCGCGCAGCGCAGCGGGACGGCTCGAAACGTCTACGACCGCAAGATGCTGTGGTTTTGGCTCGACGCGTATAAACGCAGCGGTGCAGGCCTTCCCGACGCCAAACGCTCGCAGTTCATCAAGTTGAGCAATCAGCTGAACGACCTGCAAAGCAAATACGGAGCGAACCTTTCCAACGACGCGACGACGATTACGATCACTGCCGCGCAAGCCGCTTCGCTGCCGGCCGATTTCGTCGCCGGGCTGCAAAAAACGGCTTCCGGTTATACCGTGCCGGTCGACGAGAGCACGTACGTCCGCTTCATGCAAAACGAGCGCGATGAAAGCGCGCGCCACGCGTTCTACCTGTCAATGGACAACCGCCAGGCCGGGCCGAACACGCAACTGCTCGAACAGGCCATCGCGATTCGCGACCGCCTCGCCCACCTGATGGGGTATCAGACGTGGGGCGCCTACCAACTCTCGGACCGTATGGCTCGCGATCCCCAGCGCGTAATGGCATTTCTGAACGGCTTAGATGCCAGAGCCATGCCGCAAGCCCGCGCCGACGTCGCACGCCTTGCCGCGCTTAAAGCCAAAGATACGGGCGACGCCAACGCGGCTATGAACGCGTGGGACACGACGTATTACTCGAATCTGCTGCGCAAGACGACGTATGCTGTCGACAACAACGAGATTCGCCAGTACTTTCCGGTCCAGCACACGATCGACTCCGTACTGCAGATCTATCACACCCTGCTCGGTGTGGACTTCAAGCAGGTTGTCCCCGCGAACGCGTGGGCGCCCGACGTGCTCGAGTATTCCGTGAGCGACAGCAAGACCGGACGCTTCATCGGCACGACGTACTTCGATCTCTTCCCGCGCCCGGGCAAATACTCGCACTTTGCGAACTTTTCCGTACTGCCCGCAAGGCGAATGGCCGACGGTACGTTTCGGCCGCCGATGGGCGTCATCGTCGGGAACTGGCCGAAACCCGCCCCGGGCACACCCGCGCTGCTCAGCCACGGCGACGTGGTGACGTTCTTCCACGAGTTCGGCCACAATCTGGCGACGCTGCTGGCGACCGCGCCGTACGAAACGCTCTCGCAGCCGTTCATTCAGGACTTCGTCGAAGCGCCTTCGCAGATGCTCGAGAACTTCATCTGGGAGCCGGCGATTCTCAAACAGATTAGCTCGAACGCGCAGACGGGCCAGCCGCTGCCGGATTCGCTCATCGGTGCCATGGAGCGTGCGCGATACTTGAATCTGGCTTACTCGACGACCGGTGACGTCGCGTTCTCGGCAATCGACATGGTTTACCACACGAGCGGCCCGCACGTCGACACGACCGCGGTGTGGGAAAAGCTCTGGCAGCAGCTCACGCCGATTCCGTTCGCGCAGGGAACGCATCCGCAAGCCAGCTTCACGCACCTCATGGGCGGCTACGATGCCGGATACTACGGCTATTTGTGGTCGGAGGTCTACGCCAAGGATCTATTCACCGCATTTCAGCAGGGTGGGCTGCTAAATCCGGAGGTCGGCATGCGCTACCGCAAAGACATCCTCGAGCCGTCGCGCACGTACGACCCGGACGTCGAAGTCAAGAACTTCCTCGGACGGCCGATGAGCCCCAATGCCTTCTACGACGAGTTCAGCAAGGAGCCCACGCAGTGATTGCCGCTGAAGTAACGTTCGCTATCGCGAGCGCAACGTTCAAACCGAACGCGGCAATGCCGAAAACCACGGCGTATAACAAGGGCGGATGCAGCGGCGGAAACCGATCGCCCGAGCTGCATTGGTCGGGCGCCCCAAAAGGCACGCGCAGCTTCGCGCTCATCGTGCACGATCCGGATGCGCCCGTACGCGGCGGCTGGTACCACTGGGTCGTGTACAACGTGCCGCCGGCGACCACGCGGTTCGGCGCGGGCGCGGCGATCCCGGATTCGGAGCTGGGCACGACGTCGTTCGGCGAACACCCTTGGGGCGGACCGTGTCCGCCCGGCGGCACGCATCACTATCACTTCACCCTTTACGCGCTCGACGTCGCGTCGATTCCGTCGCCGCATCTCACCGGGCCGCAGCTGCAGGCCGCCATCTCACGTCATACCATCGCGAAGGCGACGGTTATCGGCTTATACAGCGCGCGTTAAAAGACGCGGCGTTACCACCGGAAGGCCGAAAGCGCCGACCATTGCGGCGGCTGCGTGCCCTCCCACGCAAAAAA
>DASRDE010000041.1:0-5713 GCA_035652755.1 Vulcanimicrobiaceae bacterium | reverse complement strand
TGTACTTCTACATTCGCAGCGAACGAGCTGCCGCAGCGGCATGATCGCCGCACGCGATCTTCGCTTGCGCGCTGGGGAGCGAACGCTGCTCGCAAACGCTTCTTTCGAGCTTCGCGACGGCGCCTTCACCGCGATTCTCGGGCCGAATGGTGCGGGGAAGACCACGCTGCTGCGTACCCTCGCCGGAATTCGGGCCGCCGACGGGGGCCGCGTCTTCGTCGACGGCGTCGATGCGGCTAGCCTGCGTGCTTCCGCTCGCGCGCGCTGCGTTGCGCACATTGCAGCCGACGAACTCTTCCTCGAACAGTTGACCGTCCGCGACGTGATCGCCACCGGGCGCTACGCTCATCATCGCTGGTGGGAATGGCGCGAGTCCGCACGCGACGCGCACTGTATCGCCGCCGCGCTGGAAGCCACCGGGATGACGAACTTCGAGCATCGCGCGTTCGCGACGCTCTCGAGCGGCGAACGCCAGCGCGTGTGGCTGGGGATGGCGCTGGCGCAGGAAGCCCGCATGCTGCTGCTCGACGAACCGACGAGCCACTTGGACATTCGCGCGGCTCAGGAGATCCTGCAGCTGCTGCGCGCGCAGACGGACGCCGCGATCGGCGTCGTTTGCGTCCTTCACGACGTGAACGAAGCGGCCGCGTTCGCCGACGACCTGCTCGTCATCGGCCACGGAGCGCTGCTCGGCTTCGGCGATGCGCAGCGCGTATTGAACACCCGAGCGCTGGAGGAAGCTTACGGCGTCGAGATGGAGCGCACGCGCACGAAGAGCGGTGCGCTGCGCTTATTCACCACTGTTCCTGAGGTTCGGGGATCCCGGGCCCGTGGACGTCCGCCGAACTGACCCAGCCGTACCGGCCGCGATACGATCCGCTCGCGATCTGCACGCCCACCGCGTCTTCGGGATCCATGCGGAACTTCGAGTGCACGATCCCGCTCACGCACGACTGGACGACGGCGATCGTTCCGGGGCGCGCGAGCAGCGCGTGCGGCAGCAAGAACTTGCGCGTATCGGATGACCCCGACGAAAATGCGACGAGGCGGTCGCGATTATCCCAAACGAGCACGTCCGGATCGTCGACGCCGCCGAAGAGCGTGACCCGCATGCCGTGGACCGCGTGACACGACGGCGCAGCTTGCACGGGGATCACTGCACCCGCCAAAGCCATCAGAGCGACGAGCAGCGCGGCGCTACGCACGGGATGCCGGCTCCTGTGCGGATTCGCGCGAGACGCGAATGACCAGGACCGCAACGTCGTCGCGCATCGCCTTGCCGGATCGCCGGCGGGCGCGTTCGATCAGGCCCTGTGCGAGCGTGTGCGGGTCGGTCGACTCCTGTTCGATCCACTCCATCGCACCCGAAGCCTCGAGCAATCGTCCTTGCGCATCGCGCGATTCGCTCAGCCCGTCGGTCGAGAGCACGATCGAGTCGCCGTCCTCGAGTTGGACGGTTTTTACGTCGAACGGCTCTTCCATGACGCCGAGGACGGGGCCGGTGACGGCCAGTTGTTCCACGCCTGAGGAACGTCGGATGAACGCGACATCGTGCCCGCCGCTGGCATAATCGAGCCGGAACGTCTCGGTGTCGAGTATTCCGACGAACATCGACACGAACAAGTACGGGTTCTCTACGGTGCGGGGAAACGCCCGGTTGAACTCCTGGAGAATGAAACCGGGATCGCGCCGCCGCAGCGCGATTCCGCGTATCGTGAACTTGATGAACGCGGTCAGCACGGCCGCGTCCACGCCTTTGCCGCTCACATCCGCGATCAGAATCAGACCGAGCCGGTCGGAAAGACGGTGTACGTCGAAGACGTCACCGCCGACGGCCAAGTGGCTGCTTGCCGACCCGTAAGCGCTGCCGATCCGGCAGTTGGGCAGCGGCACGTGTTCGCTGCGGAAAGCGCGCTGCAGCGTCTGCGTGGTCAGGCGCTCCTCTTCGAGTTCGCTGGTCAGCCGCGAACGAAGCCCGTAGAACAGAATCGTCAGCGCACCGAACAGACCCAGCCACAACACGCGTTCGAAGAGCGATCGGCCGATCTGCGCCTGCGTCGCTGCCGCCACGCGATCGTTCTTTGCTTGAAGCTGCCGTTCGATGAACTGCGAGTCTTCGCTTTCGGCGCCGATCAGCAGCTTGCCGCGTTTGTCGAGGTCGCCGGCGGCCTTTGCCGGATTGGCTTTCAGCGGCGCCGCAACTTCCGCGTGCCATTGGCGGTGCGCGCTTTCATAATCCGCGAGCGCACTTTGCGCGTCCGCAAGACCTTCTCTGGCCAGGAGCGATTGCACCGAACGCAGTTCCGCCGCATAGCTCTCACTGGTCGCGTTGAAGGATTCCAGGTACGAGGGATCGCGCGTGATGACGTACGCGCGGATGTAATTTTCCTCGTTCAACTGGATCTTGAGCATGCGCTCGAGCGCGAGCTGCCCGGCTTGAATCTGATGCTGCTCCTGGAACGAGCCGTCGATGGCCGAACTCGTGCTCCAGGCGCCTTCTATGGCCACGACCAGCGCGAAGACGAGGATCGTCGTAGCGGCCAGCGTCCCCGCGCTGCGAAGCATGCGCGCCGGAAGGCGCGGAAGACGGATCAACCTGCGGCTGCCCCTGAGCGTGCGACGTTTGCCACACCGCTAGATTTCGCCAAACAACTAGGTGGGCGCAACCGAACCTCCGAAAACTTTACACTATGCAAACGCAACTGAATCCGGCGATTTTTAAGAGCTACGACGTTCGCGGCATATATCCGTCAGAACTTAACGAAGACGTTGCGTACGGCATAGGGCGTTGTTTCGTGCCGCTTGTGGGGGCCCAGGCCGTCGTCGTGGGCCGGGATATGCGCCCCTCCGGAGCGCGCCTCTTCGAGGCCTTCGCGCGCGGCGCAACCGAAGCGGGAGCCGACGTCGTCGACGTAGGGATGGTCTCGACCGATGCCCTGTATTTCGCGGTCGGAAAGTTCGGTTATCAGGGCGGCGTGATGATCACCGCCTCGCATAACCCCGCCCAATATAATGGAATGAAGTTCACGCGCGACCTCGCCCAGGCAATCTCGCTCGATACCGGGCTTTCGGAGATTCGGGATCGCCTCGCGTCGGGATCCCTTCCCGCAAAGGCGTCCAAGGCAGGAACCATTTCGCAGCGGAACATCCTGGACGATTTCGCCGAGCACTGCCTATCGTTTATCGATCCCAAGCGGATCAAGCCGTTCAAGATCGCGATCGACGCCGGCAACGGCATGGCGGGCGAAACGGTGCCGCACGTTTTTAAACATCTGCCGTGTGAAGTGATTCCGCTCTACTTCGAGCTCGACGGCAGCTTCCCGAATCATCCCGCCAGCCCGATCGAACCCGAGAACATGGCCGATCTGCAGGCCGCGGTTCGAAAACACGGCTGCGACCTGGGCGTTGCGTTCGACGGCGACGCGGACCGCATGTTCATCGTCGACGAGCAGGGGAACTTGATCGACGGCAGCACGGTGACGGCGCTCGTGGCACTCAACACGCTCAAGCGGTACCCTGGATGCAAGATCCTGTACAATCTGATTTGCAGCCGCAGCGTTCCCGAGCTCATCGAGAAAAACGGCGGCGTCCCGATTCGTTCTCAAGTCGGCCACTCGCTGATCAAGAAGACCATGCGCGAACAGGACGTGGTTTTCGGCGGCGAGCACAGCGGCCATTTCTACTTCAAGAACAACTGGTACGCTGATTCCGGAATGATCGCGCTCATGCAGTGCCTCGAGCTCTTCAGCGAATCGGGAAAAACGGTCAGCCAGACCATCGCCCCCATCGACACGCGTTTCCGGTCGGGCGAGATCAATAGCACCGTATCCGATATCCCCGGTAAGCTGCGGGCGATCGAAGAGCGCTACAGCGACGCGCAGATCGACCATCTGGACGGCGTGACCGTTTCCTATCCGGATTGGTGGATGAACATCCGCCCCTCGAATACCGAGCCGCTGCTTCGTTTGAACGTCGAAGGCGATACGAAAGAGGTCATGGAGCGCCATCGCGACGAGGCGCTGGTGTTGATTCGCAGCTGATCGACGACACCGCACTCGAGGAGTACGAACGCGCCCGCCGTACGCTGCTGGCGCGCGTCGCCTCGTTGGAATCGCTGGCGGGTCAAGAGGAGCGCCCGGTCATGGGGGCGGCGCGTTCGAGGCTGGAGCGAAGCTCTTTCGTGCTGGCCGTGGTCGGCGAATTTTCCAGCGGCAAGTCCTTCTTACTCAACGCGTTGATCGGCGAATACCGGTTCGAGGCCGTCGCGGGACGCGAGGAGATTGCCGGACTGCTCGCCACCGACATTAATCCCTCGACCGCTGCGATCACCGAACTCGAATACGGTGCGCAGCAGCAAGCGCACGCGTATCATGAAGGCGGGCGGGTGGAGCGCGTGCCGATCGATCGCCTGTCGCGTTTTGTCGCCGATGACGAAGACGCGCCGACTCGCGTCGTCGTGACCGTGCCCTCGCAGTTTCTGCAGCGTGGTTTCACGCTTGCCGACACCCCCGGGTTGGCATCGATCAACCCGGCGCACCGGCGTGCGACACTGCGTTTCTTGCCCGGTGCGGACGCCGTGCTGTATCTCATCGACACGCAGCAGCCGTTCAGTGAAGGCGACGCGTCGTTCTTGGCCATCATCCGCCAACATCTGGACACCATTTTCATCGTGCAGACCAAGATCGATCTCTGGCAGCAGCGGACGGCAAGCGGTCTGCCGGAATGGGAAGCAGCCCGCGCCAGAATCGCGCAACTTGCGGCGGTGCACGCACCCCAGGCGCACGTGTATGCGCTGTCGGCGCGCCAATACGTCGAGGGCCGATTGCGCGGCGACGCCGAGTTGGTTTCGCGCTCGCAGTTCGAAGAGTTCGCGCAGGCGCTGGACGCGTCGCTGGTTCAAAACACGGGACGCGCGCGTCTGGCCCGGACGCACGCGGACGTGCGGCAAGCCGCAGCCGATTGCATCGCGCGCATGGATCGCGATCTGGCCATGCTCGAACGCACGCCCGCGGACCTGCGCTCGCTTCACGATGAAACCGCACCGCGCATAGCCGCGTTGGAGCAGTTCGTCGAAACCGCCCGCGAGGCCGCGATGCAGGCGGCGGATCGGACCGTCGACGCCCTCGACGAACGCGGCGGCGAACTGGCGCTCGAGGCACAGCGCGCGCTTTCGCAAGCCTTCGACATCACCGACGTCGCGCGTCTGCGCGACCCGGCGCGATTGCACATCCTCGTCGACCGGATTTTAGGCGATTCCGTCGAGCAATTTGCAACGCAAACCGCTGCGGCCGTGGCCGCCGATTACGACGCTGCGCTCGAGGCAGCGCGCCGGCATCTGCCCGTGCGTTTCTCTTTTTCGAGCGCGGCCGCGCAGGCGTTCGGAAGCGGCGGCTCGAGCCATTTGTGGTCGGAGGATCCGGCGCAGGCGCTCGCCGCGACGATCGTCCTCGAGGCCATCGGCGGGCCTGCCATTGGGCTGGTGGAGCAGATTTCCGGGCGTTTTCGAGCCTCCCCGCCCGGCGCTTATATGAAACGCGAACTCCTTGCGGATCTGCGAAGCAGCATCTGGCCTTCGTTCGACCGTGAAATGCGCACGTTTTCGGCGGACGTCGCCGAGCGCATCTGCAAAGTCGCCGACGCGTACGCCGGGGCGCTTGAAAACGCATTCGAACAGGAACGCGACGCCGCGCTGGGCAGCATCGAGCGGGCATTG
>DASRDE010000040.1:0-3594 GCA_035652755.1 Vulcanimicrobiaceae bacterium | reverse complement strand
TCGGCGAGTTCCACGAGGCAACGGCCGAAAACGTCTCGATCGGCGGAATGATGATCACGTCGGCCGATCCGCTGACCGTCGGCCGTTCGACCGAGGTGCAGTTCTCGATCCCCGAGCACTTGAGCCAAGGCGAGCCGGAGGATCTTTCCATAGCCGCGCGCGTCGTAGCGCACCGTCTCGCCCAGGACGGCGGGTACCACTATCATCTGGCGTTCTACGGCGTGGGTTTGGCCACGCACGAGACGCTCGAGCGTCTGGTGGCGGCCGTCAGCCGCGGCGCGTAATCGCCGGACTGCGGGAAGAACAATAAAAAACCCGCCGTTTACACGGCGGGTTTTTTCATGACTGCGATGCGCGTCAGGCGTGCGTGGGTTTGACGCGATTGGGATCGACGCGTACGCCGGGCCCCATCGTGCTCGTCAGCGTGATGCTGCGCAGGTACGTGCCCTTCGCGGCTGCCGGCTTGGCGCGCACGATCGCGTCGAGCAGCGTCGCCACATTCTCCGCGAGTTGCTCTTCACCGAAACTGGCCTTGCCGACGATCGTGTGAATGATGCCGGTCTTATCCAGGCGGTATTCGACTTTACCCGCTTTAATGTCGCGAATGGCCGCGGCGATGTTGGGCGAAACCGTTCCGGCCTTGGGATTGGGCATCTTCTGCGCGAGGATGCGTCCCAGTTCTTTACCGACCGCGGCCATCATATCGGGCGTTGCGACGGCGACGTCGAAATCCGCGAAGCCGCCCTTGACCTTGTCGATAAGATCCTGTTCGCCGACCACGTCGGCACCGGCCGCTTGCGCGGCCTTGGCGTTGTCGCCCTTTGCGAAGGCGATCACGCGCACCGTACGGCCCGTGCCGTGCGGCAGAAGCACCGTGCCGCGGACGTTTTGATCGCTCTTTTTGGGATCGACGCCCAGCCGGATATGCGCTTCGACGGTTTCGTCGAATTTCGCGTTCGCGTTCTTCTTGACGATCGCGACCGCTTCGGCCGCGTCGAAGAGCTGCTTGCGATCGAAAGCGGTTGCGACCGTTCGATAGCGCTTGCCGTGAAAACGCGCCATTACGCCTCCACCTCCACGCCCATCGATCGCGCCGTGCCGGCGATGATCTTCTTGGCTGCGTCGATGTCGTTGGCGTTGATGTCGGGCATCTTCACCTTGGCGATGTCCTCGAGCTGCGCTTGCGTGAGCTTTCCGACCTTGTTGCGGTTGGGCTCCTTGGAGCCGGACTCAATCTTGAGCGCCTGCTTGATCAGGAACGACGCGGGCGGGGTCTTGGTGATGAACGTGAACGTGCGGTCGTCGAAGACAGTAATCTCGACCGGAATGATCATGCCCGCCTGCGATGCAGTACGTTCGTTGTACTGCTTGCAGAAGTCCATGATATTCAAGCTGTACGGACCGAGTGCCGGACCGATCGGCGGCGCGGGCGTCGCCTTCCCGGCTGGAATCTGCAGGCCGATCTTGCCTACTACTTTTTTAGCCAACTTTGTCTACCTTTTCGTTTAAATAGGCGTATGCGCGCTCCGCGCTGCACGCCCCCCACACGCAAAGCGCGTGGGGCCCCCGGCCTTCGGCCCATCCACCATCGTTGGGTGGCAATAGCCATTCGTCCGGGCCAAACTGCCCCTACTGAAAATCTCGCAGACTCGGGGTCGCTGACTGCGAGAAACTGATGCTACTGCGTTGCCG
Source organism: Vulcanimicrobiaceae bacterium (assembly GCA_035652755.1). Taxonomy (GTDB): domain Bacteria; phylum Vulcanimicrobiota; class Vulcanimicrobiia; order Vulcanimicrobiales; family Vulcanimicrobiaceae; genus DASRDE01. The sequence goes on along the minus strand of DASRDE010000040.1, from coordinate 1,902 downwards.
CGCCCACCGGTGCGGGACTGTGCAGGCCGATGACGTTGCCTTCGGAGTCCTGGAACATCGCCCAGCCGCCGAAAAATTCGATCGACGGCTCGGTGGTGAATTTTACGCCCTTCTTCTTCAAGGACTCGGTAACGGCGAAAACGTCGTCGCACTCGAGGGCGATACCCGAATTGCCGCCGGTCTTCTCGGGCTGCCGTTCGCCGAGGCCTTTGGTCAGCGTGACGGCCGTTTGCGCGCCCGGCGGCTTGACGGTGAGCCAGCGGCCCATCTCGCCCATCGGCTCGTCGTCGACGAGCTCCCAGCCGAGCTGCTCGAGATAGAACTTCTTTGCGCGATCCTGATCGTCGACGAAGATCGTTACGATGGCGATATACATGTCCACCTACACTTTCTCGATCTGGTAGAACTCGAGCTCGACGGGCGTTTCGCGCCCGAAGATGGAGATGAGCGCCCGCACTTTTTCTTTTTCCGGCGCGATTTCGTCGACGATTCCGGTGAAGTCGAAGAACGGCCCGGACGTGACCTTGACGCGATCGCCCTTCTTGAAATCGATCTTGAGCTTGGGCGTTTCGATGCCCATCTGCTTGAGGATCGTCTTGACTTCTTTGTCCTGCAGCGGAACGGGCTTCTCGCCCGCGCCGGGGCTGCCGACGAATCCGGTCACGCCGGACGTGTTGCGCACGACGTACCAAGACTGATCGTCCATGTCCATCTCGACCAAGACGTAACCCGGAAAGACTTTCTTGGGCGTGATCTTGCGCTTGCCGTCCTTGAACTCGACTTCGTCCTCCATCGGGACGAGCACGCGGAAGATCTTGTCCTGCATGTTCATCGAATGGATGCGGCGCTCGAGATTGGCCTTGACCTTGTTCTCGTAACCGGAATACGTGTGTATGACGTACCAGTGCTTGCGATCGTCTTTGGCGCTGCGCGTGCGGGGCGCGGCTTCGCTTTGCGTTTCCGAAGCGATTTCGCCGGCGCTCGCGTCTTCGGCGGTTATTTCGTCCGCAGCCGGCGCGGGCTCCAACTCCTCGGCAACTGCGTCGGCCTCGGTCAAATCGACCGTCCCGGCTGCTTCGTCGAGCGCTTCGGCCTCGGACTCGTGCTCCTCACCGGTGAGGGTGAGTTCGCCGTGCTCGCGTTCTAAAGAATAATCGTTCATTGCACCGTTAGCGGATGAACCTGGCTGAAGATCCAGCCGAAGAGCTGATCGGCACCGAACGTAAAGAGCCCGATGGCGATCACCAAGACGATGGTCAGCACCGTTGCGGAGATCCACTCTTCGCGTGTCGGCCAGGTGACGCGGCGAAGCTCCAGCCAGACGCCGCGCACGAAATCTTGCGCGCTGACCTGGCCGAGGGCTCGTTTTCTGGCGTCCGGCGTGCCACCGGTGGCCTTGTTCATCACGACGTTACTCCTGGAAAATTGGCAGGGCGGACAGGACTCGAACCTGCAACAACTCGTTTTGGAGACGAGGACTCTACCAATTGAGCTACCGCCCTAAATTGCGCTCCATCGGGAGAGCCGGTCGAGTTACTTCGTTTCCCGGTGCGCTTTGTGGCAGCGGCAAAAACGGCAGTACTTGCTCAATTCAAGACGCTCCGACGTCTTTTGCCGGTTCTTTTGCGTGTTATAGTTGCGGCGTTTGCACTCCGTGCACGCCATCACGACCATAACGCGATTCTCTTTCTTCGCCACTGTCCTCTACCACACAACGTAAAGAAAACGGACCGGGGGTCCGTTCGACGTGCCAGTATAGCACGGTGGCAAGAGGCGGTGCAACGCCCGAAGCACAGGCCGCTCGCCCCCTGGGCAAGCGCGGCGGACGGGAGGGCGCCTCCCCGCAGCGGCCAAAGGGGAACCGCGCGTGCGCCCGTAGCTCAATTGGATAGAGCAAGGCAC
>DASRDE010000039.1:0-2931 GCA_035652755.1 Vulcanimicrobiaceae bacterium | reverse complement strand
GATCGGACGCCGCTGGGCGTGCGGCCCGCGGGCAGGCCGGGATAGGCGGCCGCGCGCACGCGCGAGAGCAAGTTGAAAAAGGGCGAGCTTTCATCGCCGTCGATCTCGCTGAGCACCGCGCGCCGTTCGATCTCCCAATCCGATGCGTTGAGGGAAAGGCGGCGCATGCGGTCGGCTTCGATCTGTAACGCGATCGCCGCGCGATCGGCAGGCATGTCGAAGAGGAAGTTCGTGTAGTCGTAATCCGTGGTGCCGTTCATCTGCGCGCCCAAGCGCGCGACGATGTCGTCCAGGCCGCCGGCCGAAATCTGCGGCGTTCCTCGGAACATCATGTGTTCGAGCGCGTGCGCCAGACCGGTCTTGCCCGGCGTTTCGTACAGCGATCCGAAGCGATATAAGACCGACGTGTGAACGACGGGAGCCGCGTGGTCTTCGACGACGAGAACCTGCAGGCCGTTGGAGAGCTTCGCGGCATAAACGCCGCGATCGCCGACGCCTTCGGCGACCTGCGCTTGCGCGGGAAAGCAAGGCTGCAGAGCCATGAAGAGCGCGAGCGTGCACGCGGAACGGACGAACTTAAGCACTGGCGCCGCTCTTCGGTGCGATGCCCAGGTAATACTCCGCGGTCTCACGCACGGCTTGGAACGGTATGCAGCCGATGAGCTCCGAGCGCAGCACGCGCACGCCTTCGGCCGCAGCGTAGGCGCGGACCAACTCTACGACGCGGTAAAGCGGCGTCGCGCGGAACTCCGTAATGTTGAAGGAGACTTGCACTACGTCCGTACCCAGGCGCAGGCCCAACGCTTTGAGCGATTGCAGTCCGCCGTCGCGGCCGCGCAGTGCGCGGGCAATGCGGCGCGCGACGCCCAGGTCCGATGTCGCGAGCTCCACGTTGAAGGCGATCAAAATGCCGCGCGCGCCGACCGCGATCGCGCCCGCGGAGACGTGTTTGGCGATATCGCCGAAATCCGGACGCCAATCCGGCAACTCGAAACGCGCGTCGAGCCCTTCGAATTCCCCTTGGCGCACGGCGGCCAAATTGCGCCGAAGCGGCGTCGCCGCGGCCTCGCCGTATAAGAAGGTAGGAACGCGCAGTTCTTCCCAGATGCGCGCCGCGCACTCCCGTGCCGCTGCGACGGCGTCGGCCATCACGGCATCGCCGAGCGGCACGAACGGCAAGACGTCGAGCGCCCCGATGCGCGGATGCACGCCGGCATGGACGCGAAGATCGATCGTCTCGACCGTAACGCGCGCCAGTTCGAGCGCCGCGCGCGTTACGTCGCTTCGATCGCCGACGACGGTCAGGACGCTGCGGTTGTGGACGGGATCGCTCGTACGGTGGATGACGCGCGCGCCGGCTGTTTGGATCGCCTCCACGCATCGATCGAGAACCGCGGCCGAACGTCCCTCGCTGATGTTCGGAACGCACTCGAGCATCACGGCTTACCCCAGAGCTTCGGCGATGGCTTGCGCGACGTCGCGGTGCCGCGAAGGTTCGAACAGCGTGCGGTATCCCAGTTTCTGCGCCTCGGCGATCCGCCGCGCGGATCCGTTGACCGCGCGAATCTCGCCCGAAAGGCCTAACTCACCGAATGCGGCGGCATCCGACGGCAGCGGACGATTGCGAAACGACGATGCGATCGCCAGCGCGATCCCCAAGTCCGCTGCGGGTTCGTTCACCCGCAATCCGCCTGCGACTGAGGCATAAATGTCGTGCGCGCCCAGCTGCATTCCGGCGCGCCGCTCGAGTACGGCGACGATCATCGCCAAGCGCGCCGCGTCGACATTGTTCGCCAGGCGCCGCGGCGTTCCGTAACTGGTCTCGCCGACGAGCGCCTGCACTTCGATCAGCACCGGCCGCGATCCGACGATGCCTGCAACGACGCACGAGCCGCTCGGCTTCTCCGCTCGCCCCGAAAGAAAGACTTCGGAGGGGTTCGGCACTTCGTGCAAGCCGTCCGAGTGCATCGTGAAGACGCAGATCTCGTCGACGCTGCCGAAGCGGTTTTTGTACGCGCGCACGATGCGGTAATCGCCGTTGGCCTCGCCTTCGAAATACAGAACGGTGTCGACCAGATGCTCGAGCAGCCGCGGCCCCGCGATGGCACCCTCCTTGGTGACGTGTCCGACGATGAACGCCGGGCAGCCGGTGCGCTTTGAAAACTCCATGAGCGCTTGCGTGCAGTCGCGTATTTGCGTGACGCTCCCCGCGTACGATTCGGATTCGGGCAGCCACACCGTTTGAATAGAATCGACGATGAGCGCCTTGGGCCCCAGTTTCTCCAGCGCATCGAGCACTGCGCGCAAATTCGTCTCCGGATAAACGAGCAAACCATCGTGCGCGTGCAGATTCAGACGCGCGGCGCGAAGTTTGACTTGCGCGGCCGATTCTTCGCCGCAGACGTACACCACGGGGGCCGCAGGGATGAGCGCCGCGATCTGCAGCAGCAGCGTCGACTTCCCGGCGCCCGGCGGTCCGCCGATGAGCGTCAGGCTCCCCGGGACGATCCCGCCGCCCAGCACCGCGTCGAATTCGCGCAATCCCGTTCGAACGCGATCGACGCTCGCCTCGTCGATGTCCATCAGTGGTGCGGGGCCTGCGTTCGTGCGCAGCGGCGCCGTCGCGGCCGCTCGTGACGGCGCAACGCGGATCGGCCGCTCGTCGAACGAGTTCCACGCCTCGCACTGCGGGCAGCGCCCCAGCCAGCGCGGCGATTCGAAACCGCATGCGGAGCAGAAGTACACCGTGCGCGCTTTCGGCATCCGTGCAGGGTTCAGCGGCGCCTTGCCGTCACCTACGGGCTGCTAGTACTTTTGGCCCGAGCTCGCGCACCTCGCGTTGCCGTTTTGTGTCCGCACTATTGCTAGCTCGTGATGGGCGATATACGCTTACACGAGCCGGGTCTTTCGTGCGGAACTCCTCGCGCGGCC
>DASRDE010000038.1:0-4188 GCA_035652755.1 Vulcanimicrobiaceae bacterium | reverse complement strand
AATACGGCATCATGGTCGCGCTCATCGCTGCCGTCTGCATCGTGCTCATCAGCACGCTCGGAAAGCGCGTCAGCAGCGCTTTCTCTTCCGTCAACTCTTCGATTTAATATCTAAATCAACGAGATCTCGCGCGGCATCGCGAAGATGATCTCGGGTTCCGGCTCGCCGTACTCGGTGATGTCGAATCGTCCCATCTCGCGCAGGCGCGCAACAATGGTTTGTACGAGGTACTCCGGTGACGAAGCGCCGGCCGTGATGCCGATGCGTTCGACGCCGTCGATCCATGCGGGATCGATCTGTTCGGCGTTGTCGATAAGATATGCGGGCGTGCCGATCTGCTGCGCCAGTTCGCGCAGGCGCAGCGAGTTGGAGCTGTTCTCCGAACCGACCACGAGCAGCACGTCGCAGCGTGGAGCGAGGTCGCGCACGGCATCCTGGCGGTTCTGAGTGGCATAGCAAATGTCGTCACGCGCGGGGGTGCGCACTCTTGGGAAGCGGCGCTTGACGGCGTCCATAATATCGCGGGTTTCGTCGACGCTCAGCGTGGTCTGCGTGATCACCGCAACGCGCTCCTCGTCGGGAACTTGCACGTGCTCGACATCCTGGACGCTTTCTACCAAACTGATCTGTCCCGGAATTTCGCCCATCGTGCCGATGACTTCGTCGTGTTCGGCGTGGCCGATCAGCAGCACGTGCAGCCCAGCGCCGGCAAACTTGATCGCTTCGTAGTGGACTTTTGAAACGAGAGGACAGGTCGCGTCAACGGCGCGCAGCTTGCGTTCCTGCGCTTGGCGGCGCACTTCGGGCGAAATGCCGTGCGCGCTGAAGACCAGAATCTCGCCTTCGGGCACTTCATTGACTTCCTCGACGAAGACCGCTCCGGCCGCACGAAGGCGCTCGACGACCTCGCGATTATGCACGATCTCCTTGCGGACGTAGATCGGGCCGCCGTGTTCCTCGAGCAACTGATCGACTACCGCAATGGCGCGATCGACCCCCGCGCAGCATCCGCGCGGGTTTGCGAGCAAGAGTTTCTGAGTCGTAGGGCCGGCGGTCATCGAGGAAAGGTTCCAAGCGCGATATACCCGTACCTCGCGGTGAGGTTTGCGATGAAAGTCGGATTGCTGGGTTTTGCCATTTTGCAGAGGGGGCGCGGCGCGCTGTCGCGGAGCGCCCGCCGGTGAGCAATTTCGCGCGGGTGTGGAGCGCGCGTCTGGCGCGAATGGCGCCGGGCATCATCTCCTCGGCCTCCGACAACGACCCTACGACGGTTGCTTCGCTTGCCGTCATCGGCTCGACGACGACTTACGCGCTCGGGTGGCTCGTGCTGCTCGTCATTCCGATGCTCGCGATCGTTCAGGCGATCAGCACGCAGATCGGCGCGGTCACGCGCTGCGGCCTGGAAGATATCGTGCGATCCCGCTATGGAAGAATCGCCGCGCTGGCCGTCTTGTTCGCGGTGATCGTCGTCAACGTTCTAACTTTGGCCGCGGATCTGGAAGGCGGCGGCGCGGCGATGTCGCTGCTCACCGGCGTCGACTATCGCTGGTGGATCGTTCCGCTGACGGCGTTCGCATTAATATTGCTCATCGCCAACTCGTACCGATCCATCGAACGCGTCCTGGTGTATCTCCCGCTCACATTCGTGAGCTATGTCATCGCAGCGTTCCTCGCGCACCCGGACTGGGGCGCGGTGCTGCGCTCGTCGTTCATTCCGCATTTCGAGCACACCAAAGAGTACATTGCCGGCGCCATCGCGCTGCTGGGGACGACGCTGACAGCGTACGCGTACGTGTGGCAGCAAGTGGAGATATCAGAGGAGGCGCCGCCGCTGCGGCGCCTTGGACTGGTCCAAATCGATGCGAGCGCGGGCGCTATCGGCGCCGGAATCATTTTCTGGTTCATCACCATCACTACAGGCGCGACGCTGGGCGTCCATCACAAAGTCGTCAACACCGCCGAAGAAGCGGCGCTGGCGCTGACCCCACTCGCCGGCCACTGGGCTTCGACGCTTTTCGGTATCGGGCTTCTCGGCTCGGCGCTGCTGGCGATTCCGGTGCTACTGGCAACGTCGGCCTACATCGTCACCGAGATGTTCCACTGGCGGGGCAAGCTCGACGCCAAGTTTTTTCAGGCACGGCGCTTCTACATCATCATGCTCGTCGTCGCCGCAATCGGCTGCAGCATCGGCTTTGCCGGCGTCACGCCGATCCATCTGCTCTTCATCAGTTCCATCGCGGGCGGAATCGCAACGCCCGTCACGCTCGTGTTCCTACTTTTAGCCGCCGGCGACCGCACCGTTCTGCGCGACCACTGCGTAGCGCCATGGCTGCTGGTCTGCGGCTGGGTCACGACCGGCATCGTCACGACCGCAGCCGCTATTTTTCTTTATCAGACGTTCGCGCCGCTGTGATGCACGCCAGTCCTTCGACTGCGTTGCGCCGCACGCCAGTCCTTCGACTGCGCTAGGGCACGCCTCAGCGTGCCGTAGGCTCCGCTCAGGATGACACGGAGTTACTGCAAATAGCGTTCTACCGTTTCGCCCGAGCGCATGGTGGCAACGTCCGGGTCTTGCCCGGCTTCCCGGCGCGCACGCCGCTGGCGCAGCAGATCGTAGTAGCGATCCAACTGGACGCCGATGTCTTCCAAACGCTTGCGGTCTTCTTGGCCCAGCGGTTTGTCGTCGGCCGCGGCCCAGAGCCGCTCTTCTTCCGCTACGAGCTCTTCGATATGCGTGTGGATCGTCTTATCGTTCATCGTGTACTCCGTGATGCGCGCTGACCGGTTGTTCCAAGCCCAGGCGCACGCGATCTTCCTGCGAGAACTGAATATCCGCGGCGGCCACGTTCTCTTCTAGATGTTCCAGCGACGACGTGCCGGGAATGGGCAGCATAATCGGCGAGCGCGCCAGCAGCCACGCAAGCCCGATCTGGAACATATTCGCACCGTGCGCTTTGGAAACGACTTGCAGCTCCGTGTCGTCGGCCAGTTCGCCCGCGCCTAGCGGAAAATACGGGATGAACGCGATGCCGTTCTGCTCGCAAAAATCGATGATGCGATCGTTCTCGCCGCGGTTGTGAATGTTGTACATATTCTGCACCGACGCGATCCGCGCGATCTTCGTCGCCTCGACCAGCTGCGCGAAGCTCACATTCGATAATCCGATGTGCTCGACCACGCCCTCACGGCTCAGGTCCACCAGCGCACCGACTTGGTCGGCAAACGGCACGTTGGTATCGACGGCATGCAGCTGGAACAGCGCGATCCGATCGACCTTGAGCCGCTTCAAGCTGGCGTGCGCGCAGGCTTTTAAACGCTCGGGCCGGCAGTCGCGCAGCCATTGACCAGGTCCCGGGCGCACCGAGCCGCCCTTGGTCGCGATGATCAGGTCGTGCGGATACGGATGCAGCGCTTGCGCTATCTGCTCTTCGTTGACGTCCGGCCCGTACGCATCGGCCGTGTCGATAAAGTTCACGCCGAGCTCGACGGCGCGGCGCAGCACCTGAAGCGCATTCTCGCGATTCTCCGGCCAGCCCCAAATGCCGGGGCCGCACAACCGCATCGCGCCAAAGCCCATGCGGTTGACGACGAGGTCTTCGCCGATTCTTACGGTGCCCGCACGCGCTGCCGGGCGCGCATCGGGTTCGATTTCATGGTCGCGAATCTTAGCCATTGACTATGGTACCGCCGTTGACGTGTATCGTTTGTCCCGTAATGTATGAGGAGCGGGTTGAAAGCAGGAAGAGTACGGCTTCGGCAACCTCGTCCGGTTGCCCCGCGCGTTTCATCGGAACGTCGTTTCCGAAGCTCGCCACTTCTTCTTCGGGGAACGTGGCGGGAATCAGCGGCGTCCATATGGGGCCCGGAGCGACGGCATTCACGCGGATGCCCTTTTCCGCGGTTGCAAGCGCCAGGGATCGCGTGAAAGCGACGATCGCGCCTTTCGTGGCCGAGTAGTCGATGAGCTGCGGATTGCCTTTATACGCGTTCACCGACGCGTTGTTGACGATCGCGCCCGAGCGCTTCTGCAAATGCGGCAGCGCAGCCTGACTCAGGAAAAACTGTGCGAAGATGTTGGTCTGGAACGTCTTTTCCAAATTGTCCGGTTTGAGTTCTTCGAACGATTCTTCCGGGTGCTGCTCGGCCGCGTTGTTGAATAATCCGTCCAGCGCTCCGAATTCCCGGACC
>DASRDE010000037.1:0-6119 GCA_035652755.1 Vulcanimicrobiaceae bacterium | reverse complement strand
CTCGCAGGGGCATCAAAGTCGACGACCCGATGGTTCTGGTACCTTTTTACAAGGGAGAAGCCCGCATCCGTCATCGCCGCAATGACGCGCTCTTCGCTATTACCGATCGCCACCGATGGACGGATGACTACTTGTACACGCGTGACGGCACTGTCAGCCCGGCGCCCGCTATCTTTCAATCCGCGCATGGAGTTCATTGCTCCGAACGGATTCACGTCGCGCGTTACAGCCGGACGACCCATCGAAGTATGACCGCGCAGCTTTGACGGTGGCACGCGACCGGGGCATACGGAGTTTGCAAATGTCATCCCGAATGGAACGCCAATGCCGCTCGCATCGTCATATCCGGACGCGGTCGAATAGTACGGGAAAGTATTTTGGAACTGGTCATTCCCTGAGATCACATCCGAAAACGACGATCCGTTCTTGTACCAACTATAGTACGGTACTGCGGGCGGAGGGTTAAAGCCGAAAACGTTGCAGTACTGGTCCAGCTGCGACGTGAGCGCGACATATTCTGGCGCGGACCATGACGTACCGGATACGACTAGCCATTGCCCTTGAAAATAAATCGCAGTAAGCTCGGCCGGCATTGAGATATCCGGAACGTTCCTGGCAATCGTTGAATACATGCCTGGAATTCCTTGCTGATATGGCGGAATGGCGAAGACTTGTGAGACGCCACCGCCGCCCGCGCACTGCCCGTTGCAGCTAAAATCGTTCCACACGGTCTGGCTCGTCAACGAATAGCCGGAATCATAATTCGTTTCGGTGCCGCCGACGCCGACTGCATTCGGATCGCTAGCGGGGTACCCCACACCGACCTCATAAGGGCCGCCTGCGAAACATTCATTTCCCGTATCGCCTGAAGACGTCGCGAGGCTGATGTAGGAGTTCGCGAAGCTTGTCAAAATGGAATTTACCGCGGGCCAATCAGACGTGGCTTCGCAGCCGGAAGCCGAGTAATTCACAACTCCGGCGGCGCCATCGGCTAACACTTGATTCAAAGCGTCTACAATCGATTGAGCTGAGAGGTCAGGGGTGCCGTACACGAGGATGTTCGCCCCAGGCGCCAACGCGGCGACGGTTTCCGAATCCAGCGTGACTTCTTCCTCGCCCCCAACGTCACCCAACGGACCGCCGTCGATGTTAACAAAGTTGATCGAGCCGGCGCCCGGAACTTGAAAGTACGATAGGTAGGCGTTGAGGTCACTGATACTTGGGAACGCATCCATGATAATCGCGACCGTAGTATTAGACCCGTTCCATCCGTATTGGACCGGGAACTGCAAAGCATTTGCCACCGCAGCAGGTCCCCATCCGCCGTACGGACCGTACGACGGGCCGACGAGCGGCTGTCCCGGGCCGGTCGTCCAGCTGGGCGTCGGCGACAGTGTAGGCGTCGGCGTAGGGGTTGGCGTCGGCGTGGGGCTTGGCGTCGGCGTAGGCAGCGGCGTGCCCGTTTCGACTATAGCGTACGTGTAATTCGTACCGGCGAGCAAGGTTTGCGATTGAACTAGAGACCGCTGCGGGAGGGTCACCGATGTTCCGGCAGCAGAAACCGGGCCGCTTATAACGGTCCAGCCTTGGAGATTGTTCGGGTCGAAAAAGGCGAGGTACGCGTAACCGGAAAGCTGCCCCGCCGGAAACGAGGCGGCGATCAACGGCGACAAATTTATCGTAACTGCGGACGACGCAGTGACGGTAAAGTACGCAAGAGTCGAAACCGTACCGCCAAGTCCAAACTTATGTCGAAGCTTGGATTGCGGAATGGGCTCGCCCGACGGCAGACTCGCCTGAAACGTCGCTGTTCCGTTTGCGGCCCCTGCTATCGTCGAGGGAAAGGTCATAGACGCGGCCGCTCCCGACGATATTTCTGCAAACGTCAACGCGGCGGACGCATGTCCGATATTGAAGTTCAGCGTTTCCGAAGCGGGAAGCGGCGTCGGCGATGGCGTCGGGGTGGAATTGCCACCGGGGTTTCCTCCGCCCGGCGGATTAACGCTGGGTGACGAGCCGCCTCCGCCGCCCCCGCATGCTGCCAGCAGCGCGCCGGAAAAAAATACAGCGACTCCAAAACGAAGAACGCGACGACTCCACTCCCGCACAGGTCACCTCGATTTCACTCAAGCAACGCAGAATCGCGCGTTCGACAAACGCGCCATCCCCAATAGGGTAAACCAATGCGGCGCGCTGATGAATGAGGCGTCGGTACTAACAAAACTGTGGGGAGAGCGACGCCGTAAGTACGCTGTACTACGCTCGCGACCCGCAAATTCGAAACAAGAGGCCAATTAAGGAGCTATAGCTCCGTTCCGAAAGGGCAACTCTTCTTGAAAACTAACCTCCGGCTCGGCGGCCGAAAAGTTTGCGGATGCCGATGCGTGCGACCGTCGCCGGATGCGCGAGCATCGTGGTGATGCGACCTAAGAGGCTTTCTGGGTCGTGGAACATGCCGACTTGCTGGAGCGCCTCGGCGCGATCGTAGTAAATGCGCTCGCCGGCTAGACGGTTCTGTTCGTCAAACGTGTAGACGCCGCAGAGTTTGACCGCAACTCGCCGTCCCGTGCCCGGAAGCCCGCGCCAATTGCCGACGTGCGTGCCTCGAATGACGACTTCGAGAATGACGCAATCCGGCGAAACGTGCTCGCGCTGAACGTCGATGAAGAGATCGGGCAACGTCTTGAGCAGGTCTTCATAGTACGCCTGAACGCCGCCGCGGCCTACATGGTGCTCGTTCCAGGGCTCGTCGTCATAGCGCGCGGAATCGCCGAACGTCGACATGATGTGCGCCAGATCGTGGGCATTTTCGGCGGCAACGTGCTCGCGCACCAACGCCAATCGCGCCGCCGCCGAATCTTGGCTCAAAACCGAGGCAACATCCATAGTGCTTCCCCCCATCGTGAGCGGCCCCAATGCTTCGCCGGGCGTTGCACGCCTTCCCCGCCCTTGTACTGCGCGGGCGCGCACGACGCGCGTGGCTCCGCATGCCAGTCCTTCGACTGCGCTATGGCACGCGCTTCGCGTGCCTTAGGCTCCGCTCAGGATGACACAATGTTGAGCGCGCACACGCCGTTAGAGCTCGCACACTCCACACGCCAGTCAGCTCAATCGGTTGTGCCGATGCGGCGGATCAGCAGAACGAGTAAGCCCAAACCGAATGTCCACGCAACGAAGCCTTCCGCCACGGGGCCAATGTTTTTCAACTGCATGCCGCCGGGGTTGTATTGCCCATGCTGCAGGAAGCCGATGTAGGCGATGAGGTTGCCCAGCTGTTCGTCGTCGATCGTGCGCGAACCGAAACGCGGCATCACGTCCGGCCCTTCGCGAACGGCTTCGGCGATCTCGAGCGGCGTGTCGTCGAGAATCTCGGGCGCAACGTTGTGGTAGCCGACGGCGCCGTTGCCCTGGCCGCCCGCGCCGTGACACTGCTGGCAGTTTTCCTGGAAGAGTTCGCGCCCTTTGCGCAAGCCGTAGCCGGCGGGCGGGAGCATTACGTGTGGGAGCGACTTTGCGCCCAGCGAGCGCGTCATGATGAAGTCTTCGACCGCCGCGATCTGCGGGGGCGTGAGCTGCGGGCGCTGGCGATAGTTCTGATCCCACGGGATTCCCGCCGGCATGCGCCCCGTGCGCAGCATGAAGTCGACCATGGCCGTGTCCACCCGCAACAGGGGCGGCCCGTTGCGGCTGCCCTCCAGCACGGTGCCGTGACACGACGCGCAATGCTGCATGTAGAGATCGGCGCCGTTGTACTGCCCCTGCGCGTGCACGCGCGCGGGCAAAAGGAATGCGCAAATAATTACGCCAGCGGCAACCGCGGAGCGGTGCTCGTGTGAGGCCCACGCGCCCGCCGTGCACATGAACGCTACGAATAAAATAAAGCCGCCCAAAATCCACATGACGTCCGCGCCGTTGTGCTGGTCGAGCAGCGCGGCATCGACCGATCCCCAGCGGTGCAGATACGATGCGTACAGCACGTCACGGCTTGCGCCCAGCGCAAATCCGAGAAACGCGCCTTGCGGGATCGTGAAAAACAGCATGAAGGCGCGCGGCGCAAATCCGAGCGGCCGCGGAACGTACCCCACCTGAACCACCGTGCCCCAAAAGAGGAACGCGACCGCAAGAAAGAGCGCGTGTTCGAGCGCGTGCACGGCCGGATGCTCGAGCGCGGCTTCGTACAGCGGCGAAAAGTGCGCGCCCCACAGAACGAAGACGTAAAGCAGCCACGCGGTGATCGGCGAAAACAGCGCTCTTCCGGCGCCCGAGTCCGCAAAGTGCGTGAACCGCCGCGCAGCGTGCGTGGGCAGCGCGCCCACCAGCACCAGCAGCGGCGCGCCCAGCAGCATCAACGGCGGCGCGACCAGCCAGAGCACGACGTGCTGGAACATGTGTGCCGCGAACGACGCTTCCGACGCAGCATCGGCTTGCGGCGAAAGTGCCGCAACCAAGATCGCGTCGCCGGCAAGAAATGCGGCCACGCGCCAAACCGAAAATGCGCGCCCCGGAAAACGGCGGCGGTACGTGCGCACGCCGAGCAGATACAGCGCCGCGGCCAGCACACAAGCGAAGAGCGCGATCATGCGATCGGCTCCTCTTCAAAGCCGCCCTCGGGTTTGCGCAGCAGACGCGCGCGATCCGCTTGGTGCACGCCGTCCTTCTTCTGCAGCCCCGAAGCTCCGCGGTAAGCAATCCAAAACGCGATGCCGGTTCCGAATATGCAGAACAAACGATAGCCCCAGACAACATCGTTGAGCGGCAGATGCAAATACCGCACCTGCACGTCGTCGCTGCCGGCCAAAAATAAGCCGATCATGAAGACCAAGAACGCCACGCCGAACGCGGTTCGAACCGGTTTATCACGCGGGCGGTCCAGCAAGTGGTGCGCGGCATGGTCGCCCGTGACGAGCGCTTCAATAAACGGGTACGCAAAGAGAAAGAGCATGATGCCGAGCGGCAGCGCCGCCCCCGGCCAAAACGCCGACGGGATCATGTGTCCGAACAGGTGGATCGAGACGGGCGGGCTCAAGCGCAGCGCGCCTTCGAGCCACCCGATGTACCAATCGGGCTGCGCGGGCGAGATCGCTTTGTCGACGTCGTACGGCCCCCAAAGCCAAACCGGATTGATCTGCACCCAGGCTCCAAGCGCGCAGCACGTCGCGATGACGCCGAACTGCAGCGCGAGCGACTTGAGCGTGTACTGGGGAAAGAGCGGCGAGCCGACGACGTTTTCTTCGGTTCGGCGCGCGCCCGGAAACTGCGTGTGCTTTTGCCGCCAGAGCATCATCAGGTGCACGGTAATTCCGAGCGCGATCAGCGCCGGAACGATGTAGACGTGCGCGACGAAAAGCCTTCCGATGAGCTGCTCGGGCGGCCACGCTCCGCCGGCCAGCCAAAACATCAAATACGTGCCCACGAACGGAATCGACTGAAGGATTGCCGCCGCGATCGCCAGACCCATGCCGCTGAGCAAATCGTCCGGCAGCGAATAACCGCTGAACCCTTCGAACAAGGCGGCGAAGAGCAGCAGTACGCCGACGATCCAGTTCAGCTCGCGCGGCTTGCGGAACGCGCCGGTGAAGAATATCCGGCCCATGTGGACCAAGATGCCGGCGATGAATATATTCGCCGCCCAATGGTGAATCTGCCGGATGAGCAGCCCCGCATTGACGTTGAAGCACATGTGCAGCACCGAGTCGTAGGCTTCGCTCACGCGGGCACCCTGCAGCACGGCATACGGGCCCGTGTACACGACGTCGTGTTCGCTCGGCACGAACCAAAGCGCGACGAACGTGCCGGTCGCGAGCAGCACGATGAAGGCGTACATATTGATCTCGCCCAGCATAAAAGACCAATGGTCCGGAAATGCTTTGCGAATCGCATGGTGGACGAAGGTCGCGGTGCCGAACCGCGTGTCGATCCAGGTGAGCAGGCGGTGCGTCACCGTTTATGCATGCTCCCAGAAACCGGGGCCGACGGTGTCGCTGAAATCGCCGGCGGCGCGGACATACCCATCGGCTGAGATCTCGATCGGTAAGCGCGGAAGCGGCCGATCCGCCGGGCCCTCGAGCACCTTCGCGCCGTCTGCCACGTCGAACACCGATTGATGGCAGGGGCAGATC
>DASRDE010000036.1:0-3942 GCA_035652755.1 Vulcanimicrobiaceae bacterium | reverse complement strand
GCGATCGCGCTGGCGTTCGGCACGCGCGCCCGCTGATGTTCTCGCGAATTCGCGGAACCATCGTCGAGCGCGGTCCGGGGGCGATCGTGCTCGACGTGCACGGCTTGGCCTACGAGATCTTGCTGCCGCCCTGCGTAGCCGAAAAGATCGTCGCGCCGCCGGGCTCGGAGACGGCCTTGGAGATCTACTCCGTCTTGAACATCGAAGGGAACACGGGACACTACACGTTCTACGGCTTCGGCAACGCCGTCGAACGCGAATTCTTCGAAGCGCTCATTACGGTCGGCAGCATCGGGCCGCGCTCGGCCGCGCGGGCGTTCTCGCAGCCGATGTCCCGCATCGCCGAAGCAATCGACCGCGGCGATCACGCGTTTCTGCGGACGCTCCCGGGCATCGGGCAGCAGAAGGCGCGCGACATCGTCGCGAAGTTGCAGGGCAAAGTGACGAAGTTTCTGCTCATTCAACAGGCGCAGGCGGCGCCGCAGGCGAGCATTCCGGACTTTGCCGACGAAGCGCTCGCGGTGCTGCTGCAACTGGAATACAAGCGTCCGGAAGCCGAGGCGATGATCCGCTCGACGCTCGAGGCGTCCCCGCAGATCGCCGACGCCGAGACGCTGCTGAGCGAGATCTACCGTCAGAAGGCGGTGGCAGCGCGGTGAGCGGCGACGTGCGCAAGCGGTTGTTGGGACCGGAAGATACCTCCGGCTTGGCCGCGGACGACCGGGGTTTGGTCTCGCCGGACGATACGCTCGAGGACGAAGTCTACGGCGCGAGTTTGCGTCCGCGCTCGTTCGACGAATACGTCGGACAATCGACCGTGGTCGAAAACCTGAAGATCGCGATCGACGCCTCGCGCCGGCGCGGCGAGCCGCTCGAACATGTGCTGTTCTACGGGCCGCCGGGTCTGGGCAAGACGACGCTCGCGGCGCTCATCGCGCGGGACATGGGGCGCGCGCTGCGCCCGACGAGCGGACCCACGCTGGAAAAACCCAAGGATCTCGTGGGCATTCTCACGTCGCTCGAGGAGGGCGACATCCTGTTCATCGACGAGATCCACCGCCTGGGACGCGTCGTGGAAGAGTTTCTCTATCCCGCGATGGAGGACTTCCAGATCGATTTCGTCGTCGACCGCGGTGCCTACGCAAAGACGATCAAACTGCCGCTCAAGCGGTTTACGCTCATCGGTGCGACGACGCGCGCCGGCATGCTTTCCGCGCCTTTGCGCGAGCGTTTCGGCATCATGCATCACCTGGACTACTACAGCGTCGAGGAACTGCGGCGGATCGTTCTGCGTTCTTCGGAAGTGCTGGCAGTGCCCATCGACGGCGACGGCGCCACCGCGATCGCTTCGCGCAGCCGCGGCACGCCGCGCATCGCAAACCGGCTGCTGCGGCGCGTGCGCGATTACGCCGAAGTGCGCGCGGGCGGTCGAATCACCAGCGAAGTGGCAGCCGAAGCGCTGCGCCGCGAAGGCGTCGACGAATCGGGGCTCGATAGGCTGGACCGCGCGTTCCTGCGCACGATCGTCGAGCAGTATCGCGGCGGCCCCGTCGGCATCGCCGCGATCGCAGCGACGCTGACCGAAGACGCCGAGACGCTCGAAGACGTCGTGGAACCGTTCCTGCTCAAGCAGGGCTTCGTCGTGCGCACGGCCAGCGGAAGAAAAGCCACGCCCTTGGCCTATGCGCACTTGGGCGCGCACTATGCAGCGCAGGGCACGCAGGAGCGGCTGCTTTGAACCGCGAGCAGTTCTTGACCTCGATCGTCGCCGCCGCGCTCGCGCCGCAAGCGATCGGCGATCCGGAAACGGCGGCTCCGGGACAGGCGCTGCGCGTTTTGCTCGGGCGCGGACATGCGCAGCAGATCGACGCTCAATCCTTCGAGTATGAAGGCCGCACGTATCGGGGATCGTTTTCGGCCCTGCCGGATGGCAGCATCGTGAATCTGGTTCCACTCGAGGCGTACTTGTACAGTGTCGTGCCGCGCGAGATGCCGCGGTCGTGGCCGGCCGCCGCGTTGCAAACGCAAGCGATTCTCGCGCGCACGTACGTCCTGGGCCGCAGCAGTCCGCTGCGCGAGTACGATCTCGTGCCCTCTGAATCGGATCAAGTGTACACGGGCATCGATGCGGAGCATGCGCAGACGAGCGACGCCGTGGACGCGACGCGCGGTACCGTCCTGCGGTATGGCGGCGGTTTCGCGAGCATTTCGTACTCGTCGTGCTGCGGCGGTCATACGGAATCGAATGCCGACGCGTGGGGCGGGAAACCGCTGCCGTACTGCAAGGGCGTTCCGTGCACGTATTGTTCGCAGTCGCCCTGGTATTCGTGGAGCAAGACGATCGAGATGGCGCAGCTCGAACGCGCGCTGCAAGCGCAACTGAGCGCGGCCGGGCCGATCGCCGGCGTGCAGCTCCAGCAGCCTGACGAAAGTGGACGGCCGCGGACGTGGACGTTCGTCGGCTCGGACGGCACGATTGAAGTCAACGCAAAGGACGTCCGGCGCACGCTCGGTTCGCGCGTGCTGCCGAGTTTGCTCGTGCGCAGCGTCGCGATCGAGGCGGCAGCGGACGGGGGATCGATGACCGTGGAGGGCGGCGGCCTGGGTCACGGCGTTGGGCTCTGTCAGTGGGGCGCTCGCGGCATGGCGCTCGCCGGCGCGCAGTCGCGCGCGATTTTGGCGTATTACTTTCCGGGAACAATAACGGCGAATGACTGATCGGCCGCAGGAGAAGCGCTCGACGGGTGTGCGGCTGCGAAAATACATCGACGTCGTGGTCGAGGACCGCCTCTCGTCGATGCTTTTTCGCGGCGCGATCGCGGACATCTCGGAGACCGGCATGCGCGTCATCGTCGATCAATATCTGCCCAAGGGCACCAAGTACATCTTCACGATGAAGCGGCCGCCGATGCTCGCGCTGCGCGGCGAAGTGCGGTGGATCCGCAGCGGCCAGCCCGACACGTATCAAATCGGCGTGCTGTTCGTCGACGTCAACGAAGAGGATCGCAAACGGCTGGCGAGCTTTTTGGCGCTGGAGCGGACGCGCATCTCGACTCCGGGCTGACCGCCGCCTACGACTACGGACTTCCCGAGGAGCTGATCGCGCAGGCGCCGGCGGAGCCGCGCGATGCCTCGCGGCTGCTCGTCATGCGCTCGGGAGCGATCGAGCATCGCACGTTCGCCGATCTGCCCGAGTATTTGCGCGAAGGCGATCTGCTCGTCCTCAACGAGACGCGGGTGATTGCCGCGCGCATCGGCGGCCGCCGCCCAACGGGCGGTGCAGTCGAAGTCTTGCTGCTGCGGCCCGCGCATGCGCAGCGCTACGATCGGCTGGCGACGCGATGGCATGCGCTGCTGCGCCCGGCGCGCCGTCTGCTTGCCGGCGAGCGCATCCTTTTCGGCGAGCTGGGTGAGGCGCGCGTCCGTGCAGTGTTGGATGACGGCGTGCGCGAGCTCGAGTTCTTGCTTGACGTGCCGTTCGAAGTCTTTCTCGAGCGAGCGGGGCGCCTGCCGCTTCCGCCGTACGTTCATAACGACTCGGACGAAGCACAGGCGCGGTATCAAACGATCTTCGCGCGCGAGCCCGGCAGCGTCGCGGCGCCGACCGCCTCGCTGCACTTTACGCAGGACGTCTTCGACCGGCTTGCGGCGCGCGGCGTGCAAACCACCAAGATCGTTCTGGACGTGGGACTGGGAACGTTCCGGCCGATGCAGAGCGCGCGCGTCGCAGAGCACCGCATGCACGCCGAAACGTATTCGATCCCGTCGCAGGCCGCCGAGGCGATCGCCCAAGCTAAACGCGGCGGACGCCGGATTATCGCCGCAGGCACGACGGTGGTACGCGCGCTCGAGGGATCGGCGTCCATTCACGGCGCGGTGCGCGCAGGCCAAGGGCAAACCGATCTCTTCATTACGCCGGGCTTTCGGTTTCGCGCGGTCGAC
>DASRDE010000035.1:0-4251 GCA_035652755.1 Vulcanimicrobiaceae bacterium | reverse complement strand
GGAAGAGGAAGAAGAGGAAGAGCAGGGCTACGTCCTCGAGGAAGAAGACGAGGAGCCTTCGGACGACGAGGCTGCGTACGGCGAAGAGGAGGAAGAGCCCGAGCCGTACCGCGACACGGAAGAGGAAACGTTCTAATCCTCGAGATCGGATGAAACGCAGAGAGCGCGGCCGTTACCGGCCGCGCTCTCGTTTTTTGGTTTGATTCTTCTGAAGCGGGATTACCGGGTGCGCGTCGACTCGTACGCGCCGCCGGCAAAAATGACGGCCATGAATAGCATCCCCAAGCCGCAGATCACAAAGAGCGTCGCTTCATTCATACCGGAACGCTTGGTGACGGGGGGCGCATCATCCTGCGGCTAGCGATTGCGAAGTGAACTCTGCGCGAGTTGAAGATGCATCACCAGCGTGGGAAGCGTCGTCCGCGCGAACGCTCGCAGGCGCGGGTTCTCGCCGTGCGCGGCCTCGCTCCGGAAGAGCGCGATCGCATCTTCGTGATCGCTGACCTCTTTGCGAAGGTAGTTCCGCCCGGGCCGCGCTTGCGCCGGCTGTGCCTGGCCGATCCCCTGTTCGAGCTGCGCGCCCAGACCCGAACTGCGCGCAATCGAGGAGAGCAGCGTGTTCGCCTTGGTGTGGTCGATGACCATGCGGCTGGCGAATCTGCGCGCCGCCCCGTCGTCGCTGGTCCGCTCGACTCGGCCTTCCGATACCTCTTCAGTTCCCGACTTTGCGGCCTTCTGCACGAACGCCGTGTCCCCACTGGAGCTAGATGTCTGGGCGGCGGCAACGGCTGCAACCGACACCCACGACGCAGCGGCCAGAACCGCTATAATTCTCGCGTATTTCATGCGCGGCTTATTCCCCCTTCGGAGCAGCGTCCCCATACCGGCGCCCGGCATGGCGACCGGAGCGCTGCCGTTTCCAGAATTTAACAGGCCTTCGGCACAGATGAGGGAGAAAAAGCCGAACTAGTGGATCGTGAGATGCGTTATACAGATGCAGCTCCTTTTCGCGCGGCAGCGTAAAGAAGCCGGTTAATTCGTAATGCACGCAGCAAATCGCACTTACGCCAACCCGGTACATCGGGGCGATTACCCAGACCCATCGGTGATTCGCGTCGGCAATGCGTTTTGGGCGACGACCACGTCGACCGAATGGGCGCCGCAATTTCCGCTGCTGCGTTCGACTGATCTGATCAATTGGAGGCCGGTGGGTGCGGTGTTTACCGAGCGTCCGTCATGGTCGCGCGGCAGCTTTTGGGCTCCCGAAATCTCGCAGTACCGCGGCCGCTTTTACGTCTACTACGTGGCCGAGCACGTGAGCGGCCCGCTCTCGATCGCCGTCGCCACAGCCGATCGCCCCGAAGGCCCGTACGTGGATCACGGACCAATGGTCGGACAGTCCGCCGGCTCGATCGATCCGACACCCGTCACCGGCGAAGACGGGCGCCGCTACTTGATTTGGAAAGAGGACAGCAACAGCCGCGGACTGCCGACGACGATTTGGATTCAGCCGCTGAGCGACGACGGGCTGCGGTTGGTCGGGGACGCGAAAGTGATCCTGCGGAACGACTGCTATTGGGAAGGCGACGTCGTCGAAGGGCCCAGCGTCGTGCGCCGCGGCGATTGGTTCTATCTGTTTTACTCCGGAAACGCGTGCTGCGGAAAGAGCTGCAACTATGCGGTGGGCGTCGCGCGCGCGCGCTCGGTGCTGGGCCCGTGGGAGAAGTTCGCCGGCAATCCGATCCTGAGCAGCAACGCGGATTGGCGTTGTCCGGGCCACGGAAGCGTCTTCGAAGCCGGCGACGGCCGCACGTTCTACCTCTACCACGCATACTCGCGGCGCGATTCGATCTACGTCGGGCGCCAAGTGCTGCTGGACGAAGTCTGTTGGGACGCGGACGGCTGGCCGAGTATCAACCGAGGAAGCGGGCCGAGCTCGGCCGCTCCGGTGCCGTTGGATCGTCGGACGCCTTTGCGCGGCGGCAAGCACTTTTTCAGCGCTTTCCGGCGCGGCCGTCTCGCGCCCACGTGGCAGTGGCCGCAGCAGCACCGCCCGCTGCTGACGTTCGGAAAAGCCTGGCACCGCGGCGTCGTCGTCTCGTGCGACGGCGAATGCACGGATGTTCTCTGCAGCGTTTTGGCGCGGCCAACCGAGAGTTCGCAGTACGTGGCCGAGACCGCAATCGACGTGCGCAGCCTTGCGGGCGGCGCGCAAGCGAGCCTTTGCGCGTACGGGGATCAAGAGAACGCGGTCGGCGCCGGCGTCCGCGACGGTGAAGTCGTCGTGTTCCGCCGATCTCGCGGGCGCCACCGCACGATCGCGACCGTTCCGGTTCCGAAGACGGCGACCATACGGTTTAGAATGGAAGCGACGTCCGGATACGCATTCGTCTTTTCGATGAGCATGGACGGCTTGCGCTGGACCAAGCTGGTGGAAGCGCCCGTTCGCGCGCCGCACATCTCGCCGTGGGATCGCGGCGTGCGCGTCGCGCTCACCGTGGGCGGCGCGCAAAACGCGTCCGCGCGGTTCAAATGGATGCGGATCAGGCAGACGCAAGAAGTGCCCGCTGTACGTAAGAATACACGTGCGCGTATTGCGACCGGAGTACCACAGATAGCCGTTCGCTAAACGGTTTTGCGCGTACAGCGCTCGGGAAAAGCCTGGTTGTTCTTACCTACCAACGATGGAGCAACCGATGGCTTTCCAGCGTTCGCGCTCGATAATATGCTTCTCGCATCTACGCTGGAGCTTCGTCTTTCAACGCCCCCAGCACATCCTTAGCCGGCTCGCCGCAGAGTACGACATTCATTTTTTTGAAGAGCCCGTCTTCGAGGACGGCGCGATTCCGGAACTGGTGAAGGAGTCTCCGGCGGCCGGCGTCACCGTGGTACGGCCGCGCTTGCCGCGCACGGAGCCGGAGCGGGCGGAGATCGAGCAAGAGCACCTGTTGCGCTCGTATATCGCGCAAGAGCGGCTCCGCTCGCCCATCCTTTGGTACTACACGCCGATGGCGATGGGTTTCACGCAGCGCGTCACGCACTCGCTCTGCGTGTACGATTGCATGGACGAACTCTCGATGTTTGCCTTCGCACCCGCGATCCTCAAGGAGCGCGAGCGCATGCTCTTCGACCGCGCCGACGTGGTCTTTACCGGGGGACGCAGCCTGTTCTACAATAAGCGGCGCCACCACGAGAACGTGCGCTGTTTTCCCAGCGCGGTGGACGCGCAGCACTTCGCCCCGCGCGCGGTCCCGGAACCGGCCGAGTTGCGCTCGCTGCCTCACCCGCGTTTCGGATTTTACGGGGTCGTCGACGAGCGCTTCGACGCCGAATATCTGCGGCGCATCGCGTCGGCGCGGCCGCAGTGGCAGTTCGTGGTCGTCGGCCCGGTGGTCAAGATCGATCCTCAGACGCTGCCGCAGGCACCGAACATTCACTACGTGCCGCAGCGAGGCTACGACGAGCTGCCGGCGTACCTGCACCATTGGGACGTCGCAATGCTTCCGTTCGCTTTAAACGACTCGACGCGGTTTATCAGCCCCACCAAAACCCTCGAATATTTGGCTGCCGAAAAGCCGGTCATTTCGACGCCCATTGCCGACGTGGTCGATCCGTACGGCGAAGAAGGACTGGTCGGAATTGCGGGAACGCCCGAGGAGTTTGTGTCGTTGGGCGATCGCATCTTGCGTGAGGGCGTCTCCGATCGCTGGCGCAGCCGCATACGAGCGACCGTGAAAGAACAATCGTGGGACGCCACGGTGGCGGCGATGGGAGCCGAGTTGAACCGCTTGGCCCTTGCCCAAGTGGTGGCGCGATGAAGTTCGACTACTTGATCGTCGGGGCGGGTTTCGCCGGGTCGGTTCTTGCCGAACGCTTGGCGCGCGACGCGGGGCAGTCCGTCCTGCTGATCGATCGCCGCGATCACGTCGGCGGCAACGCCTACGACGAATACAACGCCGACGGCGTGCTGATTCACCGGTACGGGCCGCACATTTTCCACACGAACAGCGAAGACGTCTTCGCCTACCTGAGCCGGTTCACAAAGTGGCGCCGATACGAACACCGCGTTCTGGCGAGCGTCGATGGAAAGCTGCTGCCGATGCCGATCAATCTGGACACGATCAACGGCTTGTACGGATTGAATCTGCGCGAAGAAGAAGTCGAGCAGTTCCTGGCGGCGCGCGCTGAGAAGACCGGGGCGATCCGGACCTCGGAAGACGCCGTGGTAGCGCGCGTCGGCCGCGAGCTGTA
>DASRDE010000034.1:0-4100 GCA_035652755.1 Vulcanimicrobiaceae bacterium | reverse complement strand
CACTTGCGTAGGATATTTGGATCGCCGCGCTGGCTCGGATCGTCTACGCGTCAGCGGCCAAGCCGGATCGAGCATCGAGATCCTGGTCGAAAACGGCGGCCGCATCAACTACGGCCCCGACTTGCGCTTCGAGCGCAAAGGTATCGACGGCCGCGTCTTTCTCGGTGACGAGGAGCTGCGCGGCTGGGAGATCGCGCCGCTCCCGCTCGAGCGCGTTTCGGACCTTGCGTTCGAACCCGGCGCGCGCCCGGCGCCGGCGTTTTATCGCGGCATGTTCATCCTCGATCGGCCCGGCGATACGTTCTTCGACGTGCGGTCGCTCGGTAAGGGCGCGCTCTGGATCAACGGCCACAACGCCGGCCGGTTTTGGAACGAGGGGCCGCAGCGGACGCTCTTCGTCCCCGGCGTGTGGCTGCGGGCGGGCGAGAACGAGGCGATCGCGCTCGATCTGTTCCACGCGCCCGGCCCCCGCACGCTCCAAGGGGGGACGCGCGGGATGCATTGAAGTTCGGGCGCATGGCAGTGAACATCGGCCGGACCTCCAAGGCCAACCGAACCTCGACGCTGGAGGTGGGCGCGCAAGCGCCGGATTTCGAACTCGAAAGCCATCAAGGCACGCGCTGGCGCCTTTCCGATCAACGCGGAAAGCATCACGTCGTCATCGTCTTTTATCCATTCGCATTTACGCCGGTTTGAACCAGTCAAATGCCCGGCCTCGAGAGGAATCTCGGGCGCTTTGAAGGGCTCGATGCTCAAGTTGTGGGCATCTCGATTGACACCAAATTCGCCAACCGCGCGTGGGCCGAATCGCTCGGCGGCATCTCGTACCCGCTCCTGTGCGATTTCTGGCCGCACGGAAACGTTGCAAAGAGCTACGGAGTCTTCGATGAAGAAGCCGGACGCTCCGAACGAGCCGTGTTCATCGTCGATAAGGACGGCGTCGTCCGCTACATCGACGTGCACGACATCGGCGAGCAACCCGACGAGCAGCAGATCCTCGAAGCGCTCGCCAAAATCGAAGGCAGCGCGAGCCGCGCGGATATCGGCGCCGGCGAGTAACCTCGCGACCACCCCGTATCAGGCCGCCGCGCGCAATTTCAGCGGCGGCCTAATACGCATCGAGTGGATGGCAAATCATCGTCCGACCTTTTCGACGGGATTTGCACGAAGAGCCCAGGCTAACCTTACGGTCAGCGCGGCTGCAAATTTCGAGCGCATCTCGAAGGGTACCAGGACCGAGACTCTACGCACGATTTCCCGTACGTGTGTTTGGCCGCCGCAGTGTTCTATTATCAAACGCGGTTCGGGCTGGAGCGTCGCGGAGAATGCGTCTTTTAGCATCGGCGCCCAATAGTGCGGGTCCACGGGAATCGCCGCCTCGCCGGAGCGGCTCCGCACCGAATCGATCGTAACGTCGAAGGCTTGAAGAAACGCTTCGTCCAGGACGACCGGCCCCAAATCCCTCATCGGCGCCGATTCGAAAATAAACAAATCGCGGCCGGTCAGGTCGTCGCCTATGAGCGCACTCATGGACCAGGCTCGGACGTACGCGCGCTGCGCATTTCGGGCGTCCCCCGCGCGTTCGAACACATTGGCATACACCGCATGGGCGGCGGCTTCAAGTGCTACATACCCCGCCGATGCAGCGCGTTCGATAAAGTTCTCGAGAGCCGCGTAAGGCGGTCCGGCCCCGGTGGCGGAAAGGCTTCGCAAGTAGGCAATTTCCCTACTCATCCGTGCGAAGCAGGTCTGTTCGCCGGCCTGGAACCGGACGTAAGCGCCGTCCGGCAGACGAACGTCAAAACCTCCGGCGGGGTAAGCCGGCTCGTGTACCGGTGCGCAACTCCACGAGCTGCTTGCCGCAAATCTGATGCGTCCATCGAGCGCTTCACAGATCGCGCGATCCCGGGGACGCCGCCGAAATGCAAACAAAGCCGCCGTACTACTTGACTGTGCGCGCTCCAGGTCGCCGCGGAGAAAGTCGATTGCTGCCCGGTAATATACGAGCGCGCCGAGAAAACGCAGATCGCGAAGCGGAAGAATCGCGCGAAACGCTTCCTCCATGGTGAGCTCGGCCCTTTCGAGATCGCCAAGCCGGATCTCAGCCTCCGTTTGTACGAGCACGGCCGTCGCAAACAGAAGACTATCCCTCCTCGACATTGCGCAGAGCTCGTTGGCGATTTGGTCGCACGTATGAACGTCCGCGTCGAACCGCGCCCGCGTGTATCTGCAAAGCAGCACGTGAAATCCAACCGCCGTGTTGAATTGTAACTGCGTGTTTTGTACGAAATCGTTTACGGCTTCGAAAATTCTTTTCCCCAGACCCGGCGCGCCGTAATCGAAGCAAAAGCGCGCAAGCGAAAGGAGAATGATGACGCGATCGGCCGGTTCGGCCTGCGCGATCGCGCTTTCGTCGATGAATTGCCCCGAGTCGATCAGCGCCTGAATGGTCCAAACCGCGGTTCGTTCCGGATACCTCAGGGCACGGCTGAGTTCGACGGCCGCTATGGGATCGATCTGGGAAAGAATGCGTGTGATCTCTTGCGCGGGGGAGGCCTTCGGGCTGCCGCACGGGAGCGCACGGACGTACTGTGTGAGCGCCTTGACGGCTTCGCGGCGGTACCGGTAGAACTGCCGAATCGAGAGGCCCATGATTTGGGCAGTCTCCATCTGCGTTTTGCCGCGAATGTCAGCTAGCTCGATGAGATCGTAAAGGCGCTTTCCGATCACGCCTCGGGCGATGAGCGTGTCCTTGACCAGGCGTATAACGGCGTCATATGACCGCCGCAGACCGTAGAGGTCGCACAAGGCGCGAGCCAATGGTTCGGCATCCAACGCGTACGGCCGGTGCAGTAAACGCAGTAACCGGCGAAGATCCGTTTCGGCGCATTCCACAGCTTTCGCGGCTATCATAAAATCGATGGCACAGAGTTGTCATCAAAATTGTTCACCGTCTCCGCCCTGGCAATAGATGTTTTTTGAATACGCGTGGCTGCTTGAATGGTATGATTCGAGCCATGATTTCCTCATACACAGTCAGGACGCTCAGGGTGTGTCTCTTCTCCGCAATCGCTTCGGCAGCGCTCGCATCGTGCGGTCGCGCGGGGATTCCGAGCTCGATGCCGCTTGGGTCGCGCCCTCTGGCCGGCGCAGCACGCAATACCGGGCAGAACTTGATCGCATTTTCACCGAACGGAACTCCGTCGATTGGCGTCTTTTCCGCTGCATCTTCCGGCCGCGTAGAGCCCAGCCGGCTGCTTCAGGGATCGAAAACGACCCTTGCATGGGGGAACTCCGCGGGAGTCGATTCTTCCGGCGAGATCTATGCGATCGTCGGCTCGCCGCTTCGTCTGCTTCAGTTCGGGCCGCACGCCGCGGGCAATGCAGCGCCCGAGCACGTTGTCGATCTGCCCAAAAAGTTGCTGTCGGGGTACGTGGTCGGATTTGCGCCGGACAACCGCGGTAATTTCTTCATTTCGGATGGTCCGGACTCACGGGTGCTGCGCTTTCCGATCCTAAAGCAGGGGTCCGCTAAGGCGAACGCCGCTTTCGTGCCGGTCTTGACGACGCCCATGGGGCCCCTCGCTGCAAGACCGGGCAACGTTAGCGTCGGCCCGCATGGAATTCTGTACGTGCTGGCCAGCGTAGTCGAGCAGGGAAACGTGTGGCACGGCGTTTCACAGTACTCGGTCGACGCCGCCGGGCATGCGAAGCTTGTGCGCAGTTTTACCGACACCTCGCTACCCGAAGCGCCGCCCTCCAGTATAGCCGTCGACAGTAGCGGGACGCTCTATCTTGCCGGCGGCCTGGACACGAACCCAATCTTCGCGTATGCACCGGCGGCTCAATCGGGGCTGACCCACTATTCGCGCGCGATCGGTTTTACTACGAACACCGCCGTCTCGTCCATAGCAACCGACAATGCCGGTCAGTTGTACGTAGCGCTTAAGGGCCATATCGACGTCTTCGCCGCCGATGCAAACGGGCTCGGAGTAAAGCCCGTACGCGCGCTGTGGGACGTGCAGGACCTTCAATACGGGAACAATGCCTACGGCTCGCTGCTGACGTTGACCCGCTGACGCGCCGTTCAACTACGCTAG
>DASRDE010000033.1:0-11625 GCA_035652755.1 Vulcanimicrobiaceae bacterium | reverse complement strand
TATTTTTCGTCCTGCGTCAAGAACCACAGATCGAATGACGAGTTCGGATACTCCGGGCGCATCCAATACTTCGGGCTCGCAACGGCCAAATTCGAGTAGTCGATGACTTCGGGGATGAGGCCGTACTTGTCGAGCACGGCGGTCCAAGAGTCATAGAACGCCTCGCCGACGGCGCGATCGCCGCCTTTGGCGACCAGTTCGGCGTAGAATGCGGCCAGCTCGGAGCTCGTCGTGTCGGCGGTTTTTTCGCCCGTGACGTAATCGACGGTGCGAAACCACAGGCGGCCTCCGATGCGCTGCGGCTTGTATTTCAGGATCGCATCGGTCAGTAACCGGTACCAGTCGCGCGTTTGCGTGTTGCCGAGCATCTGCCATCCGCCCCACAGGTATTCGTAAAACGAATCGACCGGCTCGTCGGGTGCGACGTCGTCGGTCCCCGAGAATTCGCCCTTCTCGACGTCGAAATTCGTTCCGAGCAGATCGAGCGCGGAGCGCTTGCGCATCACCGCTTGATATGCGCGCATCGACGCGTTGAGGTATTTGGGGTCGCCGGTAAGCCTGGAGAGGTCGCCGAATTCCAGGATATTCGAACCGATCTCGGCCAGGTTGGACTGCGGGTCGCTGACCGCACCGGTCTTCAGGTTGGCAAAGCGGTACGGCGCACCGCTCGGGGATTTCGTGAAACACGGCAGCAGCCGATCGGCCAAATCCCGCGCGCCGTCGAGCAAAAAACGCTCGCCGGTCGCATAGTAGCCCGCGATCAGGCCGGCAACCATACGAATCACGGCCTCGAACATTTGAACTTTCCCGTCGACGTCGAAATCCAAATGGGAGCGCAGCCACTTCACGCAGGCATCGAGCTCGTCATCCAGCTGCATGATGTACAGCGTGTCCAATGCCTCGATGATCGACAGCCCGAACGAATGCCCGTCGATGAAGAAATCCTTTGGCTTACCGGCGATGGGTGCAACCTCGTCGAATCCCCACGCAAAGCGTTTGTAGCCGTCCCACGCATGCATGAACTCGCCGCGAACCTGTTCGGCGACGCGCGCGGGCGGGGGCATCGGCGGGAACTGCGCGGCCCACAGCCGCCGCGGGGCCAGCGCGCACGCCGCTGCGGCCGTCACGAAGGATCGCCGCGACCAGCGCGTCATGCCGCTTCGATCTCGTCCAGCGAGCCTTCAACCGCGGCGATGGTTTCGTCGACGTCGCGCTCGCTGTGCGCCGTCGAAAGGAACATCACTTCGTTCTGTGAGGGCGCGAGCAAGATGCCCCGCGCGCGCATCGCGTGATAGTATGCCGCGTAGCGTGCCTTGTCGGCCGCAAGAGCATCGTCGTAATTGCGGTTGGGCGGCCCGGCGCGAAACTTGAAATCGACAATCGACTCGTGCTGCACGACGGCATACGGCAGTGCGCGCCGCTCGAACACCTCGCGGATACCGGCCGCCAAGCGTGTGGCCAGCGTGCGCATCGAATCGTAATATTCGGGATTCGCTTCCAGCAGGTCGAGCACGCGGTGCGCCATGGCGACGGCAAATGGATTTCCCGCGTGCGTGCCGCCCGTAAACGCGGCACCGCTCGGCGCGAGGACGTTCATCACGTCTTCACGCCCGCCGAAAGCTGCAATCGGAAAGCCTCCGCCCATGATCTTTCCGATCGCCGTTATATCGGGCGTGATGCCGACGCGGCCTTGCGCGCCGCGCAGGCCCAAGCGCAGCCACGTGATCACTTCGTCGAAAATCAGCAGCGCGCCGAAGCGCTTGGCTCTTTCCTGCAGCCCCTCCAAGAAGCCCGGCGCCGGCGTCACGAAGCCCATGTTGCCGACGATCGGTTCGACCAGAATTGCCGCGAGCTCGCCTTCGCGCCCGCGCAGCAGGGCGTCGGCGTCGCGCAGATCGTTGTAACGTGCGACCAGCACGTCGTGCATGACGCGTTCGGGAATTCCGGAACGCGAGGAGTCCGCCGTATTTGCCGACGCTCCGGCATACAGCAGCGCCAGATCGAAATGCCCGTGATAGTTCCCCGCGAACTTCAAGATCAGCGGCTTGCCGGTATAGGCGCGCGCGACGCGGACGGCGCTCATCATCGCCTCGGTTCCCGTCGTGACGAAGCGCATGCGCTGCATCGACGGCACGTAAGAGCGAATGCGTTCGGCCAACCGCACTTCCTCGGCGTGCGTGGAACCGAAGAGCGGCCCCCGCCCGGCGATTTCGTCGAGATTCGTCGTGAGCGCGGGATGATTGTAACCGAAGAGCAGCGGGCCGTAGGCCATGATGTAGTCGATGTAGCGGCGCCCATTTTGGTCGTACGCGTAAGCGCCGTCGCCGCGCGTTTGAAAAAAGGGCTCGCCGCCGACGGCCCATCCGGACCGCACCGGCGAATCGCACCCGCCCGCGAGCACGGCTTCAGCGCGCTGCGCGAGCGCGTCGTACGTTTGCACGAGCCGTCTCCTTTTTGAGCGCAGCGGCGATCGTTTCGATCGCTGTTTGCGGATCCGGAGGCAGCGCTACTGCGCCGTCACGCTGAGCCAGCACGTTTCCGCCATATCCCGCCGCGGAGCCGGCTTTGAGGACAAAGCGCGGACGTCCGAGCACTTTCGCAAACGCCATCGTCTGCATGGCCCCGCCGTCCGGTTCGCTTGCGACCAGCACGGTTGCGCGCGCATGCGCGGCTTGCAGACGATCGCGATGCACGAGCGCCCATTTCGTCACCGCCTCGTCGGGAAGCCGTTCGCTGGCGACCGCGCCGCCGCGGGCGACGATCTCCTCTTCCAATGCCAAGTGCTCGGGCGGATACGTGACGCCAAGGCCCGTTCCCACGTACGCGAGGGTCGGCAGCCGCGCGTCGAGCGCACCGTGGTGCGCAGCGGCGTCAATGCCCGATGCCAGACCGCTGACGACCGGCATCGCACACAGACGCGCAAATTCGCGGGCAAAGGCAACTGCTTCCGGCGGCGGCGTGCGGCTCCCGACGACGGCGATGCCGCTCTCGGGAAGCGTTCCCCGCACGAACAGCAGCGCGGGCGGATCTTCAAGGTCGTGCAGGCCGGCCGGATATGCGGCGTCGGCGATCGTCACCATCGCCGCCCCGATGCGGGCCAGGCGCGCAGCGGCTTCCCGCGCTTGGTGGCGCGCATGAGCGACCTTGCGGGCGGATTCTCCGCCGAGCCACTCTTCGAGCGACGGATCTTCGCCCCGTGCCAGCGCTCGCAGCCGCCGAGCGGGCATATGGAGATACGCCGCCGCGAGCAGCAGCAGATGCGCCTGCGAGATTGGTCGCATAAGAACGAGGCGTTCGCAGGCCGAATTGACGGTTCATGCCCCACATCGAAATCGAGATCGCCCCGCAGAGCAATATCCGCGAGCTCGTGGCCGCGCTGCCCATTGCCGCCGCCGTACTCGAGCGCTTCGGTTTGCACTGCGCCGGGTGCGGGGTGAACAAGTACGAGACCATCGAGCAAGGTGCCCGCGCGCACGGATTGCGCGTGGAGCCGATTATCGCGGCGCTTGTGCAGGCACGCCTCTCAGGCTTTGTTCCGAACATCGCCGCCGAAGATCGCACGCCCGCGCGGCGCGCACCGGGCGAGTTTCGCGGCAAGGCGCGCATCGCGCACACCGTGCCGGTCATGTCCGGAAAGGGCGGCGTCGGCAAATCGCTCGTAACGGCGCTGCTCGCACTCGGATTGCGGCGCAGAAACCTGCGGGTGGGAATCCTCGATGCCGACATCACCGGGCCATCGATCCCCAAACTCTTCGGCCTCTCGAAACCGCTGGTGATCGAAGCCGATCCCAACGCGCCGCGAACGGCGCAAGGCAATCCGCAGCCGCTGATGATTCCGGCGCAGTCGCGCACGGCGATCGAGATCGTCAGTTCGAACCTGTTGACCGACAAAGAAGACACGGCAATGGTGTGGCGCGGTCCCATCGTTTCGGGCGTCATCCGTCAGTTTTACGAGCAAGTGGTTTGGAGCGATCTCGATTTCTTGCTCATCGACTTGCCGCCGGGGACGTCGGACGCCCCGCTGACGGTGCTTCAGTCGCTCTCCATCGACGGCGTCATCCTCGTAACGATGCCGCAAGCGCTCGCGACGATGATCGTCCGCAAAGCCGCAAATTTGATCCACCAGCTGAAGAAACCGATTCTCGGGGTGGTCGAAAATATGTCGTACTTCGTCGCCCCCGATACGGGCAACGTCTACGAAATCTTCGGCCCGTCGTATGCGCAGCGCGTTGCCGACCTGGCGCAGGCGCCCGTCCTGGCTCGACTGCCGATCGATCCGCGCAAAGCGCTGCTGGCCGACGAAGGGCGGATCGAGGAGATCGACGATCCGATCTGCGACGAATTGGCGGGATCGCTTTTGACGTCGATCGCCGAGCATCCCAAGCCCAAGGAAACGATCTCGCTGATCTAACCTTCGTCGACGCGCCGGCCGTCCGCCCACGTCTGCATGACGCGGCATGTCGCGAACGAATCGCCCGCCAGCGGATCGCCGTCGAGCACGACGAAATCGGCCGCGAACCCAGGCGCCAGCACGCCGGTTTCGAGCTCGGCATGCGCCAGCCGCGCGGCGTTGTAGGTGTACATCGTGAGCGCCTCTTGCGGCGTGAGGCGCTCGCGTTCTTCGTGGTGCTCGACCGCCGCGCGCAGCCCTTCCATGGGTTGCAGATCGCACACGGGGCTATCGTCCCCGCCGCAGAGCACCGCGCCCGCGCGCTGAATGCTGCCGAGCGCGTTCATCGTGCGCATGCGCTGCGTGCCAAGGCGCTCTTCGTACATGCCGCCGGCGCCGCCCCAGAGCGCGTCGAACTGCGGCTGCATCGAGAGATAGATGCCAAGGCGCGCGCAGGCTTCGATGTGTTCGGGACGCGCGATCTCGAAGTGTTCGATAAAATGCCGCGTGCCGCGCGAACTCGGCTTGCCTCCCAAGACCCGCTCCCAAGTTGCAAGGCACTGCTCGATCGCGCGATCGCCGATCGCGTGCACGCCGGCCGAAACCCCCAGTGCTTCGGCATTGGCGAAATAGACGTAGACTTCGTCGTCGCTCAAGCGTAGCTCGCCGTGGCCGCCCGTGGTGCAGAACGGTTCGGTGACCGCGGCGGTGCAACTGCCGATCGAACCGTCCAAGAATACGTCGCCGCCGACGAACGGCAACCGCAGTGAGGCAGCCAGATCCGGATCCGGCTCGCAGATCTTCGGGTACCATTTGGGGCCCGGAATCGATCGCAAGGCTTCGATCTCTTCGGCATAATCGCCGCGATCGAAGCCGACCAGCTGCGCGTGAAGGTGCAAATAGCCGCGCTCGAGAGCAAGCGCGGCGGCGCGGCGTTCGGCTTCTCGGCGCGCGCTTAGCGGCAGCGCACTCATGAAACGCTTTTGCGCCGTCCAGTTCGCCTCCAAGAAGAGCTTGCCGGTCGGGTTGCCTTGTTCGCGCTCGATGCCGCGCGTCTGCGGATCGAGGTCGAGCCACTCGAGCGTCTTACGATTGACGACGCACGAATGACCGTCGACGCGAACGAGCATCGCCTGCACGCTTGCAAACTCGGTCTCCAACGGCCTCGAATCCGCCAGCGCGCCGTCGCTCCACGTGCTTTCGTCGTATTGGCCGGCCAAAACGAACTCCGATCGCGGGATCCGCGCGATCGCGCGCGCGAACTCATCGTACGACCGCGCGCCGTTCAGATTGCGCTCTCCCAGGAAATAGCCGGTGTCGGTCAGGTGCACGTGGCAATCGGCAAAGGCCGGCAGGAGCGTCGCGCCCTGCAGATCGACGACATCGACGCCTGCACCCGCGTCCGCTGCGGTGACACCGGCGATCCGCGAGCCGTCCAGCACGAGCCCATCTTGCCGCCGATAGGTCCGCGACGCAGGGTCGTAGCAGTAGACGCGCGCATTCACCAGGACCTTCATTTCCGGCGAGTACGATGAACGCGAGAAACACTCTTCTGAGCGCGGCGGGTGGGTTTGCACTGGGCTACGCCGCCTACCGGGCGCTCGAGGCTGCAGCCGCGCTTGCAGCTCCGCGATCGGCGCGGAAGGCGGATGCCTCCGCCTACGGCGCATTGCGGCGTGCTCTGGCCACTGCCGGTATCGCGCGCTCGATCGCTTCAAGTGCCGCAACCGCCTACGGACCGCTCGCGGCGCGATTCGAACGCAACGCGCAGGCTTGTCCGCAATGGCTGGCGCCCGCGGTCTTTGCGGCCCAAATCGCGCTTGTCGATGCGGTCGCCGAACTGCCCGTCGAGTTTGCCGAAGGGCACGAAGTCGAGCGGCGCTTCGGTTTAACCGAGCAGACGCCGCAATCGTGGCTTGGCGACTACGTCAAAGGGCAAGCCTTGACCGGCGGCGTTGCTGCGGTGCTGGCGCTGCTGTTGGGCGCCGCGCTCCGGAAATGGCCGCAGACGTGGGCGTTTTACGCGACGGCCGGGACGCTGCCGCTGCTGATTGCGGCGAATGTGGCCGTGCCGGTGTACGTGCTGCCGCTCTTCAACACGTACGTGCCGCTGGAAGGCCCGCTCGAGCAGCGCCTGCGGGCACTCGCCGCGCGGTTCGGCGTCGGCGACGCGCAGATTCTGCGCATGGACATGAGCAAGCAGACGAAAAAGGCCAACGCGTTCGTCATCGGCATCGGGCGAACGCACCGCATCGTAGTCGCCGATACGCTCATCGATCACTTCACGCCCGAGGAGATTGAATTCGTCGTCGCCCACGAACTCGGCCACTACGTTTCAAAGGATACGTGGCGCTTTATCGCCGTGGGCCAACTGGCCGCCGGCGCCGCAATCTTCGCGGCACGCGCCGCGCTCGGAAACGCGCCGCCCGAGCAGATCGCACGTCCGGGAACGCTCGCGAAGATTCAATTCATCGCCGGAGCTCTAGCGCAGGTGTTGCGCCCCGCAATCGCCGCGTTCTCGCGCTCGCGCGAATGGGGCGCCGACCGCTTCGCGGTTCGCGCTACGAACGACCCGCTCACCGGCGCGTCCGCGTTTCGCCGCCTGCGCGACCAGAATCTGGCCGAGGACGAACAGCCCGCTTGGTTTGAATTTCTCTTTTCAACCCACCCCTCGCTCAAGGCACGCATCGCCGCGCTCGAAGGCGCGGCAAAGGGCTAAGCGCGCTTTAAGGTTTCAATGGCGGGAATACTGCCCCGCCGTCGATTCTCTGCAAATTCAGGATTTTGGTAGGCGTGCCACCGGCTGGATAATTGTAGAGGCCCACCGCACCGCCGATGAACACATTCGCGGCCCACAACGCCGAACCGTCGCTGTTGAATGTTAGCATCACCGGCGGCCTCTTGTTCAGAAAGTGCAGATTGGTCTTAAAGAGCGGTTTGCCCACGCGTCCATTGCTGGGGTGAGGAAACGTGACGATGGGCGCGTCGTTCGATAGATCAGATTCCTCGATAACGAGCTGATCGCTTGAATTAAATTGCAGGTGGTTTACATTAGGAACCGCGGGCGAATACGTGACGAAAGTCTTAGCATTGCATTCACCTGACACCGATGTGATGATTCCACCCGAACCGCCGTTTTGAAGCGCCGTAAAGAACGTACCTTCGCCATCAAAGTTCACGGATACGGTGTCCGTATAAACGCCAGTTGGGAGTCCAACGGTCGCACACGGCTTCAGATCTCCGTGTCGAAAGAAATAGATGCCTCCGTGATCGTTGGGCGCTAACGGATCGGTTGCGAACGCAAAGACGTCGTTGCGCCAATCGACGGCGACGCCACGGACGTATCCCTTAAACGTGATTTTTTGTGACGACGTATACGGAGGAGGATAGATGAAGAGCCTTTCGGCGTACTCGTCGTAACCTGCGAAATAGATGTCGCCTTCCCGGTCCAAGGCGATCGCGCCGCCCTGCACGCTCGCCGTATGGATCTGACCGATCTGGTTTAAACCGCTGTCGAACAGCAGCAACGTGGTCGGCTCAGAGAGGACCAGCGCAGGGATTCCCGTCGCCGACGGAGCGTGGTGCTCTAGATTCGGTGCGGCTAGGGAAGGCGCATATAGCGCACCGGGCCTTGCGCAGCCTGCGAGCAACGCGATCAGGGCTACGACGCAGGGCTTCAAAACTGTGCGGCCCATATCAACCCCAAACTTACCAATCACTACACGACTACTTCTGAAGGCCGTGTGCCGAGCCAGGAAGCCAAATCCGTCTTCTGCGTGACGTATTCGCCCGTCCGTAATTCGCGCCGGAACTCGCCGAACGTTCCGCAGGCTTCGGCGAAAGCGTCGTGTTTGTGGATCGACTCGTAGTTGATCTGCGTTGCGGCTAAGAACGCGGCGTCGTCGAGATCCGCGTACATGTCGAGCGCGCTGGCCAGAATGTCGCGGACGACGTCTTCCACGAACTTCGGGTTGTGGTGCGCCTTGTTGACGATGAAAAACTCGTCCGGCCGCTTGAGCAGGTCGTACGTCTCGCTGGACATGGCGTTTTCGACGATCTCGACCAAATCTTCGGCGCGGACCGCCGTCCCGGCGCCTTCCGGCAAACCGATCAACACGGAGCCCTTCCCGCGCTGATTGTGCGTTGCAACGGGAAGCGCGTCGAGCGCGCGGCGTGCGTCTGATTCCGAAAAACCGGCCTCCATCAACTCGTGCATGCTGTGTTCGCGCACCATGAGCTGCGCGCACGGGCAGGCCGTCATGCCTTCGGCTTCGACGCCGACCGCAACGCGAGCCGAGGATTCGTCTGCATGTGCGATTCCCAGCAGCGTATATGTTTCGTCGCCGCGTTTTCCGCTGACCGGCGTCCAGCGCTCGAGCGCGAACTGCGCGCGCAAGCGTACGTCGGCGCGGACGGCCCGCTGCGAGCGGACGATCTCTTTGGCGATGGATTCGGCGATACGTTCGACCCGCGTCTCGTGCGTCTGCGCGGCAAGGACGTCGAGCGCAGCTTCTTCCAGAATCTCGCTGAAGCGGGACATGTGCACGCCGGCTTTGCCGGGAGCGAGGTCGGCCACCATACTGAACTCGGCGTTGTAGACCTGGTCGCGTCCGCCCACGTCGAGCCGAATGATGCGCCGAACGCCTGAAACGCCGACGCGTCCGAGCGCCAAACGCACGTCGGGCGCCTCTTCTTGGCGATCGGTTTTAAAATGGAGCGAACGCGTGCGCTTGCGTATTCCGTCGGCCGCGTACGCGGCAGCGAGTTCGCCCACCGTGCGCTGCGTCGCGGGATCGCGCAGCTCGGGTGCGATCTCGGCCAGCGGCACCAGGTTGTATGCGCGCGATGCCAGCTGCGCGTGCGCCCGGCCTGCAAACCACAGCACGTCGACGTCGATTGCGCGGGCCGCCAGCTTGCGCACGCCGGTGCGGCCGACGGCGGCTTCGACACCGGCCGCGTACTGGCGGAACGCCGCTTCGTCGAGTTCGGTCTCCAGTGCCGCCGCGACGTTCAGAAACGCGGGGCCCTCCGCGCCGCCCGCAGGCTCGCTTTCGTAAAAGGAAGAGACCGCGGTCACGTGCGCCTTTGCGCGCAAACGCTGCAGCGCCGCCAGGATGTTTGCCTGCCGGTCGCCCAAATTCGACCCTATGCCGATGTAGACGCGCACGCTCTCCCCTTCGGCGTTGCCCTGGGCAGCCCCGGCGTGCGTGAGCGGCGCGGTTTCGTGAGATAATTGAGCCCAGGAGACCTTGGAATGCATGACGCGCGAAACGTAGGCCGACTCGAACGCTATCTCTCGCTGGGCGCGGGTGCGCTGCTCGTGGCCGCGGCAATTCGCAAGCGCGGCGTCGCGGGCACGATCGCGGCGGCTGCAGGCGGCGAACTGCTTTATCGCGGCATCACCGGGTTCTGCCCGGCTTACGGCTTGCTCGGATTCGATACGTCCGAAACCCGCGGTTCCTATAACCCGAATGCGAGCGTGCCGTACGGACGCGGCGTGCGGGTCGAGCAGTCGATCGAGGTCGGTCGGCCGGCATCGGAGTTGTACGAGTTTTGGCGCAAGCTCGACTCGCTGCCGCAGTTCATGCAGCATCTCGAAGAAGTAACCGTTCTCACGGCCGAGCGCTCCCGCTGGCGCGTACGCGCACCCGTGGGCAGCCGTATCACGTGGGAAGCGGAGATCATCAACGACGTCCCCGGACAGTTGATCGGATGGCGTTCGCTTCCGGGTTCGGCCATGCACAACGCCGGTTCGGTGCAATTCGTCGAAC
This sequence comes from Vulcanimicrobiaceae bacterium, assembly GCA_035652755.1. GTDB lineage: Bacteria > Vulcanimicrobiota > Vulcanimicrobiia > Vulcanimicrobiales > Vulcanimicrobiaceae > DASRDE01. The sequence goes on along the minus strand of DASRDE010000033.1, from coordinate 1,464 downwards.
GCGACGGCGTCACGGAGGTGCGCGTCGAATTGGAGTACGCGCCGCCTGCGCGGTACGTCGGCGCATCGCTCGCACGCATTCTGGGCGAAGAACCGCATAAGCAAATCGCGGAAGACCTGCGCCGCTTCAAAGCGATCGTCGAACGAGGTGAGCACGTCCGCCTTCAATAACCTGGCCGCGCATGACGCTGCGCGTCGCGGCAGGATGGAATCCGAGCCGGGTCTTTGAGGACCCGGTTCGCGTTTGGGCGCCCGATTCGATGGACGCCGCCGCAGCGGCGCTCGCCGGCGCCGAGAGCGCGCTCAAAGAAGGCTACTGGATTGCGGGCACCTTTAGTTACGAATTCGGCGCGCAACTGGCCGGCGTTCCCGTGCCGTTCGAAAAGCCTTTACTCGTCTTGGGCGCCTTCGGCGCGCCGCGCACGCGCAGCCCGCACGGCAGCATGCCGCGCTTCGAGCTGACCGCGCCGCTGCCGCGCATTTCGTTCGCAGGATATCAAGCGGCCGTGGATGCGCTGCTCGAGCGCATTCGCGAGGGCGAAGTCTACCAAGTCAATTACACCGTGCCATTCGACTTGCGTTTTGCCGGCGATGCGTTCAGTCTGTTCTGTTTTCTGGCGCGGCGGGCCCGAGCCCGTTACGCGGCTTTCGTGGAACACGAATCGCATACGCTTGTCTCGCTTTCGCCGGAGCTCTTTCTCGAATTTCGAGGCGGACGCGTGCGGACGAAGCCGATGAAAGGCACTGCGCCGCTGTCGCACCCGGAGGAGTTGGACGACGCCAAGAATCGCGCCGAGCACGTGATGATCGTCGACTTGCTGCGCAACGATCTGCAGCGCTTCTGTTCCGGCGTAACGGTCGAAGCGCTCTGCCGGACCGAACGGTATCCGACGTTTCTGACGATGACCTCGACGATCTCGGGACAAGTCCAAACGGGCGCCGGCTTCGATGCGGCGATGCGCGCCGCGTTTCCCTGCGGCAGCGTCACCGGCGCGCCCAAACGCGCCGCGATGCAGCACATCGCAGCATACGAACGTTGGCCGCGCGCCTTCTACACCGGAAGCATCGGGTATCTCTCGCCGCGCCGCAGAGGCTGGTGGAACGTCGCCATTCGCACGTTGCAGATTCGCCCGGAGGGCGCGCGTTTTGATGCCGGCGGAGGCATCGTCAGCGATTCGCGCGCCGCGAGCGAATGGCGGGAGATCGAACTCAAATCGGCGTTTCTGCGCCCGGCGCACGCGGCATTTGCGCTGCTCGAAACCTTCCGCACCGGGCCCGGCGGCGGCGACGTTTACGCGCACTTGCGGCGGCTGCTCTCGAGCGCGCAAGCGTTTGGGATGACGATTCGGCGTGAAGCGCTGGAGGAAGCGCTCGCGCCGTTTCTTTCCGCGGAGCAGCCCATGCTGGTCCGCTTGATTGCGCGCGCCGGCGCGGTAACGGCTCGCGCCGAACCATACGCCGATAC
>DASRDE010000032.1:0-9639 GCA_035652755.1 Vulcanimicrobiaceae bacterium | reverse complement strand
GGCCGGCACGTTCCGCCGGGGAAACTGCGATTTTTTCAGGCCAGCCAGGATGGCTGCTTCAAAACTTCGTTCTCCTGAAAAAACGCAGTAGCGTCGAAATTTCTAGGAGGGAAATTTCGACAGCGGTTCCCCGGCGGAATGCGGCGCTCGTGCGAATCCCTGCGGCGGAATACGGGGCTCGGCGTTCTAGTCGAGGTCGCCGCGGCGGGTGCGAATGTAGTTGAGTTGCCAGAGGTGGATGAAGCGCTGGAGCTCGTCCTGCGTTTTGTTGTCGATGCCGTCGAACGACAGGCCGTGCGCGAACTTTTTGTGTTCGCGCAGGAAGAACGTGGCGAGGACTTTGGCCCGCACTGTCATGGGGCTGAAGCGGTGCGGGGGGACTTTGACGGTTTCGGGGCGCAGGCCGAAGGGGCTTTGTTCGTAGACTTCCTTCTCGATGGTCATGTGCTCGAGGAACTCGTCGGGGAGTTGGAATTCGAGTGTGAGGAGGGAGCCGGCGAAGAGGTCTTCGTCACATTCTAGACGGAGACCGCCGGCGCTGAGATCGTTCGCGCGGGCGTTGCGCCGTCCGCGGCGGCCTTCAAGAGTGTACACGATGTCGAACTCGACGGGCATGCGGAAGGTGCTGCGCTTTTGGCCGGGCGAGCCCGGAGTGGGCGTTTTCAGCAGTGCGTTGCGCCGCGCGGGTTTCTTCTTCTTGCGGAAAAGCGAAGTCAGGAACCGCATCAAGGAGCCGCTGTCGCGCTGCCGTCAGCCATGCCGCGGTGTTTCAGCGGAGGTGCCCGGATACCTAGGGAAACTCCGTGTCACGACATGGTCGAGATAAGCGACTCCCGTTTGGTTCCGCGATTGATCGACGCGCTCGGCGCGGACGCTGTGAAAGCGTCGCCCGAGGACCTGGACGTGTATGCTTTCGACGCCTATTCGCAGGGGCGCCGGCCCGATGCGGTCGTGCTGCCGTCGTCGACGCGGGACGTTGCAGCCGCAGTCAAGATCGCGCGCGATTGCGGCGCACCGATCGTGCCGCGCGGAGCCGGTACGGGGCTGTGCGGCGGCGCCGCACCTGCGGCGGGCGGCGTCGTCTTCTCGATGGCCCGCATGAACCGCGTGCTGGAACTCGACGTCAAGAATCGGCGAGCGCACGTCCAGCCCGGATTGATCAATTTCGAGCTGTCGGCACAGGCCGCGCCGGCGGGACTCTTCTACGCTCCCGATCCGTCGTCGCAGCGTGCGTGCACGATCGGCGGCAACATCGGAACGAATGCCGGAGGCCCGCATTGCCTTTCGTACGGCACGACCGTCAACCACGTTTTGGGTTTGGAGATCGTCGATGAATCCGGTGAGATCGAACGGACGTGGGTCGAACAATCGGGCTACGATCTGACCGGAACGCTCGTCGGAAGCGAAGGAACGCTGGGAATTACGTGTTCGGCTTGGGTCCGTTTGCTTCGGTTGCCCGAGGCGGTTCGCGTGTGGCTTGCGGCATTCGCCGACGTCGAATCCGCCTCCGCGGCCGTTTCGGCGATCGTCGGTTCCGGAATCGTTCCGACCGCTCTGGAGATGCTCGATCGGCTGGCGATAACGGCCGTCGAAGCGGCGTTCGCATGCGGTTACCCGACGGATGCGGGTGCCGTCCTATTGATCGAATGTGCGGGCTTTGCCGACGACTTGGACGCGTATGAATCGGCGATGCACCGGTGCGCAATCGATTGCGGCGCGCTCTCGTGGCGAAGCGCGCGATCGCAGCAAGAACGCGACGCACTCTGGGCCGGGCGCAAAGGCGCGCTCGGTGCGACCGGCCGCATCGCGCCCAACTACTACATCCAAGACGTCGTAGTTCCGAGAACGAAGTTACCGGCCGCGCTCGAAACCGTCGCGACCGCCTGCGCTTCGCGCGGCATCCAAGTCGCCAACGTCTTTCATGCCGGCGACGGCAACCTTCATCCCTTGCTGCTGTACGATCGCAGCGTGCCCAAGCAAACCGCTGCGGTCATCGACGCGGGAAACGACATCCTTCAGGCCGCGGTCGAACTGGGCGGCACGATCAGCGGAGAACACGGCATCGGATTCGAGAAGCGCGGAACGCTCACGCGCGTCTTTAGCACGGACGATCTGGCAGCAATGGCGCGCGTACGCGACGTCTTCGATCCGCGACGCTCTTTGAACCCGGAAAAGATCTTTCCGTCCGGCGCATCGTGCGCGGAGATCCCCCGGTGATCGCGCAGCGCCTCGCGCCGCGGTCGGCGCCGGAAGTCGGCGATGCCCTGCGCCAATGCGCGCAGTCGGGCGAGGCAGTGCGGGTCGAAGGCGGTGATACGCTTCGCGCGATGGGCTATGAGCCCGACCGCGCAACCATCCCTCTCTCGATGACCAAAGTGCATGGGATAGTCGCGCACGAGTACCACGACCTCACGTGCGCCGTGCGTGCGGGTACGCGATTGGCTGCGTTCGATGCGGAGCTGGCCGAGCGCGGCCAGTTCGTTCCCCTGGATGCTCCGCTGCGGGCGAAAGCTACGGTGGGCGGCACACTCGCGGCCGGGTGGCTCAGTCCGCGCCGTCACCTGTACGGCCGCGCGCGCGACGCCGTGATCGGAACGCAGACCGTGCTCGCCGATGGAACGCTCGTGCACGCCGGCGGCATGGTCGTCAAGAACGTGACGGGCTACGATATGAGCAAGCTGTACGTCGGTTCGTTCGGCACCCTCGGCGTGCTCGTCCAGGCGAATTTTAAAACGCTGCCGCTGCCCGCGGTGCGCCGCGTGCTGTTGGCACCGCTGCCCGAAGGAACGCGCGATCGCGCTGCCGCGCAGTTGTGGGCGTTGCCGGTCGCGCCCGCCGCTGCGATCTGCGTCGAGGGGTTTCGAAAAGCGATCGACGGCAGCGACGGCATCGACGGCCGGGCATTCGTCCTGCTCGAGGGATCGCAGAGCCTTGTCGATCGCGCTACGCGCGAAATTCGTTCCGCCCTGGGAAGAGCCGGCGTTCCGGAAACGGCGATCGTCGATACCGGCGCGGGCGCGAGTTTCGAGCGCGTGCTGGATGCGTGTATCGAGGGGCTCGGCGAGCGTTCGTTGAGCTTTCGCGTGCTCGGCGATCCGGCGACTGTGGTTTCGCGCGCCGTGTCGGCTCGGGACGCGGCTCACCGGTGCGAACTCTTCACCGATCTGCTCTTCGACGTGATGAACGGGGACGTGTTTCTCCGCGTCAGCGATCGCGACGCGCGTACCTTCGACGCCAAAGCCGAAGCATTCGACGACGCACTGACGGCGCTCGAGCCGCGACGCGCGATCGTCGGCGGAAACGCACGCATACGAACGGCGCTCGACCCCTGGGGAGATCCGCCGCAGGCGATCGAGCGCATGCGCGCGCTCAAGGCCGGCTTCGATCCGTTGCGGGTCTTGAACCCCGGCCGCTTCGTCGGGCGCATCTAACGCACGCGTGCTCTCATCCGAAATCGCGTGGGCGATTCGCCGCGTCCTGACCGACCCGCAACGGCTGGCGTTCCTATTCGGCGGCGGATTGGACGACGCGCTGGAACTTCGCCGCTTTCTGATCGACGTCGTGCCGTTGGCCCGCGCCGCTCTGGCTCGCTTGGAACTGCTTGCGGACCGGATTCCCGACGCAGCGTTGCGCGAACATGCATTCTCGAGCTTGCGCGGCAAGGCGTATCACGTCGCGGGCGCCTGCGTGCTCGCGACCTTTCTGCCCTCGGGCGCGCGCCAGCATTACGTCGACGTCGTAGCGCCGTTGGAAACGATCTACGATTTCTTGGACACGCTGTGCGACCGCCATCCGCAAACGGCGCCTCGAGCGTACCGGCAGCTGCACGAAGCGCTGTTCGACGCCCTCGACCCGGGGCGCGAGATACGGCACTACTATACGCTGGGGCCCCCGGGCGACGACGGCGACTATTTGGTTTCGCTCGTTCGCCTTACGCGGCGCGCCTTGTGCCGCTTGGCCGATTACGAAGTGCTGCTTCCGTATTTTTCGCGCGCCGCAGAACTCTACGCGGACACGCAGTCGTACAGTCACTTGCCGGCGGGCGAACGTGAAGCGGCCTGCATCGCGTGGCACGCGCGCGAGGGCGCGGCGTGCGGCGATCTCTCATGGTGGGAATTCGCGGCGGCCGCAGGCTCGCAATTCCACGTCTACGCGCCGCTGTACGAAGCCTTCTGCAGCGACTTCGAGCGCATCGGACCCGCGTTCGACGCCTATTTCCCCGCGATGAGCGCGCTGCACGTCTTGCTCGACTCGTTCATCGATCGGGCTGAAGACCGCTCGCACGGGGAGCTGAATTGGGTGGCGCAATACGCCTCGCGCGACGCGTTTTTGCAGCGGGCGCATCTGCTGGCCGGACGCGCCAGGGCGGGATTCGCAAATCTCGGCATGCCGCGCGCACACGCGTTCACGCTGAGGGTCATGGCCCTCTTTTATCTCACGCATCCCAAGGTGCACGCACAACATCTGGATCACGACGCGATCGCACTGCTGCGCGCGCTCGCATAGCCGCCGCTTACGGCGCGCCGGCCTCCGATGAAGAAAGCCGCAGCGCTCAGCAGCGGAAGCCCGCTCACCCAAATCAGCGTAGGAGACGCACCGGCGCGTGCCACGCCCAAGCCGACGAGTGTGACGAGCGCAGAGCCCGCTCCGAATGCCACGCCGTTCATCAATCCGAGCGCGAGCGCAAGATTGCGCGGCAGCATGCGCTGCACGATGGCGACACTCGGTGCGCTTTGGACGTTGAGCAGGATGTTTCCGAGCATCAGCAACGGCAGCGCCGCTGCGCTTCCCAGCACGGAGTATGCGAAAAGCGCGGGAGCCGCGAGCGACAAACTGGCGACCGAGATCGGAACCGGTCCGAAGCGGTCGCCGAGCCATCCGCCCGCGTACAAACCGATCGCAGCGGACGCCAAGAATGCGGTAACGACCAAACCCGCCTGGGCGAGCGTCCATCCGTGTCCCACGAGCACGTTCGGCAAATACGTCATAAATGCGGCTCCGGTCAAATACCGCAGCGCGGTCCCAGCAACCAGAATCGCGATGCCGGGGGTATCGATCGGCGCTCGAGCTTCTTGCGCGACACCGTGCTCGTTCGACCTGCGCGCATGCGCGTCGATACCGTGCATCACTGCAAATAAGGCGCCTACCGCCGCGACTCCGGGCAACAGCATCCAGAGCGATCCCGCAAGACCGTACCGCGAAATCACCATTGCGACCGCAGCCGGGCCTGCAGCATAACCCGCCGCACCGCCGATTTGAAAGATCGAGATGCCGCCGGATTTGCGGTCGCCGCTCAGCATTGCGGCGTATTTGCCGGCCTCGGGATGCATGACGGCCGAACCCAACCCGCCGATCGCAACCAACGCGCCCAGGATGACGACGCCACCCGAGAGGCCCATCAGCGAGACTGCAAAAGCCGTTAGCGCCACGGATGCGGGCAGAAACCACCAGCGGCCCGCACGATCCGAATATGCGCCGAACAACGGCTGCACGATCGAGCTCGTGAGATACCACAGAAACCCGATCGCGCCCTGATAGACGGGAGAGAGCCGGTGCGCGGTGACGACCGTAAAGACGAGCAGCGGCACCATACCCGAGTAGAAATCGCTGACGCCGTGCGCGAAGCCCGTCGTCAACAGGCCTCGCACGTGCCAGCCGGGGCGCCGCGTCATCCCCGCGAGTTATGATTCGACGGCGGCGAGCTCCTCGTGGCGCATTCCGGCCTCGTGCTCGGCACTTTGCAGCCCCGGCCGAATGAGCGACTTGACGAAACCGTCTTGGTGCTTGGCCATGAGCGAATAGAAAGCCGGAGCATCGGCCAGCGCGCCGCGGTGCGTAATGATGAACGACGGATCGATCTCGCCGCGGCGAATGCGATCGAGCAGCGGACGCACGTAGCGGTGCGTGTGCGTCTGCCCGGTTCGCAGTTGCAGCCCTTTTTCGAAGATGGAGCCCATCGGCATCTTGTCGATGAAACCGCCGTAGACTCCGGGAACCGAAACCGTTCCGCCCTTACCGGTCGACTGAATCGCCAGCCGCAGCACGTGCGCGCGATCCAGCTCCAGCCGAACGGTCTGCTTGGCTTTGTCGATGAGCGCATCCGGCGTGACGCCGTGCGCCTCCATACCGACGCAATCGATCGACGCGTCCGGCCCGCGGCCGCCGGTCAATTCGTGCAGCGCGTCCAAGACGTTACCCTCGTCGAAATTCAGCGGAATCGCGCCGCCGTCTTGCGCCATCGCAAGCCGGTCCGGAATGCGATCGATCGCGATGACTTGGTCCGCGCCGAGCATATACGCGCTGCGGATTGCAAACTGACCGATCGGGCCGCATCCCCACACTGCGACGACGTCGCCCTTTTTAATGTCGCAATTCTCGGCGGCCATATATCCGGTAGGAAACACGTCGGTCAAGAAGAGCGCGCGTTCGTCCGGTACGGCGTCGGGAATCTCGAACATGCCCACGTCCGCAAATGGAACGCGCACGAACTCGGCTTGGCCGCCGGAGTATCCCCCGAACAGATGCGAATACCCGAAGAGGCCGGAGCAGGAAAATCCGTACATCCGCTCGGGGAGGCTCGCGTTCGGATTCGAGTTGTCGCAAAGCGACCACAGCCCGCGCGAACACGGCTCGCAGTTGCCGCACGCGATGTTGAACGGCACGACCACGCGGTCGCCGGGTTTTGCGTTGGTTACGCTGGGACCGACGGCTTCGACGATGCCCATGAACTCGTGACCGAGCACGTCGCCGGGTTTCATCGCCGGCATCATGCCGTTGTACAGATGCAGGTCCGACCCGCAGATCGCAGTTGCCGTCACCCGCACGACGGCGTCGCGCGGGTTGACGATTTCCGGATCTTGCACGCGCTCGACGCGCACGTCGTGCACGCCGTGCCAAACTACCGCTTTCATTCGTAGCGTCTCCCGGATGGCGTTTCGCCCGTTTCCAAAATCGATTTCGCGCGGCGCAGCACGTCTTTCATCGCATATTTGCCGACGCCGCGCATGGTCAAATGCATCTCGGTTCCGCGCCCTTCCGGGGCGTCGCGCAACTCGACGCGCTCGACGTTGTCGAACAGGCGCTTGGATTCGAGGGCCTGCAGCATCGACTCGCGCGTTTCGACGAAGCGCTCGACACGATCGCGCGCCGCCCGAACGGTCATCGACTGCGTGAGCGGCTTGCGCAGGCGAGAACGGGCCCGGCGAGCTGCGTACGTCAGCGTTACGCCGGCGGCGGCCCCGGCCGCGAACAACACGAGAGCCGTATTGGTGTTACGCTCTTCCATGGGGCTCATTTTCCCCGCATTGGATGTTTGACACCCATGCGGTTCTCCAAGGCCGCGCTGCCGGCGGCCGCCGGCGCGCTTGCAGTGCGGGCAGCCGCCCGCCGCTCGCCGTTGAGCGCGCTGGGAAGAAAGGCCGAGCGCGATCGTAACCAAATACCGTAGCCCGTATGCTTGTACATCCCTACAGCGAGCGCCGGGCGCGCCTCATGGAGCAGCTCGGCGGGGCCACCGCGGTCATCCCGTCCGCGCGCCTCTCGACGCGCAGCGCCGACACGGAGTACGCCTTTAGACAAGACTCCGATTTCTTCTACCTGACGGGTTTCGACGAGCCCGATGCCGTGCTCGTACTCGCTCCGTCGCATGCGCGCGAGCAGGCCGTGCTTTTTCTGCGTCCGCGCGACCGCACGGGCGAGATCTGGAACGGCGTGCGGTTAGGCGTGCAGTCCGCACCGGCGCACCTGGGCCTGGACGCCGCATTCTCCATCGACGAACTGCCCGCGCGGCTTCCGGAGTATCTCGGCGCCGCACGCACGCTCTATTACGAAATCGGCCGGGACGAACGCTTGGATCGCACCATCCGCGAAGCGCTCGACGAAACCGCGGTGCGCGCGCGACGCAAAGGCCGCGTTCCCGCGGCAATCGTGCAGCCGGGGGAGCTGCTGCACGAGATGCGGCTGCGCAAGGAGCCGGCGGAGATTGAAGCCATGCGCGGTGCGGCCGCGGCGACGGCGCAGGGGCACCTGGCCGGAATGCGTGCGACCCGCCCCGATGCGATGGAATACGAGATCAAAGCGGCGATCGAGTACGAATATTACCGGCGCGGCGGCGAGCCCGCATATCAATCGATCGTGGCCGCGGGCGACAACGCGACTGTGCTGCATTATACGGCTGTCCGTTCGCCGCTGCGCGACGGGGAGTTGCTGCTGGTGGACAGCGGCTGCGAGCTGAACCTCTACGCCTGCGACGTCACGCGAACGTGGCCCGTAAACGGGCGCTTCACCGCAGAGCAGCGCGCGATCTACGAGATCGTCTTGGCCGCGCAGGAAGCCGGAATCCAGCAGGTGCGCACCGGCAAGAACGTTCGTGCATTCCACGACGCATGCGTGCGTACGATTACCGAAGGACTGATCGAGATTGGGTTACTGACCGGCGGCGCCGACGAGAATATCGAGAACGAACGGTTTCGCAACTACTATATGCACGGCAGCGGACATTGGATCGGCCTGGACGTGCACGACGTCGGGCGCTACCGGGACGATGCCGACGAGCACCGGCTCTTGGAACCGGGCATGGTCACGACGGTGGAACCCGGCATCTACGTTCACCGCGATCTCGACTGCGACGAACGCTTCAAGGGCATCGGCGTTCGAATCGAAGACGACGTCCTCGTAACCCAAACCGGTAACGAGGTGCTGACCTCGGCGATTCCCAAACGCGTTGCCGACGTGGAGGCTGCGGTCAAACCATAGCTTCTTCTACCGAAAACTCCATCGCTTCAAGGTATTTTTCGGCATCCATTGCCGCGCGGCAGCCCAGACCGGCAGCCGTTACCGCCTGTTTGTAGCGGATGTCGTAGACGTCGCCGGCGACGAAGACGCCTTCCACGTTCGTGGCGGTGCCGTCGGGCGAACTGATGTAGCCGGCCGCATCGAGTTCGAGTTGACCGGCGAAAATCGCCGTGTTGGGGTCGTGGCCGATGGCGATGAACAGCGCGTCGGCCGCAAGATCCCAACGCTTGTGCTCGACGACGTCGTACAGCCGCAGCGCGCGCACCGTTTCGTCGCCGAGGACTTCTTCCACGACGGCGTTCCAAATGAAGGAGATCTTTTCGTGCGCCAAGGCGCGCTGCGCCATGATCTTGCTCGCGCGCAGCTGATCGCGCCGGTGAACGACGGTAACCTTGCTGCCGAACCGCGTGAGAAAGAGGGCCTCTTCCATCGCAGAATCGCCGCCTCCGACGACGACGATGTGCTTTTGCTTAAAGAACGCGCCGTCGCACGTGGCGCACGTCGACACTCCGCGCCCTCGTAACTTTTCCTCGCCCGGGATGCCGAGCCAGCGCGCGCTCGCGCCGGTCGCAACGATGACCGTTCGCGCCTGGTATTCCGCGTCGGGAGTACGGACGATGAGCGGGCGTTTGGTGAAATCCACCGACGTGACGTCGACGTTCTCGATGCGCGCTCCGAAGCGTTCGGCCTGTTCGCGGAACTTGATCATGAGATCCGGCCCCATGATCCCGTCGGGAAACCCGGGAAAGTTCTCTACCTCGGTCGTAAGCATGAGCTGGCCGCCGTACATTCCGCCCGCGAGCACGAGCGGCTGCAGGTTCGCGCGAGCTGCGTAAATAGCGGCGG
>DASRDE010000031.1:0-2399 GCA_035652755.1 Vulcanimicrobiaceae bacterium | reverse complement strand
GCAAATGTGACGAGAGGGAAATCATGACCGAAGAAGCCTGGCTGGCCGAACGATTTCAGGAGCACGCGCCGCACCTGCGCGCCGTGGCATACCGGATGCTCGCGTCGACCACCGAGGCCGAAGACGCTCTACAGGAGGCCTGGCTCCGCGCCAGCCGCGTCGGCGCTGCCGACGTTTCGAACCTGGGCGGTTGGCTGACCACCGTCGTCGCACGCGTCTGCCTCGACGTCCTGCGTTCGCGCAAAGCCCGCCGCGAAGCCGACGCGCCGCCGGAAGGCCTCGAGCGCGTGCCCAGCCTTCAGCCCGATGTACAACCGGAGCAAGAAGCGATGCTCGCCGACTCGGTCGGTTTGGCGATGCTCGTCGTGCTCGAAACGCTCGCGCCCGCCGAGCGCGTCGCATTCGTGCTGCACGACATGTTCGACGTGCCGTTTACCGATATCGCCGAAATTGTCGGAAGAACCCCCGAAGCTGCGCGGCAGCTAGCAAGCCGCGCGCGCCGCCGCGTACGCGGAAAGGTCGCCGAATCCGATCCCCGGCATGCGCGCCAGCGCACGATCATTGCCGCATTTCTTGCCGCATCGCGCCAAGGCAATTTCGATGCGCTGATCGCTCTGCTCGATCCCGAAGCGGTCGTTCGCGCCGACACCGTCGCGATGCAAATGGGCGCGCGCGATCATTTCGTCGCCGGAGCAGCAGGCTCCAAACCCGATGCATTGGTCTCGCCCCACATTACCGATGCCGATATGGCCGAGCTCGTCCGCGGCGCTGCGGAAGTGGCGAAATCGTTTGCAGGCCGCGCACGGGCGGCGCAGCCGGCACTTATCGCCGGTGTCCCGGGGCTGGTCTGGGTGCAGGGCGGCTCGCCTCGCGTCGCATTCCGTTTTACGATCGAGAACGACAAGATCGCGGGAATCGACCTGATCGCCGATCCGGAACAGCTTCGCTCGGTCGAAGTCGTAGAATGAAGGCGAGCGCTCTCGTCGTTTTTCGGCGTCCGTACGGTTGTATGCCGCTATAGTCAGGACGTCCGCCTCACTCGTAAACCTGCTCGATGTGCTATGGTGTTCTTAGCCGCTGACGGTGTGCGTCGCTTTAAAGTTAAGGTGCCCCTTGTTTTTCGCGTTATTGTTTACTTTGCTGTTCGCACCGATGCAGGTCGTTGCGGCGCCCACTCCCGTCCCCAATCCCAAACCTGACGTCACCGCGATGTCGTACTTCAACGGCACATGGACGTGTCATCAGATGGTCCGCGGTAAGGACCGCTCGGATACGTCGACTTCGATGATGGATCTGAACGATCGCTGGATCAAGACGACCGATGTAGCCCCGGTCTTCGATTCATATCGAACGATCCCGGTCAACAGCACCACGTACACGACCTACGACGCGTCCGTAAAGCGATACGTCCAGGTCGAGGTCGATGATTTCGGCGGTTACGGAATTGCGTACTCCGACGGCTGGACAGGTGACTCAATCGTTTGGACCGACAAGTCGGCGGCCAATGGTGCCGTAACGATGACCACCGTTAATAAGGTCAGCGATTCCGAATACAATTGGAACGTCGATGGAACCATGGCAAATGGAAAACCGCGGCAACCGCAGCACGGTACCTGCAAAAAGACCCTGTCCTAACTAACCGGGGCCTAGGGCAAACTGTGTCATCCTGAGCGGAGCTACGCCGCGCGAACGCGCGGCCTACGCAGTCGAAGGACCGGCATACGGCAATTTGTGTCATCCTGAGCGGAGCCTACGGCACGCGAACGCGTGCCTTAGCGCAGTCGAAGGACCGGCCTACGGCAAATTGTGTCATCCTGAGCGGAGCCTACGGCACGCGAACGCGTGCCTTAGCGCAGTCGAAGGACCGGCGTGCGGCAAATTGTGTCATCCTGAGCGGAGCCTACGGCACGCGAACGCGTGCCACAGCGCAGTCGAAGGACCGGCCCCGTCCAGTGGATTTTCTGGCTATTCGCGCCGATAGTAGCTTTAGTGATCACTTCCATGGAAGGAATGCGATGCGCGAGAATCTCACTTTGCCCCGGCCCCGCGTCAGGGCCGGCCGGGCGAACGGCTTGGCACCTGTGCGGCGCAGGCGTGCCGCGGCAACGTGCGAAGACGTGCCCGTGGTCGTCTGGGAATACGCTGCCGACGATGCCGCCCAAGCGCTCCAGGCGCGCCCGGAATTTTTGGCCGCGCTTCGCGCCGCGTCGGTTCCCTGCGCGGAAACCGCAGCCGAACTCGTTTTTAGCGAACTCGTTTCCAACGTCGTCAAGCACGCGCCCGGACCCATCGCCGTGAAATTCGAAGTCGGGTCTGATCAAGCTCTTCTGCGCGTCTTCGACCGGGGGCCCGGGTTCTTGCTGCATCTATCGGTTCCCACCGACTTGTTCGCTGAAAGC
>DASRDE010000030.1:0-10596 GCA_035652755.1 Vulcanimicrobiaceae bacterium | reverse complement strand
ATCACGCGGAGCCGTTCTTCGGATTGATGCTGGATCCGAAGCATCGTCCCAACGGCAGCCGCATCGCATTTCGCGTCGATAGCCGTCAAGAAGTAGATCGAATCGCGAACGTCGCACGAAATGCCGGCGCACGTGCATTTGAGCCGGCGGAAACGTACGATGCCGATCACCCGTACTACTATGCGGCGTTTTTCGAAGACGCCGACGGGAACAAGCTCGAAGTCGTCTACCGCGAGTAGCGGGCGCTCAGACTCTAACGAAAAATGCCTTAAGGTACTCGGTTTCCGGCATGGCGGGATGAATCGGATGATCCGGAGCGTGAGCGTGCTTTTCGAGAATTTGCATCCGGCGCGAGGAGCGCTTCGCGGCTGAAAGCAGCGTGCGCTGCAGCATCTCAGCGTTCATGTGATGCGAGCACGACGAGGAGATTAGTACGCCGCCCTGGTCGACAACCCGCATCGCCGCGGCGTTTAGGCGCTCGTACAAAGCACTCCCGGCTTGGATGTCCTTGCGCCGCTTGATTAGGGCGGGCGGATCGACGATGACGACGTCGAATCGGCGGCCGTCCGCCGCGAGAACCTCGAGCGTCTCGATCGCGTCTCCGCGTACGGTCTCGATCTCCACGCCGTTGGCCTTGGCGTTTTCCCGCGCGTAGCCCAGGGCGAGCTCAGAACTGTCGACGCACGTTACGCTCGCCGCGCCGAACTTTGCCGCTCGGACGCCCCACGCGCCGATGTACGAATACACGTCCAAAACGCGGCGGCCGCGAACGTATCGCAAAAGGCGCGACCGGTTGTCGCGCTGGTCGTAAAAGTATCCGGTCTTCTGACCGGTTCGCAGCGGCGCGGCGAAGACCGACTCGTCTTCGTGCACGTTCGCAGTCTCCGGAACGTCGCCGGAGGACTCGTCGAACGCGTCGATGCCCTCGAACTGCCGAACGCTTCCCGCGCTGCGCACAAGGATGCCGCGTGGGTCGAAAGCGCGCTCCAGCGCGCCGAGGATATCGTCCCGCATTCGGGCGACGCCCGCGGTGTTCAACTGCGCGACGAGCACGTTTCCGTAGCGATCCACGATCAATCCGGGACAGCCGTCCGACTCGCCGTACACCGCGCGATAGTGCGGCGTGGAATAAAGGCGTTCGCGCAACTCCAGTGCGCGTCGAATGCGATGCTCCCACCACGAAGCGTCGATGCGCGCCTTGGCGTCGCTCGTCAGGATGCGCGCGCAGATCAGCGCGCCGGGATTGACGTACGCGGTCCCGACCGGTTTACCGTACGAGTCGCGTACGACGGCAAGGTCGCCGGCGGCAAACGCCGACATCGCGGTCTTGCCGACGTCGACTTCATTCGAAAAGATCCACGCATGCCCGAGGCGGACGCGCCGGTCCGCCTTGGGCAAGAGTCGCAGTTCTAAACCTTGCGCGATATCGACTTAGCCTGCAGGAACAGCAGCAAGTAGTCGCGGCCCCCGGCCTTACTGTCGGTACCGGACATATTGAAACCGCCGAACGGGTTGCCGCCGACGAGCGCGCCCGTGCATTTGCGGTTGATGTAGAGGTTGCCGACGAAGAACTCTTCTTTGGCGCGTTCGATCTTGCGCTCGTCGCTGCTATAGACCGCGCCCGTCAGGCCGAACTCCGTATTATTTGCAATCTCCAGCGCGTGATCGTAGCCGCGCGCTTTAATGACGGCCAAAACCGGACCGAAAATTTCCTCTTGCGCGATGGTCGCATCCGGCGCCACGTCGGCGATGACGGTCGGCTGTAGGAAATACCCCTTCTCGCCCACGCGCTCGCCGCCGGCGATCAAGCGCCCCTCGCGCTTTCCGGTCTCGATATACTGCTGAATCGTCTTCATCGCGCGTTCGTTGATCACCGGCCCCATGTAGTTCGCCTTTTCAGCCGGGTCGCCGACCGTGATCTGCGCTACGCGGTTTTTGAGTTTTTCGACGAACTCGTCGTAGACGCTCGCGTCGACGATGGCGCGCGAACACGCGGAACACTTCTGCCCCTGGAAACCGAATGCGGAGACCGCGACGCCTTCGACCGCTTTGTCCACGTCGGCGTCGGCGGCGACGACGATCGAGTCCTTGCCGCCCATCTCGGCCACGACGCGCTTGATCCACTTCTGCCCCTTGGCCGTTTTCGCCGCACGCTCGTTGACGCGCAGTCCGACTTCTTTGCTGCCGGTGAACGCGATGAACCGCGTCAGCGGGTGTTCGACGATCGCGTCGCCGATGACGCTCCCGTTCCCGGGCACGAAGTTTACGACGCCTTTGGGAACGCCGACCTCGTGCAGCAAATCGACGAACCACGCGGCGATAACGGCCGAGTCGCTCGAGGGTTTGAGGACGACCGTGTTTCCGGTGACCAGCGCGGCGGACGTCATACCGGCCATGATCGCGAAGGCGAAGTTCCACGGCGGAATGACCACGCCGACGCCGAGCGGGATGTAGCGCAGTTCGTTTTCCTCACCGGGAATCGGCGTGACCGGATGCGGCCCCGCGTAGCGCAGCGCTTCGCGCGCGTAGAATTCGAGGAAATCGATCGCTTCGGCGGTGTCGGCGTCGGCCTCGATCCAGCTCTTGCCGACCTCGCACACCAGCAATGCATTGAAATGAAACCGCCGTTCCCGCACCAGTGCCGCGGCGTCGAACAGGATTCGCGCGCGATGCTCGGCGCTCGTCGTCTTCCACACAGCGAACCGCTCGTGCGCGATCTCGATGGCGCGATTGGCCTGTTCGAGCGATGCCGCCGCAACGCTGCCGACGGTCTGCGACGGATCCGCCGGGTTGATCGACGGAATGTGCTGCGCTGTGTCGATGCGTTCGCCGTCGATCACGAGCGGATACGTCTTGCCGAACCCAGCGCGAACCGAAGCGAGCGCCGCCTGCATGGCGGCGACGTCAGCCGGGTCGGCGTACGTTTTAATGGGTTCGTTGGCGAACGGCGTGATGCGGTCAAGCGTGGTGCTCACTATGAAACTCCGTATGGGACGCCCGAGCGGGGCGAAGTTGGCGTAGCGGGTTTCCAGCGTTTACGACAATCCCCCTAGCGGGCTTGCTTGCACCGTGAGAAAATCGGGGGTGCCATGACTTATGACATCGCAATCGTCGGGGGCGGCATCGTCGGGCTGGCGACCGGCCGGGAGTTGCTGCTGCGGCACCCTCACCTCAAGCTCGTCGTGCTCGAGAAAGAGCCCGAAGTCAGCCGCCACCAGACGGGCCACAACAGCGGCGTCATACACTCGGGCATCTACTACACGCCCGGTTCCCTCAAGGCCAAACTCTGCACCGAAGGGCGGCGGGCGCTGTGGCGCTACTGCGATGAAAAGCGGATCGAATACCGCCAGGTCGGCAAACTGATCGTCGCCACCGAGGAAGAGGAACTCGGCCGGCTGCAGGCCCTGTGGGAGCGCGGGCAAGCCAACGGCATCGAGGGCCTGGAGATGCTCGACGCCGATCAGATTCGCGAACGCGAGCCGCATTGCCGCGGCATTCGCGCAATTTTTTCCCCGGTTACGGGCATCGTCGATTACGGCGTGGTCTCGCGTTCGTATGCCGACGACATCCGCGAAGCGGGCGGCGAGATCCTGACCGGTCACAAGATTACGGATATTACGCGCGCCAACGGCGTAACGCGCGTCACCAGCACCATCGGAACAGTCGAGGCGCGCGCGGTCATCACGTGTGCCGGGCTGCAATCCGATCGGTTGGCGAAAATGACCGGCGGAAAACCCGATCCCAAGATCGTGCCCTTCCGCGGCGACTACCTGATTCTAAAACCCGAGAAGCGATCGCTGGTCCGAGGCAACATCTACCCGGTCCCCGACCCCGCGTTCCCGTTCTTGGGCGTGCATTTTACGCCGCGCATGAACGGCGACATCTGGCTGGGCCCCAACGCGGTACTCGCATTCGCGCGCGAAGGCTATAACTTCACGACGATCAATGTCGGCGATCTGGTCGAGTCCGTCACCTATCCCGGCTTCATCAAGCTCGCTTCGAAGTATCTTTCCGTCGGCATGGGGGAGATGTACCGCGATCTCGTGCGAAGCGCGTACGTTGCCGCTCTGCAGCGATACATTCCGGAGTTGCGCGTTGAAGATACGCTGCCCGGCCCGTCGGGCGTGCGGGCGCAGGCCATGAACGCGGACGGCTCCATGGTCGACGATTTCGTCTTCGAGGGATCCGCAGGCGTCGTGCACGTGCGCAATGCGCCATCGCCGGCTGCGACGTCGTCCCTTGCGATCGGCAAGTACATTGCCGACGACGCCGACGCACGGTTCGGATTGGGAACGGCGCCGGCGGTCGTTTAATCCCGGCAGCATGCCGCTCGAGGTGCGCGCGCTCGTAGAGCGCGATCTTCCGGAATTTCTCGAGTTGTTCACCGCCGTCGCAGCCGAACGTCTCTGGATTGCGACCGAACCGGGCTTCGACGCCGGCGCGCGGTTGGCGAAATGGCGTGCGGCGCTGCGCGACGATCGCGGAATTTCCCTGGGCGCGTTCGTGGACGCCGCTCCCGCCGGGCAACTCGGCATCTTTCCGCACGAGGAGTACGGTCACGTCATCGGGATGTACGTAGCGGCCGAACACCGCGGGCGCGGCATCGGGACCGCGCTTCTCGAAGCTGCCTTTGCTTGGGCGCGCGGGCGCAAGATCCCGTCGCTCAGCCTGCTCGTCTTTCCGCATAACGAGCGCGCGATCGCGCTCTACCGCAAGTGCGGTTTCGTGCAAACCGAATACTACGCGCGCGACGCGGTTCGCCAAAACGGCGAGGTGTGGGACAGCATCTTGATGACGAAAAGGCTCTAGCCCCGAATCTCACTCAAGCGGGTGCCCCCGCGCGAGCTCGCGCATCGTTCAAATCGAGCGATCCCGAAAGCAATGCCTCGAGCATTTCGCCCTGCTTGCGCGCGCGTATTGCGTGAAGCTCCGCGCCCACTTCGTGCGCCACCGACGACAGCAGCGTCACCTCGTCGGGCGCAAACGCCTCACCGTTTGCCCTGCGCCGGCAGAGCAGCGCGCCCGTCAACTGCCCGCGCGAAGTAAATGCGAAGAGCAGCCCGTCGGTGCCCAACGCACTGGAGATCTCACCGAGATCGGACGACGTCCGAGTCTTTCGCAGACGCACGAACGCAAGGTCGTCCACGTCCACCACTTCGGGGACGTCGCCGGCCCGGTGAGCGGCACTGAGCCGGTATCCCTCGTCGCAGCGCTCGTAAATCGCAGCTCCCGCGCTTCCGCTGTACGCGGGGATTTCGAAGACGGCGCGGCGCAACAACGCGTCCGCACTTTCGGTGAATGGGGCTTCTTCAGCGAGCCGCCGCAGTGCGCCGGCCGCTTCGTGCTTGGCGCGAAAAAGGGCGCGTTCGATTGCCGCTTCGACGTGCCGGTGCAGCGCGTTGAACGAGAAACCCAGCGTCAGCGCGACGGTAACCTCGACCGCGACGCCTATCCCGCGCCCCGCCGCGAATGCGCGCAGTACGTCCTCCAACAGCACGAACACCCCGACGACTGCACTGGTGAGGATCGTGTACACCAGAGTGCGATTGAGCACGAAACTCACGTCGATGATGCGGTGGCGCAGGATCGCGTACGCGCAGCCGATCGGAAAGATCAGCACCGAGGCCCATTCCAAGCCGGACAGATGCAAAGGGTGAACCGCCAGCCGGTTGAACAGATTGAGGAGCACGCCTATTCGGCTCAACAGAAAGGCCCAGAACACCCAGCGCAGCCGCTGCTTGACCAGGCCCGACGTCCGCGCGTAGCTGAGCGCGAAAAATCCCATGATGACGACTTGCGAAAACGCGAACGCCGCGTTCGCAAACCACGCGCTGATCGGCAGCAGCCAGCAGCCGGTGAGCGCCTGCGCGGTCGCATCTACGGTATTGAGCAGCAGCGCGGGAAGCATCAGCAGCCCCATCGCGCAGCGCGTCGCGATCTTCGCCCGCCGAGAAACGCCGTGCGCGATCGACTCGACGACCAGGTAGAGCAAAAAAGGCGACGAGCTCCACAGGATCGCCGTCAACGCGCCGCCGGCGATCCGGCCCGCCACGGGGAGCGCACCCCACCAAGCGTCCGGGAGTCCCAAGCTGACCCCGACGCACCACAACCCAAGCACCAATGCGGCCCGGTCGTGACCGCGCCACAACATGAGCAGCGCCAACGCGATCAGCGCGACCTTGAACGCAATTTGCGCGGCGAAGACGTTCCAAGAATCGCCGTGCCGCAGGACGTAGGGGATCGTGATGATGCCGCCCGCACGCTGGACGACGACGGCGATCGCGTCGCCCGCGCGCCCCGCCTGCGTCGGCGTGTAGTGGTACACCTCGGCGGTGCGGGCGGCCAAGCTCATTCGCGGCAGCATCGACACGTCGTCGGGACGAAAACCCGCGGCGCGTTCGGCATCGCTCGGCACTTCGAGACGCGTTCCGCACGCAAGCGTCGTGGCAGAGAGCGATCCGAACCTGGCGCTCTGGGGCCACGAAACCGCTTCCACGACCAAAAGCGTCAGCGCCGCAGCGCTCACGACCGCGGCGGCGCCCAGACGAGCCGCGCGCATACGGGACCCTTCTTCGCAGCGTCAAAGAATGCTTGCTCCACACCGCAGAAGGAGCGAGCCATGCACATCTCACGAAAGAGTTTCGTCGCCTCGGCCGCCATGGGAGTTCTCGCCGCGCCGGCGTTGGCGGAAACAGAAACGCCGAATCCGCCTTCAGCCCTGCACTTTCACGTGCTCGAACCGCATGAATTCGATCGGGCGCGCATGCTGCAGACGCTCTCCGCACCGCATCGCAACAAGCAAGTCTTCCAATCGGTCACGCCGCTGCTCGTTGCAGGCGTACCGAGTATCTATCTCCACATGCAGAACTCGATGAACGCATTCGAGTTCTCGTTGGGGCAGGGCCCGGGCAGTCTTGCGACGCTGGCGATTCTCACCGGCGGTTCCGTCGCGTACGCGCTATCGGATGCCATGTGGACGAAATATCACTTGGGCGCGGCCCTCGGGATGGCTCCGACCAATGTGTACTACACGGCGCGCTCGCTGCGCCGGACCGCCTCACCCGACGATCCGGACGGCATCTACCAAGATTGGAGCGCGCAGGCCGTCATGCATCGCGGCGGTTCGTTCATGGTTTGTCACAACGCGCTGACCGCCGTCGCCGGATTGGCCGCATCGAAAAACGGCGGCGAGCCCGCTGCCGTATTGGCGGACTTCAAGGGGCACATGCTGCCCGGTTTCCAAATCGTCCCCCCCGGCGTCGCCGCAACGCAACTCGCGCTCGAGCACGGCTGGTCGCTCTATCCGGTCATTTAGCGGGCGCGGCGCTCGCTAGCGAGCGCAAGAAGTCGCCGGCGCGGCGCGCAGCCTCCGGCCCGCTCGCGCCGCCGCAGGCGTCGATCAATGCGCTGCCGACGATGACGCCGTCGACAGCGCCGCTCACTGCCGCCACGTGCTCGGGTTTGCTGATGCCGAATCCGACCGCGAGCGGTTTATCCGTAAGCCGCCGAAGCATCGCGATCTGCTCGAGGAGCGGCGTGAAGCCGGGTGCGTCGCCGGCGCCCGTCACCCCGAGCCGCGATACGACGTACAGGAACCCCGTCGCGGCAGCGGCGATGCGCGCGGCGCGCTCGGGACTGGTCGACGGCGCCACCAGAAGCGGCATCTGCAGGCCGTTGCGGTGAACGGCTTCGCGCAGCAGTGCGCCTTCTTCGAGCGCGATGTCGGGAACGATCACGGCGGCGGCGCCGGCCTGCGCTGCATCTCGTGCAAAGCGTTCGATCCCGTACTGCAGCACGGGATTAAAATAGGTGAACAGCACGATCGGGATGCCGCGCCCGCTCCGCGAACGCACGACGTCCAACACTTCTGCCGCGCCCGTGCCGTTGCGCAGTGCCCGCACGCCCGCGGCGGCAATCGTGGGCCCGTCCGCCAGCGGATCTCCGTAAGGAATGCCGAGTTCGATCGCCGCGGCTCCGGCCTCTTGGAGCGAATCGATCATCAATCCGGTCGTAGTAATATCGGGGTCCCCCGCCATAACGTAGGGGATGAACGCCGGACGCGAACGCGTGAAGACGCCGCTCAGCACGGCAGCTGCGAGCGCACCTGCGCGATGTCTTTATCGCCTCGGCCGCTCAAATTCACGAGGATGAGATCGTCACCGCTGCGTTCGGACGCAAGCGATCGCGCGAACGCCAGCGCATGTGCGCTCTCGAGCGCGGGAATGATGCCTTCCAGGCTCGCAAATTCGCTGAAGGCATCGAGCGCCTGAGCGTCGGTCACAGGCACGTACGTCGCGCGCCCGGTCGACTTGAGATATGCGTGCTCGGGACCGACTCCAGGGTAATCCAATCCCGCGCTTATCGAGTGCGTATCGACGACTTGGCCGAGGGGCGTTTGCAAGAGATACGAACGCGACCCGTGCAGTACGCCGACGCTGCCTTCCGAGATGGCCGCCGCGGTTCGGCCGCTGCCGATTCCTTCGCCCGCCGCCTCCACGCCCCACAAACGCACGCCTTCATCGTTCAGGAACGCGGCAAAGATCCCGATGGCGTTGCTGCCGCCGCCGACGCACGCGACGACGTCGGTCGGCAGACGGCCGTAGCGCTCCAAGCACTGCCTGCGCGCCTCAATACCGATCACTTTTTGGAATTCGCGCACCATATACGGGTACGGGTGCGCCCCGACGACGCTGCCGATCACGTAGAACGTGTCGTCGACGCGCGCGGCCCACTGACGAAAGGCTTCGTTCGTCGCGTCCTTGAGTGTCTGGGTCCCGCCCGTCACCGGATGTACCGCCGCACCCAAGAGCCGCATGATGTACACGTTGAGTGCTTGCCGTTCGACATCGACGGCCCCCATGTAAACGTCGACGGGAATGCCGAACTTCGCGCCCACGGTGGCCGTCGCCACGCCATGCTGACCCGCGCCGGTTTCGGCGATGATGCGGCGCTTGCCCATCCGCCGCGCCAGCAGCGCCTGCCCGACGGTATTATTGATCTTGTGTGCGCCGGTGTGGTTGAGATCCTCGCGTTTTACCGCGAGCGGAGCAGACGAGACGCCGCTCAGAAAGCGCTCTGTGGAGTAGAGCGGCGACGGCCGGCCGACGAAGTCGCGCAGCACCGCTTCGTACTCGCTCCAAAACACCTCCGATTCGAATGCAGAGCGCACTTCCCGTTCCAGCTCGTCCAAGGCGGCAACCAAGACTTCGGGGACGAAACGGCCCCCGAACTCTCCGAAGTACCCGCGTGCGTCAGGCTGCATCAGTATCTTTGACCGCCTGCACGAACATACGCATCTTGAGCGGATCTTTGCGCCCTTCGCTCTCGATGCCGCTGCGGACGTCGACGCCGTAAGGGCGCACGGTGCGCACGCAGTTCGAGACGTTCTCGGGCGTCAGGCCCCCGCCGACCATCACGGGACGCTGGCGCGCGATGGGAGCGACGGCGCGCCACGGGAACGTGCGGCCCGTTCCGCCTTGCCGGCCTCCGGCTCGCGTATCGAAGAGAATGATCGCGCGCGGATGCTTTTCGACCTCGCGTTCGATCCGGTATCCGTCCGCGTCGTCGGGATCCACGTGAATCGTCTTGATGACGTGCCCGTCGATCGACGAGACGAAGGCCGGCGGCTCGTCGCCATGCAGCTGAAAGATGAGGTCGGGGAAGATCGCCTTGGCTTGCCCTAACTCCTCATACGTGGGATCGACGAAGACGCCGACCGGCGTAATAAACGGCGGCAAGTGCTGTGCGATCTCTCGAGCGCCTTCCAGCGTAACGCGGCGCGGCGACGGCGCGAAGATGATTCCGACGGCGTCGGCCCCGGTTTCGACTGCGAGCATGACGTCCGCAGGACTGGTGCATCCGCAGAACTTGATGCGGGTTCTCACTGCATGGTCAAGAGCGAGGACTTCAAGGAAGCGATGAGCGCGGCCGGATCCTCGGCGCGCATGAGCGCTTCCCCGACCAAGAAGGCTCGCGCGCCCGCGCGCTGCAGCCGGACGATGTCGCCCCGCTCGTGCATCCCGCTTTCGCTGACGGCGGTAACGCCCGGCGGGATACTGGGAAGCAGATACTCGCTCACAGCGAGATCCGTTTCAAACGTGCGCAGATCGCGATTGTTGATGCCGATTAAGCCCGCACCGCAGTCGAGGGCGCGCGCGAGCTCTTTGGCGTCGTGCACTTCGACGAGCACGTCGAGCGCGTATTGCGCGGCCTCGTCCAAACAGACGCGCAGCTGCTCGTCGGAGAGTTCGGCGACGATCAGCAGGGCGGCGTCGGCGCCGTACGCCGCCGATTGCGCCATCTCGTAACGCGTCGAGAGGAAGTCTTTTCGCAGGATCGGCCGCAGGCAGCTGCGGCGCGCCAAGTCCAGATACGAGAGATCGCCCAAAAAGTGATCGTTTTCGGTCAGCACGCTGATGCAATCCGCGCCGGCGCGCTCGTAGACGCGCGCGATCTCCGCGGGATCGAAGTTGCGGGCGATCAGACCGACTGAAGGGGACGCACGCTTCATCTCGGCGATAATGGCCGGTCCGCCGGCCGACTCCAGTGCGGCGCGGAAAGGGCGGCGCCCGGCGATCGACGTCAACGCCCGTTGCC
>DASRDE010000029.1:0-2537 GCA_035652755.1 Vulcanimicrobiaceae bacterium | reverse complement strand
AACGAAGGTCCGCCATGGGATCCGACCGACTCGTCGATCGACGGTCCGTACACCACGGCCGTCAATGCGTATCTGCGGGACGATTTAAAATACGAGACGCCGCTGCAGTACCGCGCGAACATCTACGACATCATCTACACGCCGCCCAGTTCCTGGGACTTTACGCACAACGGAAATCCATCCACCAACGTCGCGCCGGATTTGGCCTACGCGATGACGCAGAACCCGAGCCTTAAAGTCTTTTCGGCGAACGGCTACTACGACTTCGCCACGCCGTTTTTCGCTACGCAGTACACGCTCACGCACTTGAACGTAGCGCCCGCGCTGCGCTCCAATATCACTTACGGCTTCTATGAAGCGGGACACATGATCTATTTGAGCGATGCCGCCCTCGCGCAGTATCAGCGCGATCTCGAACGCTGGTACGACAGCGCTCTGAAGGGCTCGGGAGTCTGACGATGAGAGCCGCAATGCACCGCCCGCTCGCAGTTCTTGCCCTAACGGCGCTCTTGGGTGCGGCAGCCCCGCACCGCACGCCCTTCGTTCCTCCGCCCCCGCCCGATGCGGTAACGCAGCACACGATCGCGCTTGGGGGACACAGTCTCGCGTACACGGCGCGCGCCGGGACCATTACGCTGCGAAACGCGAAGGACGAAGTGACGGCCCATATGTTCTACGTGGCGTACACGCGGAACGGCGCCGACCTTTCGCGTCGTCCGGTGACGTTCTTTTACAACGGCGGCCCGGGCAGCTCGACGATCTGGCTGCACATGGGATCGTTTTCGCCGATGCGGGTCCGCGTCGCAAACGGCAAGCCGAATCCGCCCGCGCCCTTTACGTTCGATGCGAATCCCTACACGCTGTTGGACAAATCCGACCTGGTATTCGTCGATGCGCCGAACACCGGCTTTAGCCGGCTGGTCGGTGCCGGGGATCCCAAGGATTTTATGGGCGTCGATCAGGATGCTCGCGCCTTTTCGCAGTTCATCCAGCGGTACGTCACGCAATTCGGGCGCTGGAACTCGCCAAAATTCCTCTTCGGGGAGAGCTACGGCACCACGCGCGACTGCGTGCTCGTGAACATGCTGCAGGACGCCGGCGTGCAGTTCAACGGTGTAGTGCTGCTCTCGTCGGTGCTCAACTTCGGCTTACTGGACCTGGGCGGCGGATCGCCGATCGCGGAAGGCGATTGGTCCTACGTATTTTGGCTTCCATCCGAGGCGGCCGCGGCATGGTACTACGGTAAGGCTGCGCATCGCGGGCGAACGCTCGATCAATTTCTGAAGGAAGTGGAAGCGTTCGCCGGATCGCAGTATCTGCACGATCTGGCGCAGGGCGACAATCTTTCGACGAGCGAACGCGAAAGCGACGTTGCCCGTCTGTCCGGATACCTTGGGCTTTCGCCGCAGTACATCCGCAACTCCGACCTGCGCATCCCGTATCCGCGGTTCGAAAGCCAGCTTCTGCGCGGCAGCGACGCCGCGATCGGACGGTACGACGCGCGGTACGCAACGTACAGCATCGACCGCCCTGAGGACTCGCCGGACTGGGACCCGTCGGACGTCGGCATCTCGGGCGCGTTCGTCGCTTCCTTAAACCGCTACGTGCGCGAGACGCTAGATTTCCGGACGAACCTGATGTACCGGCCGACGGCCTACGGCGGTCAGCTCGGTGCGCGCTGGGATATGCATCACGCCGGTCAGGATCCGCCGGCGAACGTCGCCCCCGATCTGGCCGCCGCCATGTCGAAGAATCCGCACCTGCACGTCTTTTCGGCGAACGGCTACTACGATTTCGCAACGCCGTTCTTCGCGACGGTATACGCGCTGCAGCATTTGAACATCGCGCCGGAGCTCCAAAAAAACGTGGCCTTCGGGTTTTATCCCTCCGGCCACATGGTGTACTTGAATCCCTCCGCGCTGGCAGCGTTCAAGCGCGATCTCGACCGCTGGTACGATGCCGCGCTTGCCGACCGGTGACGAGCGTTACTTCTTAGGCAGCTGCGCCATTGCCGTTTCGGCCAGTGCGCGCAGCGCCGCGAAGGAGCGGCGGAACTCCGGCGTCGGCGCGCTAGGAGCGCTTTCAACGGCGGCATAGAGCGCGCCCAAGCCGCCGGCTATCGCGCGCAAGCTGTGCACGTCCTGCGGAATTGGGCCGCCCTGATCGGGCGTACCGGAAAACTCGCCGCCCGCCAGGGCTTTTAATCCGGCCTTGAGCGCTCGCGCTCGCGCCGCGCGGACCCGTGCCAGCTCCGCTTGGACTTCCAGTGCGAACGCATACTGCGCGCGCAGGTCGGCATCGCTCGCGTGCACGCGCGGATCGTTCACGATCGTGAGCGGCTGCCGGTACGTGCGCCCGCCGGCAGTCAGCGCTACCGTGTAGCGTCCCGGCGGCACGAGCGGTCCGTCGTCGTCGGTTTGCTGGAAATCCCAAGCCCAGCGGTGCGCACCCGGCGTCGATGCGAGCACCGGCTGCGGATGAAACCAATACGGCGGAATGTCCAGATGCGCAAAGTCGATGCTCTGCGGTTTGTCCGT
>DASRDE010000028.1:0-7920 GCA_035652755.1 Vulcanimicrobiaceae bacterium | reverse complement strand
CGTTGCGCGCTGCTTAAAGGCATTCGTCCAACGACCGGGCGCCGCTCACGAAGACCGCTCTCCTCTCAGCGACGCGTTGAAGTAAACGGCGGTCCGACTTGCAGCTGTCTTCGGCGTCTTGCCGGGCGATGAACGTTGGATGTGGGAGCGCGTGAGAGCATTGAAAAGAGCCCTCGCGTTTGCGAGGGCTCTTTCTTTGATGGCTCCGGATGCTGGACTCGAACCAGCGACCCGCTGATTAACAGTCAGCTGCTCTACCAACTGAGCTAATCCGGAATGGCGGCGACCCGCCCCTATTAGCCATCCTCCGCGGTGCTCCTTCGGCGGGGGATTCTCTGCACGAAGCCTTAACGTCTGCGGCGACCGAGCGACGGAGGCAGCATGCGAGCGTACCCGGCGGCGCTTTTCCTTCTTTGTGCGGCGCTGGGCGGGTGCCGGTCCGGCGGATACATACACGAAACGCCCCAACGCCTGCTAATTGCAGACCAGCGTGAGCCGATTTCACTCAACAGCATCTTGCTCGAAGGGCCGTCCGCCGCAACGTTGGACCCGCTGATCTATTCGTATCTCCTTGAGTACGACGAACATGGAAATCTGGTTCCCGACTTGGCCGTCGAGGTTCCGACCAAGTCGAACGGCGGAATTTCTGCCGACGGGCTTACGGTTAAGTACCATTTGCGCTCCAATGCGAAATGGCAAGACGGCGTACCGGTAACGGCTCGAGACGTTGCGTTCACTTTTCACGCGATTTTGAACCCCAAGAACAACGTCTTCTCGAGGTATGGCTACGATCGCGTTCGCGACGTGAGCGCCGTCGACGTCCACACGGTTCGCGTACGTCTGCGCGTCCCGTACTCTCCGATTACGAGTAATTTTTTCGCGCCCGACCAAAACTACGGGATACTGCCGGAACATTTGCTGGCAGCGTATCCGGATCTCAACCAAGTGCCGTTCAATGCAAAGCCCATCGGCTCGGGGCCGTACCGCGTCGTGGAATGGGATCGCGGCGATCGTTTGACGCTCCGGCGAAACACGCTCTATTTCCGCGGTACGCCGCCGATCAGTTCAATTACGTTGAAGTTTATCGCCAATTCAAATACGGTTTTGAACCAGTTGCGGACGCGCGAGGTAAACGCGTACTTCTTCGCAGATCCGGAGCATCTGCAAGAGTATCGGGCGATAGCGGGTGCCGCTGTAGTACGTGCGCCCTTCGCGGGCTTCGGTGTGCTCGTGTTCAACACCGCGGATCGGACAATCGCTGAACCGGAAGTGCGGCGAGCGCTCGTTCAGGCACTGAACCTGACGGCCCTGGTCCGCAATGCGACGCGGAATACCCAGGAGTTCGACAATGCGAATCGCGGCCTATTCAGCTGGGCCTACGACTCGTCAGCGACTCCTCAGCCTTACGATGCACGCGCGGCAAAGCTCGTGCTGCAGGCGCATCATATTCGGGCGCTCACGCTGATTTACGAATCCGGAATCGCGACTTCTTCTTCAGTCGCGGTGCAATTGCAACGGCAGCTGCAGGCAGCCGGCGTCGACGTTGCGCTCCGCGCCTATACCCCGCAAATGTTTCGAGCACCCGGGCAGGCCGGAGGGCCGCTTTTCGGCGGAAAGTTCCAGCTTGCATTCGTGGAGCTCTACAATACGGTCGATCCCAACACGCAGTGGGTTCTCTCATGCTCGCAGATACCGCCGAACGGGTTTAACACGTCCCACTTCTGCGATGCGCCGACGGAGCGCGCAAACGAAGAGGATCTGCAAACGTACGATCGAGGACTGCGTGTGCACTACGCCTCCATCGTCCAGCACCGGCTCGTCTCGCAGGTCCCGCTGCTCTCCCTCTGGGCGGATAATGCGATCTACGTCGTGCCGTCGAACCTAAGCGGGTTTGCGCCCTCGCCTACATCACCTTATTGGAATGTGTGGCAATGGCGGTTGAACTCGCACTAGAAAGCACGGCCCT
The DNA here is from genome assembly GCA_035652755.1 of Vulcanimicrobiaceae bacterium. GTDB lineage: Bacteria > Vulcanimicrobiota > Vulcanimicrobiia > Vulcanimicrobiales > Vulcanimicrobiaceae > DASRDE01. Next base: position 5,954 of record DASRDE010000028.1, on the reverse strand, counting down.
CTCGGCACAAAGAAAGAGCGGCCTCCCGCTGGGGAGAGCCGCTCTGTTTCTTGCGTGGCTTTGCGAGATCTAGTACGGGCGAGAGGCCTGGCGGCGGACCATCAGCGGACGGGTCAGCGTAAGCTGCACTTGGTCGCCTTGGCTGAGTTGGATGTTCGATTTCTTGTTGTAGCCGACCAGGAACCCGCTGACTGCGCCGATCGCGCCGCCGGCGTTCGTGTGGAATATCGTTTTGCCGATGATGTTGCCGGCGATCATTCCGCCGATCGTGGTAAGCGCGACGTGACCGCCGTTACGGTTCTGCTGCTTGGCTCCGCCGCTCGTCATCTCGGCGTTCAGCGGATACGACGAACCATTTTGCAGCGTGATCGAATCCCACGACAGGTGCAGTTCCGGATTGCGGCCCTGACCCGCGGAAACGACCTTGATGATCGTACCGTTCACCACGGCGTTTGCGAACGTCGGATCGTCATTGGGGAACGGCGAGACGACTTTCGCGGTAAAGTGCTGGCCGGCGTACGCTTTGCCGGAGTCCAGCGTGCTTTGGAATTGGACGTTGAGCGTTTGGCCTTGCGACAGCGTTACGGTCTGCGCGAGCGCAGCGATCGGCATGAGGAATGCCGCGAGCATCGCCAGTGCCGGGATTCTGCTTCGAAGGGTCATGCGTTCTCCTTACTCTTTCTTAGACCGTGGAATCGGTCCCATGTTACCCATTGGCTGAGCCTACTGCCGTAGATAACGAAACGGCGGCGCGATGCGTTGCGCGCCCTACGTGGCGAAGTTAGGGACCTTCAGGGAGTCCAAGCCGGCGGCGGCACGCAGCGCCTCGACTTTGTCCAAGCGCTCCCACGGCAGGTCCAGGTCCGGACGGCCGAAGTGACCGTACGTGGAAGTCTGGCGATAGATGGGACGCCGCAGGTCCAAGCGTTCGATGATTGCCGCCGGGCGCAAGTCGAAGTGCTTCTTGACGATCTCGGCGATTTGATCTTCGGGGAGTTTGCCGGTGCCGAACGTCTCGACCAGCACGCTCATGGGGTGCGCGACGCCAATCGCATAGGCTACCTGCACTTCGCAGCGATCGGCCAAGCCCGCCGCAACCACGTTCTTGGCGACGTGGCGCGCCGCGTATGCGGCCGAACGATCGACCTTCGTCGGGTCCTTTCCGGAGAATGCACCGCCGCCGTGCCGCGCCATACCGCCGTACGTGTCGGCGATGATTTTGCGCCCGGTTAAACCGGCGTCGCCTTTGGGGCCGCCGATGACAAAGCGTCCGGTCGGATTGACGTAGATGCGCGTCTGCTCGTCGCGCAGAGACTCGGGAATCACATGTTTGATCACCTTCTCGGTGATCTCGGTGCGAATGGTCTCAAGCGCGATGTCGGGATCGTGCTGCGTGGAAATAACGACTGCGTCGACGCGCACGGGTTTGTCGTTTTCGTATTCGACTGTGACTTGGGACTTGCCGTCGGGACGAAGGTACGGAATGTCGCCGTTCTTGCGCATTGCCGAGAGGTGTCGCGTCAAGTTGTGCGCCAGGACGATGGGCAGCGGCATCAACTCGTCGGTCTCGCGGCACGCATAGCCGAACATCATGCCCTGATCGCCCGCGCCGATGCGTTCGTACTTGTCGTCCGGGTGTTCGCCGGCCTTGGCCTCGAGCGATTTATCGACGCCCATGGCGATGTCGGGGGACTGTTCGTCGACCGAGACGCTTACGCCGCACGTATCCGCGTCGAAGCCGACGGCCGATTTCGTGTAGCCGATGTCCCTGATCACCTCGCGCACGATGCGCGGAATGTCGACGTACGTGGTCGTCGTGATCTCGCCGGCGATGTGAATCTGGCCGGTGATGGCGAAGGTTTCGCATGCGACGCGGCCGTTGGGGTCGTCCCTGAGAATGGCGTCGAGCACCGCGTCCGAGATTTGGTCCGCGATCTTATCCGGATGGCCTTCGGTAACGGATTCGCTCGTGAAGAGCCGGCGGTACGCCATCTACGTTCCCTCGCTCCAGGATGCCATGTACTTGACTTGCTCGGGCGTGAGCGTGTCGATGTCGACGTTCATCGATGCGAGCTTGAGTTCGGCGACCTCTTCGTCGATGTGCTCGGGAACGTCGTAGACTTTCTTTTCGAGCGAGCGGTAATTCTGGGCCAGGTATGCCGCCGACATCGCTTGGTTCGCGAACGACATGTCCATGACCGCCGCCGGGTGGCCTTCCGCGGCTGCCAGATTGATCAAGCGGCCGTCGGCCAAGATGCAGATCTTGCGCCCGTCGTGCAATTCGTACTGATCCACGAACGTTCGCGGCGTGGTCTTGCCCTTGCTAATCGTGGCAAAGCATTCCAAATTCAACTCGTCGTTGAAGTGGCCCGAGTTGCAGACGATCGCGCCGTCCTTCATCAATTTGAAATGATGCTCGTCGATGACGTGATAGTTTCCGGTAACGGTGACGAAGACGTCGCCGATCTTGGCCGCTTCTTCCATCGGCATGACGCGATGGCCGTCCATAACCGCCTCGAGCGCCTTGCGCGGGTCGACTTCGGTCACGACGACGTGCGCGCCCATTCCCGTTGCGCGCGACGCTACGCCGCGCCCGCACCAGCCGTAGCCCACGACAACCACGGTGCGCCCTGCCAGCAGCACGTTCGTTGCCCGTACGATGCCGTCGAGCGTGGATTGGCCGGTTCCGTAGCGATTGTCGAACATGTGCTTGGTCAGCGCGTTGTTCACCGCAATGACAGGATACGGCAGCACGCCGTCCTTCTGCATGGCTTTGAGCCGGATGACGCCGGTTGTCGTCTCTTCACAGCCGCCGATCATGCCGTCGAGCAGCTCCCGATGCTTCCCGTAAATCGTATTGACCAGGTCGCACCCGTCGTCCATGGACATCTGCGGTTTGGTCGCGATGACCGCCTCGATGTGCCGGTAATACGTTTCGTGATCCTCACCTTTGATCGCATACGTCGGGATGCCGTATTCGCACAATGCCGCGGCCACGTCGTCCTGCGTCGAGAGCGGATTGCTGGCGCACAGCGCGATCTCCGCGCCGCCGGCCTGCAGGGCGAGCATCAGGTTCGCCGTCTCGGTCGTAACGTGCAGGCATGCGCCGACGCGCACCCCCGCCAGCGGACGCTCCTGCGCGAAGCGCTCGCGAATCTGCGCGAGCACGGGCATGTACGCCGCTGCCCAAGCAATGCGGGAGCGGCCGGCCTCGGCGAGCGAGCGATCTTTGACGTCGCCGCGCAAGGCGGTATCTTCGAGTACTGGCAACTCGGTAGCTTCCTCTCTGAACGGGTGGGGTGAACCTCGGCCTATTCTGCCACATGGGGGAGGCCCCTGGCTACAGGCTTTGCTAACACCAGCCCTCGTGCTCACGCTGAACGAATACCTAACCGACCTGGCCTCCGAGGCCCCCGCGCCGGGCGGAGGAAGCGCCGCGATGGTCGTCGCGGCAGCAGGCTGCAGCTTGGCTGCCATGGTGGCGCGCATCTGTGCCGGGAGCCGCAAATACGAAGCCGTGCGCGATCGCGCCCTCGCCGTCGCCGCCGATGCCGACGAGCTGCGCGCGCATCTCATGCGTCTTCGCGAGCAGGATGAAGCGGCGTTCTCCGCCGTCGTCGCAGCGCGGGGCGACCGGCCCGCGATGCAAGCTGCCCTGCGCGAAGCCGCCGCCGTGCCGCTGGACGGAGCCCGCGCGGGCCTTCGAGTCGTCGAGCTCGCGCAGGCCGCGCTCTCGTTAGGAAACGCGCAGTTGGTCAGCGACGCCGGATGTGCCGCGGAATTCGGCTATGCGGCTTTGCGCGCGTGTGCTTATAACGTGCGCATCAACCACAAGTACATGGACGATGCCGATCTCATCCGGTTGCAGGCCGGCGAACTCGACGCGCTCGAGCGCGCCGCCCGATCGCAATTGGAAGCGATTAGGACGACGATGGCGCAACCATAATGCGCGTGAACCCGTCCGGTTTGACCCACCGGCGCATCGCCGCGCGGATTTGGTCGGGCGTCGTGCGCAACAGGATATTCCAAAACGCCGTGTCTTCCGTGCTCGTCAAACCGGTGCGCGCCGCGTCCAAGATGTCGTCCGCGATGCCGTCGTAACTGTCGAGCGGAAGCACCCGTTGCGCGAGCAGCAGTGCTTTGGCGCGCTGCAGATCTTGCTGCGGGACGAGCGCCGTTTGAAGGCGGCGCACGTCCGCGAGCGCCGCGGCTTGCGCGCGCGCAACGTTTTTCGGGTCCGAGGCGAAATCGATCGAGAAGGTCGAGTTCGAGGACTCGATGTCCATGTTCGAACTGACGTCGTACACGAAACCCTTCTTCTCGCGCAAATCCTGAAAGAGCATCGAACCCGTGCCTTCGCCCGACAGAATGGTATCGGCCAGCTGTAACGGGATGTAATCCGGATCGCCTCGGTGCACGTTGATGACCTGCGTGAGCGTCACTTCCGATTGCGCGCTCGTGTTGGAATTGACGGTGACCGAGCGGCCGGCGTGCCCTTTGAGCAGCGGGAAATCGAACGACGGCCGCGGCCCGTTGGGATGCCAAGCGCCGAAGTAGCGTTCGACCAGCGCTCGCGCTTGCGCCGGTGAAATATCGCCGACGATCGCGATGGTAGCCAGGTCGGGCCTGTACGCGAACTGATACCACTTCTTGACGTCGGCGAGCGTCACGGCACCGACTGAACGCGCGGTCGCGCGCCGCCGGCGCGGATCGCCGCTCGGGTAGAGCGCATTGGTTTCGGCGATTTGCGCCTGCGTGCGCGGCAGATGCTCCACCGCCGCAAGCGTGCGCTGCGTGTTGCTCTTGACGATCTCGAATGATGCGGGTGAAAAAGCCGGATGGAGCATGCCGTCTGCGAGCAATTCCATCGCGCGGTCGATACGATCGCTCTGCGCTTGCAGGTCGAACGTAGGTCCGAGCGTCACGCTCGAGGCGATGGCATCCAACTGCGCCTGAAATGCGGAGCGGTCGAACGTCTTCGTTCCCCAGCCCAGCAGCGTCGAAGTGATGTCGCCGACGCCTTCCTTGCCTTTGGGCTCGTGAAGCAGCGTGCTCATCCGGATCGTTCCGTGGAGCGCGACCGTCGGCGCGAACGCCTCGTGCTGCACCGTGAGCGTGATGCCGTTGGATAACACGAACGTCGAAGCGCGTTCGCCGCCTTGCGGGGCAGTGAGCGGTGCGGTAAAGTATGCCAAAGCCCATGAGGGCAGCGGCTCCTCGTGTTGCGGATCGTATTGCACGTTTTCGGCGCCGGCGTTCGGATCGACGTGCGGGACGGCCGTCATCGTCTTGGGCTCGAGCAGCAGCGAGACGGCTTGCGTGCTCTGCACGTATTGGCGGAAGACGCGGTTGACGTCGTCCGGCGTCACGGCCGCGGCCTGCGCGAAGAGTTCGTCGGGCGATCCGTAACCGAATGCGAGCGCATTCGACCACCACGAGGCCAGGCCGCTGATCGACGAACGCTGGTACTGCTGGGCGCTGAGCAGCCGGCGTTTCGAGCTTTCAATCAATTCCGCCGGTATGCCGTTGGTCCGGTAGTCCTGAAGAACGCCGTCGATGGCGGCTTGCGTCGCCTGCGCCTGCGTGCCCGGCAAGCCGAAACCGGCGATCATAATCGTGCCGACGTCCGTGTAGCCGCCTGCGACCGCACCCGCACCGAGAATGCGGCCCTGCGTCTGCAGCTGGCCGAAGCCCGCACGCACGTTGTTCAGCACCATTGCGGCCAGTTGGCCGGCCATATAATCCGGCGAGTGCAGTGCCGGCATCCGGTAGGCTTCAGCGACCACGGGGATCGGCAACTCCGCGATCTTGTCGTGCATCACGGTCGCGCCGAGCGCGCCGAACGCGTAGGATTTATGCGCCGGAAGCGCCGCACTCGGTATCGGATCGAAAAGCGTGTGGATCTGCTTGAGCGTCGCCAGCGGATCGATGTTTCCCGCAACCACCAGCGTGGC
>DASRDE010000027.1:0-8903 GCA_035652755.1 Vulcanimicrobiaceae bacterium | reverse complement strand
TCATCCGCGATATCGTCGAATCCGGCAAGAGCATCCTGTTGCTCGGCCGTCCGGGCGTCGGCAAGACCACCATGCTGCGCGAATGCGCCCGCGTGCTCTCCGAGGACCGCAAGCGCGTCGTAATCGTCGACACGTCGAACGAGATCGCCGGTGATTCCGATATTCCGCACCCCGGAATCGGCACCGCGCGCCGCATGCAGGTTGCCAATCCCGCGCTTCAGCACGCCGTGATGATCGAGGCGGTCGAAAACCACATGCCGCAGGTCGTCGTGATCGACGAGATCGGCACAGAGCCCGAAGCGGCGGCGGCTCGCACGATTGCCGAACGCGGCGTGGCACTGATCGGCACCGCCCACGGACAGACGCTCGAAAATCTGCTGATGAACCCGACGCTCTCCGACCTGGTCGGCGGAATTAGCGCCGTCACGCTTTCGGATGAAGAAGCCCGCCGGCGCGGCACTCGCAAAACGGTGCTCGAACGCAAAGCTCCGCCGACTTTCGACGTGGTCATCGAGATTCACGACCGCGATCGCCTCGCGATTCACAAGAACGTGGCGGACGTCGTCGATGCGCTGCTGCGCGGATACCAGCCGCAGCCCGAGGTCCGTCAGCGGACCGCTAGCGGACAAGTGACGATCGTTCAGGAGGCCGACACCGAACCGGCCCCGTCCATGGCCGCGCACGCGGCGTTCCACGAAGACCAGGGCGAACGCGACGACCGCGACAAGCCGCTCATGATCTTCCCATACGGCGTTTCGCGCAACAAGATCGAGCGCGCCATTCACAACCTGCGCGTCAACGCGGCCATCGCTCGCAATTGGGACGACGCCGACGTCGTGTTGACGCTCAAGACGCTCGAGCGCAAGGAGCAGCCCAAACTCAAACAGATCGCGTCGGAGAACATCCCGATCTTCAGCATCAAGACGAACACGACGACGCAGATTCAAGCCTCGCTCAAGGACGTGTTCAACCTGCCGTCGATCGACACCGAAGAGATCGCCCTGCGCGAAACGGAAGAAGCGATCTATCAGGTGCTGCTCAACAGCAAGGCGGTCGAACTCTCGCCGCAGACCTCGTACGTTCGGCGGATGCAGCATCAGCTGGCCGAAAAGTACCGCCTGCAGTCGCGCAGTACGGGCCTGGAGCCCAACCGCCGGGTGAGGATCTTCAAGTCCGAATAGCCTCACGCGCGGCGCATAGTGCTCTCCGTCGCCGGTCATGTTCGTAACGTTCGAAGGGATTGAGGGCAGCGGGAAATCGACGCTCGCCGCCTCGGTCGCCCGCGCTCTCACGGCAGCGGGGCGGGAAATCGTCGTGACGCGCGAACCGGGCGGCACGCCGCTCGGCGAAGCGGTGCGCGAGATCTTTCTGCGGCCGGGGCTTGCTGTTAGTCCGATGGCCGAGGCGCTGCTGATCAACGCATCGCGGGCGCATCTGGTTGCCGACGTCGTAAAGCCCGCGCTGGCGCGAGGTCAAGACGTGCTGTGCGACCGGTTCGTCGATTCGACGCTGGCCTATCAGGGCTACGGCCGCGGGCTGTCCTTGGATCTGCTGCGCGCCATGTGTGCCGGGGCGACCGGCGGACTGGAGCCCGATCTCACGCTGCTCATCGACGTGCCGTACGAGGTCTCGCGCGCGCGGCTGCGGGGGCGGGGTTCGCGTGCGGATCGCGTCGAGGGTGAAGACGGCGCATTTCACGAGCAGGTGCGCGAAGGGTATCTCGAATTGGCCCGTGCGGATTCGAGGATCGTCGCGCTCGACGGGACGCTCGCGCCCGACGAAGTATTCGCGCAGGCGATGTCTGCGCTCTCGTCCAGGATTGCATGAGGTTCGACGTCGTCGATTGCGAAGGGCCCAAGCGGTTCTTTTCGCGGATGACCAAGGCGGATGTGGGTCATGGGTATCTCTTTACCGGGCCGGCGGGCGTCGGCAAGAAAACCTTTGCGCGCGCACTCGCGCAGTCGCTGCTCTGTGAAGCTGCGCATCCCGAAGGCATCCTGGGTTACGACGGAACGTGCGCTTCGTGCACGCTGTTCGGCAAGGAGGAGACGCGCCATCCCGACTTGCTCGAAAGCATCGGCGCGCTCAAGATCGGAGAAACCGACGAAGCGCAAGGCTTCCACGAATCCGAAACGATTACGTCGCGCGATCTGGTGCGGCAATTTTCCCTCCAATCGTATGCCGGGGGCTTTCGCATCTTCATCCTCGGCGACGTCGACTTCGCCAGCCCCGCTGCGGCAAACGCTCTGCTGAAGTTTTTCGAAGAGCCGCCCGCGAGCGTCGTGCTCATCCTCACGACCGCCACGCCGTCGCGGCTCCTGCCGACGATCCGATCGCGTCTGGTCGAAATTCGATTTAGCCCGCTGCGCGCTGCCGACGTAACCGCAATCCTCAGCGAAAAAGGCATCCCGCGCGCGCAAGCGCAACGCGGCGCGGCGCTCGCTCAAGGGTCGGTCACGCGCGCCCTGGCCGCGCTCTCCGACGATGAAGAAGAACTGCGCGGGCAGGTTGCCGCATGGTTTTTCGACGTCGTGGAGGGCGTTTCGCCCGAGCAGACGTGGGCGACGCGCGACACGCTCGACGAAGGTCTCGAACTGCTCAAGACGCTCGTCCGGGATTGGGCGGCCCTCTCCGCCGGAGGGACGAGTGCGCCGCTGCTCGCGGTCGATTACGCAGCGCAGCTCAAGCGTCTGCATCCGCTCCAAGCGCGCGCCGCGCTCGACGTCTTCGAGAAGATCGCAGAAGCGCAGCGCTTGGCGGCGACCAACGTTACGCCGTCGCTCGTGAGCGAGATCGTACGCATGGCGTTGACCTCGTCTTCCCAACAGGCGCCGAGTGGCGCCGCGCGGAACCCAGCGCGCCGATGATGATGAGTTCTCATGAACGGGCGGACGTCGGCGTCTACGGCGGCTCCGGTTTTTACTCGCTGCTCGAAAACGCGCGTGAAGTCGCTATAGAGACGCCCTACGGATCGCCGAGCGACCGGCTCGCACTGGGCGAAGTCGCCGGCAAGCGCGTCGCGTTTCTGCCGCGTCACGGCAAAGACCATCGTTTTCCGCCGCACAAGATCAACTACCGCGCGAACGCGTACGCCATGAAGGCCCTGGGCGTCAAGCGCATCATTGCGCCGACTGCGTGCGGGTCGCTCAAGGCCGAGGTCAAGCCGGGGTCCATGGTGGTTGCCGATCAGATCGTCGATCGCACGACGGGACGCATCGATACGTTCTACGACGGGCCGATCACGACGCACGTGAGCTTTGCCGACCCATATTGCCCGACCATGCGGCCGGTCGCGATCGAAGCGCTGCGCGCGCTCGGAATCGACACCCACGAACGGGGCACGATCGTCGTCATCCAAGGACCGCGTTTCTCCACCCGCGCCGAGTCGCGCTGGTTTTCGGGCTTGGGATGGGAAGTGATCAACATGACTCAGTATCCCGAAGCCTATTTGGCCCGCGAACTGGAGATGTGCTACGTCAACATCTCGCTGATCACCGATTACGACGTCGGGCTGGAAGGCGCCGGCGGGGTCGCGCCCGTCTCGCATCACGAAGTGATCGAGGTCTTCAACCGGAACAACGCGCGCGTCAAGGACGCGATCTTCCGCATCATCGAAAAGCTCGACGTGGATGCGGACTGCAAGTGCCGGAGCGCCTTGCAGGGCGCCCGGGCCTGAGCTCCGTGCGCAGTCCGCGCGATCGCATCGACTGGGCGATGTACGTGCAAGCGTTGCCGCTCTATGCGCGCAACTTGGGCGTCATGCTCCCGCCGCTGGTGGCGGCGGCGATCGGGATCGGCGTCGATTACTTCGGCTCGTGGTTTTCCGAGCCGACGGGCGGGGCGACGATGGGCATCTTCGTTTTCATCGAGCGCGTCATCTGGGGCTTCGGCTTTGCGGTCGCGGTGATCTTCGCCGACGACGCGTGGCGCCACAACCGCGCGAGCCTGCAATCCGCCTGGAACAGCGCGCGGCGAAACGCGCGCGATATTCTGATCGCGGTCGTCGGTTTTTACTTCCTGATTTATGTCGCCGGGCTGGTGGGCGGCATCGTGCCGGTGCCGTATCTCGCCGAGGTCTTGCAGGCGCTGGCAGTGTGGGCGTTCCTGTATTGCATTCCCGCAGCCGCAATGGGCGGGGTGCCGGCGGGCGCCGCTTTCTCGGTATCGCTGCAGACCGCGCGGCGCCATCCGCTCGCGACCCTGGTGCTCACCGTCGTCTCCATCGCCGTGTTCTATGGTCTTGCGATGTACTTGCTCGCGCACATCGGCGTCTATCTGGGAGCCGGCTTCGACGTCGCCCGATTGCTGCTGGTCGCTTTTTCGCTCGGGTACATCGCGCTCGTCCTCGCGCGTCAGTACGCCGATTTCGCTTTTCGATCGATCTGGTAGCCGCGGTGCGCGGCAGCGCTAGCGGTTGAAGTCGCTGGGCTTCATCTCTTCGATGAACTTCTTGAAACGCTCGACCTCGGCGTCTTCGGTCTTTTTGTCCGGTACCGACTCTTCCAGAACGATCTTGTCCGAAACGTAGATCGGCGCGCTCATCCGCAGCGCCAGCGCGATGCCGTCGGACGGGCGCGCGTCGATCTCCTGCAGCTCGCCGTCCGTGCGCACGATCAGCTTTGCGAAGAACGTCGACTCGCGAATGTCGTGGATCACGACTTGCTCCAGCCGCGCGTCGAGCGTTTCAAAAATCGTGCGCATGAGATCGTGCGTGAGCGGCCGCGGCACGGGCGCGCCTTCGAGCGCGAGCGCGATAGCGGTAGCTTCGAACGGTCCGATCAGAATCGGCAGGAAGCGCTTACCGTCGGTGTCTTTGAGGATGACGACGGGATCGTGCGTGAGCAGATCGATCCCGAGTTTGTCAACCTTCATTTGACGCATGGGGACGTATCCTACGCGCTCGCGTTCCAATCATGCCTGTCCAAGCGCACGAGCCAGGGCGCGCGGGACGGCCGGCAGAACGGAGCGCGGTTCATTATGGCCCTTTCGTGCGGAATCGTCGGGCTGCCGAACGTCGGCAAGTCCACCATCTTCAACGCCCTGACGCGCTCGGCGCAGGCGCTTGCGGCGAACTACCCCTTCGCCACGATCGAGCCCAACGTGGGCGAAGTCGCGGTGCCGGACGCCCGCTTGGGGGTCCTGGCCGAGCTGGTTCGCACCGAGCGCATCGTTCCGGCGACCGTGCGCTTCGTCGACATTGCGGGTTTAGTCCGCGGGGCGAGCGGCGGCGCCGGGCTCGGGAACGCGTTTTTGAGCCACATCCGCGAGACCGATGCCGTCGCCATGGTCGTCCGGTGCTTCGCCGACGACAACGTCACGCACGTCGAGGGCTCTCCCGACCCCGAGCGCGACATCGAAATCATCAACCTGGAGATGGCGCTCGCGGACCTGGCGACGCTGGCCAAGCGCCTGGACAAGCTCGAACGCGAGGCTCGGGCCAACCCCAAGCTGCGCGGGAACGTGGAAGCCGCCAAGCACGTCATGGAAGCCCTCGAGGGCGGCACGCCGGCGCGGTCCTTCCCGGCGGGTTCGCCTGAGGCGCAGGTCGCGGCCGACGCGTTCTTGCTCACGGCCAAGCCGATGCTGTACGTGGCGAACATCGACGAGGGGCAGATCGCGCACCCCGGGCCGCTGCTCGAGTCCGTGCGGCAGGCTGCCGCCCGCGACGGCAGCCAGGTGGTTGCGTTTTCGGGGCAGGTCGAGGCCGAGCTGGCCGGCCTGGGCGAGGAAGACGCCAAGGCCTTCGCCGCCGAGCTGGGCATCGAGCGCGGCGGTTTGGACCAGCTGATCCTCTCGGCGTACGACTTGCTGGGCCTGATGACGTTTCTAACGGCCGGAGAGAAGGAGGTGCGCGCGTGGACCATCGAGCGGGGCACCCGGGCGCCCGCGGCCGCCGGCAAGATCCATAGCGACATCGAGCGAGGCTTCATCCGCGCCGAGATCGTTTCGTACGACGACTACGTGAAATATCGCACGATGGACGCGCTTCGCAACGCGGGGCTCGTGCGGCAAGAGGGCAAGGAGTACGTCATGCAAGAGGGCGACGTCGTCAATTTCAAGTTCAACGTATAGATCGAACGGCTGCTGCGACCTTTACCGCAGTCGTGCATAGGGGAACCGCGCGGGCGTAACCGGAACCAGAATTCCCCGGAAATTCGAATTTTTTGCTGGAGGCACGAGGCTTTATGACCACCGCTGTGCGCGAGGTATCGGTTTTCGGAGATGGTATCGCCTACTTCAACGAGGCGGCGAACCTGCTCGAACTCGATCGCACGATGCGCGCGATTCTGACGCACCCCACGCGTCAGATCATCTTTTCGATTCCGTTTCAGCGCGACAATGGCGAGTTCGAAGTGTATACCGGCTATCGCGTGCAGTACAGCTTCGCGCGCGGTCCGGCCAAGGGCGGCATCCGGTTCCACCCGGGCGTTACGCTGGACGAGGTCACCGCGCTCGCGTTTTGGATGACGTGGAAGTGCGCGGTCGTCGATCTGCCCTTCGGCGGCGGAAAAGGCGGCGTCACTTGCGACCCCACCAAGCTCTCGCAGGGCGAGTTGGAGCGCATCACGCGGCGCTACGCGGCCGAGCTCGTCGAGGTCGTCGGTCCGGATAAAGACGTTCCCGCCCCCGACGTCAACACCAACCCGCAGACGATGGCGTGGTTCATGGACACGTTTTCGATGCACATGCGTCAGTCGGTGCCCGGCGTGGTCACGGGTAAGCCGCTGGTCATCGGCGGCTCCAGAGGGCGCGTCGAAGCGACCGGCCGCGGCGTGACGATCTGCGCGATGGACGAACTGGAAAATATGGGCATTCTGCCTCAGGATGCGCGGATCGTGATCCAAGGATTCGGCAACGTCGGCATGTGGGCCGCCCGGCTGTTCGAAGAGCGCGGCTGCCGCGTCGTCGGAATCTCCGACGTCACGGGGGCGTACTACAACGCAAACGGGATCGACGTGGCAAATGCGGTCGCGCATTCGCAGGAGCATCACAACCTGGACGGCTTCCGCGGCGGCGACAAGATCAGCAATACGGAGCTTCTCGTAACCGATTGCGACGTGCTCGTGCCCGCGGCGCTCGAAAAGGTGCTTACCGCCGAGAACGCGCCGGAGATTAAAGCCAAACTGATCGTGGAAGGCGCGAACGGTCCGACGACACCGGAGGCGGACCACATCTTCAACGAGCGCGGAATCACCGTCATACCCGACATCATGGCCAACGCAGGCGGCGTGACGGTTTCGTACTTCGAGTGGGTCCAAGACCGCATGGGCTACTTCTGGAAAGAGTCCGAAGTCAACGAGCGGCTCGAGGACACGCTGATCGGGAACTTCCACGAGCTGCGGGCGATCTCGCAGCGCCATCGCGTGCCGTACCGCACGTCGGCGTACATGCTCGGGATCGACCGGGTCGTCCAGGCCCTCAAGCTGCGCGGCGTCTACGCATAGCCCCAACGACGGCGGCGCCGCTTCGCGGTTAGACGCCCTCTACGAGCGCATTGCCGAGCGCAACGCGCGCGCTCTGGGTTACCCGGCGGCGAAGGACTTCGACTGCGGCGATCTGCTGCGCTTCTTGGCATTTCCCCTGAACAACGTGGGCGATCCGTTCGCGGACGCCACGTATCAAGTCGAAACGCGCGAATTCGAACGCGAGGTCTTGAGTTTCTTTGCCGCGCTGCTGCGCGCCCCCGAAGACGATTGGTGGGGGTATGTGACCAACGGCGGCACCGAAGGCAACCTCTACGGCCTCTATCTGGCCCGGGAGCTGCATCAGAGCGCGATCGTCTACTACTCGGAGAGCACGCATTACAGCGTGGCAAAGAACCTGCATTTCCTTGGAATGCGGCACATCATGATCCGCGCGCAGACGAACGGAGAGATCGACTACGACGATCTGCGCGAGACGCTGCGCATCCGCAGGGACGTTCCGCCGATCGTGTTCGCCAACATCGGCACGACGATGACCGAGGCGCGGGACGACGTCGCGAAAATTCGCGGCATTATGGACTCGATGGCGATTCGTGAACGGTACATCCATGCCGATGCGGCGCTCAGCGGCGCGTATCTTCCGTTCGTGTCGCCGCGCCAAGCCTTCGATTTCGCCGACGGCGCGGACAGCATCTCGATCAGCGGCCACAAGTTTTTGGGTTCGCCGATGCCGTGCGGCGTCGTCCTCGCCCGCAAGCGCAACGTTTCGCGGATCGCTCGCTCCATCGATTACATCGGCAGCCTCGATACGACGATCTCGGGGTCGCGCAACGGCTTTACGCCCCTGGTTCTCTGGCAGCGAATCCGTTCGCTGGGGGAGGCGGGTTTGCGCAAGCGCGCTGCAGGCGCGCTGGAACTGGCGGCCTACGCGCAAGAGCAGTTGCGGGCGGCCGGCATCCCCGCGTGGCGCAACGAGCCGGCCATAACCGTCGTTTTTCCGCGCGTTTCGGCCGACCTGCGGGAGCGCTGGCAGCTCGCGACCGACGCCGGCATCTCGCATCTCATCGTCATGCCGGGAATCGAAAAACCACAGATCGACGCCTTCGTGGAGGACATGCGTGCAGCGAATCACCGTCATCTCCCCTAACCGCACGGGCGTGCTCGCCGACGTCACCGACGTTTTGGCACGAAAGAACATCAGCATCGATTCCATCGCGGCCGACACGATCGGCTCGCAGGGCCTGATCCACATCGACCTCGAGCAGGCGGACTCGGCCATTGCGGCGCTAACCGCCGCAGGCTATCAAACGGTTGCGGAAGAGGTGCTGCTCGCCCGGATCGAGGATCGCCCGGGCGCCGTGGCCGAGCTGTCGCGCAGACTGCTCGACGCGCGCGTCGACATCCGCGCGCTCAACTTGGTGCAGCGCAACGACGGCTGGGCGGTCATCGCGATTTCGACCAGCGATAACGCCGCGGCTC
>DASRDE010000026.1:0-9442 GCA_035652755.1 Vulcanimicrobiaceae bacterium | reverse complement strand
TGGAGCGCCTGCAGTCGGAAAGGCTGCTCGCCTCATCGCGTACCATGCAGCAGATTTGGGAGTGGGGCGCGCGAACGCAGAGCGGCGACCGGGCAGAACTCCCGTTTGCGCCGCCCGTCGACGAATGGGAGCAGCTGGACGCGGACGCCGACGACTGCGTCGGCGAGTTTTGCGAGCACTTCCGCGACTGTTTCTTTTTCAAAAAGCGGGACGAGGCGAAGTTCGCCGATCTCGTCGTCGTCAATCACGCGCTGTTCTTTCTGGACTTGGCGATGGGCGGCGGTCTGTTGCCGCCGTACGACTACGCGATCCTCGACGAAGCTCACCAGTGCGAGCGGTGGGCGACTGCGGCACTGACGGCGACGCTTTCTCGCGGTACGGTCGGGCGCATGCTGCGCAAACTGCACCGCTATTACACGCTGCCTGCGCATTTCGACACCGATTTCGAAACGGCGATGCGCGGTTTGGAGTCGACGCTTGCGCGCGTGGAGGGCGATCGCTACCCGCTAAGGGTGAACGACGACGCTCCGCCGGCGCTGGACGAATTGCGCGACGCGCTGTACAAACTCGAGAATTGGCTCTATGCCAACTGGCACGACGCGCTTCGGCGCCGGCCGCAAAATGAAGCGGAAGCCGAACGCCGCCGCGATCTGGCGCTGCGCGGCATCTTGGCGCATCAGGCCACGATCGAACGTGCGCGTCAGCCGGCCGAGACCGCCATCGCCTGGGTCGAGCGCGGCGAAAGCGACGGCCGCTACGAAATTAACAGCGCGCCCTTCGACGTCGCCGATTTCCTTCGGGCGGCGCTTTTCGAACGTACGCCGAGCGTCGTACTCACGAGTGCCACGATTGCGAACGCCCGTTCGCTCGAGCAAGGCGCATTCGAGTTTCTCAAACGCTCGCTGGGCGTTCCCGAAGCGCAGGAACTCATCGCGCCTTCGCCCTTCGAGTATCCCCAGCAAGCACGGTTGTACGTTGCGCCTCCGCAGTTCAATCCGAAGTCGCCCGACTTTGCGCGCCGCGCCGCGCCCCTGGTGGAGGAGTGTTTGGACCGCACCCGCGGACGGGCGTTCGTCCTGTTCACGTCGTACGCGCGCCTGCGAGAAGTATACGCGCTCCTGCGCGAGCGCATCCCGTTTCCCGTGCGCCTCCAAGGGGAGCTGCCGCGCCGCCATCTCATGGAATGGTTTCGCAGCACGCCCAATGCCGTGCTCTTCGCGACCGGAACTTTCTGGGAAGGCATCGACGTCGTCGGTGAGCAGCTCTCCTGCGTGATCATCGACCGGCTGCCGTTTCCGTCGCCGGGCGATCCGCTCGTGCAGGCGCGCCTGGAGGCGATTGAATCGGCCGGACGCAGCGGCTTTGACGAGTACATGGTCCCGTCGGCGATCGTGCGTCTCAAACAGGGCTTCGGACGGCTCATCCGGAGCAAAAGCGATCGCGGCGTCGTGGCCATCCTCGACGGGCGCGCCGTCTCGTCGCGCTACGGCGCGACGATACTGGAAGCGTTACCTCCGGCGAAGCGGCTAGTACATTTGGACGACTTAAGTCAGTTTTTATAGACGCGCGCTTTGCCGGGTGCTAGGATCGTGGCATGCGCCGTGGATATTGCCGCGTACTGTTTGCGTTCTGCGCTTTCGCGGTCGTTGCGGCGGCCGGATGTGCGGGCCAATCGCCGTCTCCCGCTCCGCAAAGCCGAGACCTGAGTAGGACTTTTCACCCATCGCCGCGCGAGACGCAGCTGTACGCCTTCCCGTCTCGGAGCTCCGGCGAGGTCCCGATGGGGCCGGTCGCGGTCGACGCCGAGGGGAACATCTACGGCGCGACGCTCAAGGGCGGGGACAACGACGCGGGGCTCGTCTATCTCCTGCAGCCCAAGCGTGACGGCTCTTATCAGGAATGGCGCATCTATCAATTCGCCCCGAACGGCCCGGCCGGCATATCTCCGGGGCCCTTAGTGCGTGACGCGGCGGGTAATCTGCTGGGCGTTTCGACGGCGGGCGTCTTTGAGTTGACGCGACAGGCGCGCGGAGTTTGGAGCGCGAGCGTCATTTATTCCAACTATTCGGCGCTTGCCGTGCCTTTGACGATCTCCAACGGCGCCGTCTACGATCCGGACGTGATCGTCGGCCAAAATCTCACGGACATCGTTAAATTCGTGCCCAACGGAAACAGTTACACAGCGCAGGTGCTGTACAAACTGCAGGATTGGCATTGGATCGGCGCGATAGCTGTGGACGCTTCCGGAGACATTTTCGGTGCGGCAAACTATAAATTCAATACCGGCGTAGCCGCGGTGCTCGAGCTCAAGCCGTCGGGCGGAACCTATACGGTCAACGTTCTGCACACATTCGGAGGTCCGGGCGACGGATCGCAGCCCAACGGCATCACGATGGATGCGGCCGGAAACGTGTACGGCACGACGGCGTACGGCGGCGCATACAACGACGGAATAGTGTACGAACTGGTTCCCGGAAACCAAGGCTACACGGAGACCATTCTGGACAACGTCGGTCAAAATGCGCCTGCGTATTACCCGAATTCCGCCCCGGTTTTGGATTCGGGCGGGATTTTCTTCACGACGGCTGCGGGTAACGGTACGGTGGTTGAACTCGTTCCGCACGGCAACTCGTACTCAGAGCAGATCGTGCATACGTTCACCGGGGGTATGGGCGGCGCCAACCCGCACGGTACGCTGTATCTCGGTCGCGACCGCATCTTGGGCGTATCGGGCGGCGGAAAGACGGGCGACTGCTACAGCACCGGGTGCGGAACGGTCTACGCCGTCACGCCCTAAAGCGTAAAGGTACGAACGGAATCGCGGCTGCCCCCTGCGAAGGAGGGCCGAACGCACTTTTGCGTCTTTTTTGGAGGAGGTTGACCGATGAAGATCTCGTCCGTTCTTGCTTCCGCAGTCGCCGCGCTCTTCTTGACCACCAGCGCGCCGGCATTCGCCAAGATGCACATGCCCGCGTGCAAGGGCCAAACTGTGTACGCCGTCGCTTCCACGATGACGTATTACATGAAAGGCTCGTCTGAGTACGGGCACGTCAAAGGCGGCAAATGGATGTGCGAAGCAGCGGCCCGTTCCAAGGGATACAAAAAAGCGCGCGCGATGATGTAATCGCCCGCGGACGTTCGGGGCTGCGCGAGGGCGCAGCCCCGCTTACTCTTCTTGAGTGACCTCGATCTTCGCGCGCTCTTTCAATTCTTCCACGACGCTAGAATCCGCGAGCGTGGTCGTATCGCCGAGGGTTCGTCCTTCCGCAACGTCGCGCAGCAGGCGGCGCATGATCTTTCCGCTTCGCGTCTTTGGCAGCTCCTGCGTGAACGTCACGTATTTGGGCCGAGTGAACTTTCCAAGCTTTTCGGCGACGTGCTCGCGCAGCTCGTCGGCCAGCTCGGGGCTCCCGATCTCTCCGCCCCGCAGCGAAACGAACGCGTAGATCGCCTGTCCGGTCACGTCGTCGAGTTTCCCGCAGACCGCTGCTTCGGCGACCCGGTGATGATCGACCAGCGCGCTTTCGACTTCCGTCGTCGAAATGCGGTGCCCGCTCACATTCATCACGTCGTCGATGCGTCCCATGAACCAGTAGTTGCCGTCGGTGTCGCGCCGGCAGCCGTCGCCCGCGAGATACTTGTGCGGGAACTTGGACCAGTAGGTTTGCCGGTAGCGTTCGTCGTCGCCGTAGATGCCGCGCAGCATACCGGGCCACGGCCGCGTCAACACGGCATACCCTCCGCCGCCCAGCGGCACCGACTCGCCGCGATCGTTGACGATGTCCGCGAAGATCCCGGGCAGCGGCCGCGTTGCGCTCCCCGGCGGCGTGTGCGAGATGCCAGGCAGCGGCGAAATCATGATTCCGCCCGTCTCTGTTTGCCACCACGTATCGACGACCGGGCAGCGGTCTCCGCCGATGTGCTCGCGGTACCACATCCAGGCTTCAGGATTGATCGGTTCACCGACCGAACCGAGCAAACGCAGCGTGCTCAGATCGTGGCGGCGCGGATACTCATCGCCCCATTTCATGAACGTTCTAATCGCCGTCGGCGCGGTGTAGAGAATGCTGACCTTGTAGCGCTCGACGATTTGCCACAAGCGATCTTTGTCCGGGAAATCGGGCGTCCCCTCATAGATCACGCTCGTTGCACCGTTTGCCAGTGGGCCGTAGACGATGTATGAGTGTCCGGTGACCCATCCGATGTCGGCAGCGCACCAGTACACGTCCTCTTCCGGCTTGAGATCGAAGACCAAATGGTGCGTCGCGGTGACGTGCGTGAGATAACCGCCCGTCGTGTGTTTAATGCCCTTGGGCTTGGCGGTCGTGCCGCTGGTGTACAGCAGAAAGAGCAGATCCTCGGCGTTCATTGTCTCGGGCTCGCACGTGTCAGGCTGTCCGTCGATTACCTCGTCCCACCAGAGGTCGCGCCGCTCGTGCATGAGCACCGGATCGCCGATGCGTTTGGCAACGATGCAATGCTTGATCGACGGCGTGTGCTCCATCGCGATGTCGCAGTTGCGCTTGAGCGGAACCTTGTTTCCGCGGCGCCAGCCGGCGTCGGCAGTGATCAGCGCGACGCATGCTCCGTCGTTGACCCGATCGACGATCGAATCCGGAGAGAAGCCGCCGAAGATCACCGAGTGCGGTGCGCCGATGCGCGCGCAGGCCAGCATCGCGACGGGCAGCTCCGGGATCATCGGCATGTAGATTGCGACGCGGTCGCCCTTCTTGATCCCCAGCTTGCGCAGTCCGTTTGCAAAGCGGCAAACGTCGCGCAGCAGTTCGGCGTACGTGATCGCCCGGCGATCTCCGGGCTCGCCTTCATAATAGTAGGCGATGCGGCCGCCCCGGCCGGCGCGCACGTGCCGATCCAAGCAATTCACCGACGCGTTCAGCTCGCCGTCGCCGAACCAGCGCGCGAACGGTTCGTCCCACTCGAGCACGCGCGTGAATGGCTTGCTCCATTCCAGCTTGCGTGCCCACGAGGCCCAAAACGCCTCGAAGTCGCGTTCGGCTTCTTTATAAATGCCCGGCTGCGCGTTGGCTCGTGCGGCAAACTCGGCGGGCGGAGGAAAGCGCCGGCTCTCGTGCGAGAGAGCCTCGATCGACTCGGCTGCGGTGTCCATGGACGCGTCTACCGGGGAGAAACCGCGCGGGCCTGCCGAAAAAGGGCGCTGTGAAACTGCTCGCGGCCGCGGTGCTCGCCGCTGCCACCGGAACCGGTTTGGCAAACGTCCATTACGGTGCGCCCCCGCCGGATTTTTCCATTCCGACGGCGCGCGGAGCGCAACCGCTCTCGGAGCTGCGCGGCAAACCGGTGGTCATTAATTTTTGGGCGTCGTGGTGTCCGCCGTGCACCGACGAGCTTCCCTACTTCGAACGCGCGAGCCGGACGTACGGCGATCGCATTCGCATCGTCACCATCGACTGGAACGAAGCGCCCGGCGTCGCTCGCGGCTATCTGAAATCGCACGGTCTGGACCTGCCGCTGATCGAGGATCCGCAAAGCAAGATCTACGCGGCCTACTCGCTCACCGAAGTCCCCGACACCGTGGTGCTCGATGCGTCGGGCGCGGTCACGTACGTCTCGGTCGGCGGCCTGTCGTGGAACGAGCTGCAGACGGCGGTCGAGGCGGCTTTGAGTTCTCCCTAATCGCCACGGGCAGAGCAGTCAAGCGGGCGCCAGCCCTACTGGGCGCCGCCCAGGTAAAGTATTGGCACTCCGTCACCGAGATTGCTAAGATAGCATGGTGAACAGCGGGGACCAGCTCGACAAGCGCAAGGCCTTTATCCTGGCCACGGTGGTCTACGAGTACATCGCCACGGCCGAGCCGGTGGCCTCGCAGTCGCTCACCCAAAAATACAATTTGGGCGTGAGCTCGGCCACGGTGCGCAACGAACTCGCCGAACTCGAAGCCGGCGGGTATTTGATTCAGCCGCACACGTCGGCCGGGCGCGTGCCGTCCGACGCGGGTTACCGCAAGTACGTCGATCATCTGATGGAACCCGAACGCTTGGGCCCTGACGATCGCCGGCGCATTCAAGAAGAGTTGCGCGACGCCAGCCGCGAGCTCGACGAGATCATCGAGAACACGACGCGCATGCTGGGCCGTCTTTCGAAGAATTTGGCCTTTGTGACCAAGCCGACGAGCGATACGACGACGTTCCGCCACGTCCAGCTGATTTGGCTGGCCCCGCGTACCGGCGTTGCCATCGTCGTGACGAGCATCGGCGTATCGGCTCAGAGCCTGTTCGAACTGCGCGACGACGTTTCGCCCGACGATCTGACCAGATTCTCGAACGCGCTCAACGCGCATCTGGGCGGCCGCCTGCTTCGCGAGATCTCTGAAACCGACGTCGCCGCGGCCGCGTCTGAACTTGGAGTGCGGGACGATTTGAAGAATGCGGTGGTCGCGGCTGTCCGCGGCGCCCGCTCCAACGAACAAGCATCGCTGACTGCCTCGGGCGCGCAGAATCTGCTCGACCAGCCGGAGTTCCAGGACTTGCGCAAGCTGCGCTCGATCCTGCGCATAGTGGAAGAGCAGAAGACGCTGTACGATCTGGTCGCCGACTCGATGAACTCGGAAAACGCCAGCGTAAAGATCGGACACGAGCTCGGCGTGGAGGAGATGACCGATTTCAGCATCGTCACCGTTCCCTACCGGTTCGGCCAGCAGGCCATCGGCATGCTCTCCATCCTCGGGCCGCGCCGGATGCCGTACGGGCGTTTGATGGCGCTCGCATCGGGTACGGCTGAAACGCTCTCCGAACGCCTAGCCGACGTAGAGATCAAGTAACGAAGCGTGCCGACCAAAGACTTTTACGACGTGCTCGGCGTCAACCGCACCGCCAGCACCGACGAAATCAAACGCGCCTATCGCGCCTTGGCGCGCCGTCACCACCCCGACGTGGCCGAGAACAAGGCGGAGGCCGAGCACCGCTTCAAAGAGATCAATGAGGCGTACGAAGTCCTTTCCGACCCCAACAAGCGAGCCCAATACGATCGCTACGGTACGGTCGGCAATGGCGCTTCCGGCGGCTTCGCCGACTTCGGCGGCTTCAATCAAGGCTTCGGCGGCAGCGGCTTCGGCGACATCTTCGACATTTTCTTCGGCGATCGGATGGGTGCGCAGCAATCGCAAGCGCGCCGCGCGGGCCCTGCGCGCGGATCCGATCTGCGCTACGATCTGGAGATCACGCTCGAAGAGGCGTTTAGCGGAACGGCGCGCGAGATCCAATTCAATCATCTCGCGCAATGCGAAACGTGCTTGGGATCGGGCGCCGCACCCGGAACGCTGATCGTCCCGTGCGATCGCTGCGGCGGCAGCGGCGTGATGCGCATGGCGCGACAGACGCCGCTCGGCCAATTCGTCACGCAATCCACGTGCACCAAATGCAACGGCGACGGCCAGGTCGTGCAGACCCCGTGCCCCACGTGCGCCGGGCGCGGGCGCCGCGAGATCGAGCGTCACTTGACCGTAAAGGTGCCGGCGGGCGTGGACGACGGAAGCCGCATTCGCATTACCGGCAATGGTGAGGCGGGCATACGCGGAGGACCCGCTGGCGATCTCTACGTCTATTTGGGCATCGCGCCGCATCCCATGTTCAAGCGCGATGGAATGGACACGTACGTCGACGTGCCGATCAGCTTTCCGCAAGCGGCCCTGGGCGCGCAGCTCACGGTCCCTTCGCTCGAAGGCGATCTGCAGCTGGCCATTCACGGCGGTACGCAATCGGGAACGACGTTCCGTATGCGCGGGCACGGCATGCCGGGCGTCCGCGGTAATTCACGCGGCGATCATATGGTCACGGTTCACGTCGTCGTCCCAGCGAAAGTCAATCGGCGCCAGCGCGAGCTGCTCGAAGAGTACGCCCAAGCCGGCGGCGATCGCATCGACGAGCGCTCGTTCTTCGACAAAGTCAAAGACGCGTTCAAGCCCGAGTAGTGACGCAGCGGGCGCGTTTCTTTATCGAGGGTACGCACCGGTGCGGTGACACCGTCGCATTCGGCGGAAGCGACGTGCATAAAATCAGGGACGTGCTGCGAATGAAGAGCGGAGACGCGATCGAGATCTTCGATTCGGCGGCGACGAATTTTCGGGCGTCGGTCCATATTGCCGAACGAAGCGTAACGGCGCATTTGGAAGAGGTCCTCGCTGCGCGAACGGCGCCGCAGGTCGCCATTACGGTAGCTCAAGGCGTCCCTAAAGGCCAAAAGATGGATTACGTCGTCGAGAAGCTCACGGAGCTCGGCGCGGCTGCAATCGTCCCGCTGCTAAGCGAACACGCCGTCGTGCATGACGTCGCGCCCGCCAAACTCGAACGCTGGAGGCGTTTAGCGCGAACGGCGGCGCAGCAGTGCGGGCGCAGCGACGTACCCGGCGTGCGGGAGCCGCTGCGCTTTGACGCGCTCGTGGCCGATTTCCCTAATTTCGACGCGGTGCTGCTTGCATGGGAGCTTGCGTCCGGGGATGCACCGCGCGAACGCCTGCCGGCGGTGCTCGAAGGCGTCCGCAGTATCCTGGTGGTCATCGGGCCGGAAGGCGGCATTTCGCATCGCGAGGCCGACTCGGCAGCGGCTGCCGGCGCGCACCTGATGTCGCTCGGCGGGCGCGTTCTACGCACCGAAACCGCCGGACTGGTCGCACTGAGCATGATCGGCTACGTTCTCGGGTTATAATCCAAGCATGTCCAAATTGCTCGAAGACCTGCCTTCAGGAGCCCCCGTCCGAACCGCCGACGGAAAACACGCGGGCGAGATTCGCGCGGTTTACGCCTCAGGCCAGGCACGGGGCGCCGAATTCTTACTCGTCTACTGGAGCGCGCGCGGCGAAGAAACGCTCATCGGCGCCGACGAAGTGCTCACCATCGCCGATGACGGCGGGGTTGAATTGCGGTGTGTCTCCTACGACGAACTGCCCGCCTTCGAGCCTTCCGCGAATCCGGTTCTTCATAAGCTCTAGAGCGCAGCTGCGCGCGGAACCCCGGCTCGGCGCGTCGTATAGGTGACGACGGCATGGCGCAGCTCAAATTCTCCGTCGTTATTCCCACCTACAATGAAGCCGGCGGCATCGAGCGGCTGATTCGCGCGCTCGGCGAGCTCTTCGCCTCCAACGGGCTCGACGGCGAAGTCATCGTCGTCGACGACAACTCGCCCGACGGCACCGGTGCCATCGTCGACGGGCTTGCCTCGCAGTTTCCGGTCCGGTGCCTGCATCGCCCGGGGAAACTCGGTCTTTCCAGCGGCGTCATCGAGGGCTGGCGCTACGCACGCCCCGATTCGCAAGCGCTGGGCGCAATGGACGCGGACTTCAGCCACGACATCAACATCCTGCCCGCAATGGTGAAAGCGCTCGAAGAGGGGTATGGGTTAGCCGTGGGAAGCCGGTACGTGCCCGGGGGCGGCATTACCAATTGGCCGCGCCGCCGAATCATCACCT